>NZ_CP049157.1:0-332777 GCF_011493005.1 Caballeronia sp. SBC1
CTCGGCGAGGATCACGCGCCGACGGCCGAGTACGTCAAGAAATTGCGCAGGCTGCTGCCACGTGCCTATCCGGGCGTGACCTTCTCGTTCCTGCCAGCCGACATCATTTCGCAAATTCTTAATTTCGGTTCGCCGGCCCCGATCGATATCCAGGTCGCCGGTCCGAACCAGGGCGGCAACTATGCGTATGCCAGCCAACTGTTGCGCAAGGTACAACTGATTCCGGGCATTGCGGACACGCGTATTCAACAGGCAACGACCTACCCGCAATTCACCGTCTCGGTTGACCGGACCCGTGCCGCCGAACTGGGCATCACCGAGGGTGACGTGACTAACTCCGTAGTGGCCAATCTATCGGGCACTAGCCAGGTTGCGCCGACCTACTGGCTCAACCCGCGCAACGGCGTCTCGTATGCAGTCGTGGCGCAAACGCCGCAATACCGCATGACCTCGCTCAACGACCTCGGCAACCTGATGGTCACCGGCAAGACCGGCGAAGCGCAGATTCTCGGGGGCCTTGCGACGATCAAACGTGGCGTGGGTAATGCAGTTGTCTCGCACTACAACATCGAACCTCTGTTCGACATCTACGCGACCACGCAAGGCCGGGATCTCGGCGCGGTGGCCGCGCAGATCAACTCGATCGTGCACCAGACCGCGAAGGAAGTACCGAAGGGCTCGCAAGTGACCGTGCGAGGCCAGGTCCAGACCATGAACAGCGCATTCATGGGACTGGGCCTCGGCCTGATCGCGGCAATCGTGCTGATCTACCTGCTGATCGTGGTGAACTTCCATTCGTGGAGCGATGCATTCGTGATCGTGACCGCCTTGCCAGCAGCGCTCGCGGGCATCGTGTGGATGCTGTTCATTACGCACACGCCACTGTCCGTGCCAGCGCTGACGGGCGCGATCCTCTGCATGGGGGTGGCCACGGCGAACTCGATCCTGGTCGTCACCTTCGCCCGCGAACGGCTGGCCATTACCGGGAACGCACTGGTGGCCGCCATGGAAGCGGGATTCACGCGGTTTCGCCCGGTGCTGATGACCGCACTCGCGATGATCATCGGCATGTTGCCGATGGCGCTGGGTCTCGGCGACGGCGGCGAACAGAACGCCCCGCTAGGCCGTGCGGTGATCGGCGGCTTGATGTGCGCCACTATCGCCACGCTGCTTTTCGTACCTGTCGTGTTCAGCCTCGTGCATCGCAACGACAAGGCTCCAGAGGATCACAAACTTTCCGGATCGGGAGAATCGCATGTCCACTGAAATTGAAATCAATTCCCCTAAGCGCCTGCGTCATCTGAAACTGGTCAGCGTGATCATCGCGTTGATTGCCGCCGGTGTGGTAACCAACGGCATCATCAGCCGGTCGCGCGCGGAGCATGAACTGACGACCTGGACCGACGCGCAAGCCGTGCCGACCGTAGCGACTGTCACGCCCCAGCTACCCGCGGCCGAGCAGTCGCTGGAACTACCGGGGCAACTCGCGGCGTTCGTCAATGCGCCGATCTATGCCCGCGTGTCCGGCTATCTGCAAACGTGGTACGCCGATATTGGCACCCACGTGAAAGCCGGCCAGTTGCTTGGCGTGATTGATACGCCCGATCTCGATCAGCAACTGCAGCAGGCGCGGGCTGATCTCGCCAATACGGTGGCGAACGAAAACCTCGCGGCGACTACCGCACGACGCTGGACGCAGATGCTGAAGCAGGACTCGGTCTCGCAACAGGACGCCGACGAAAAGACCAGCGATCTGATTGCTAAGAAGGCGACAGTCGACGCCAGCCGTGCGAACGTCGCGCGCCTGGAGGCGCTTGAGTCGTTCAAGCGCATCACGGCGCCGTTCGACGGTATTGTCACCGCGCGCAAAACCGATATTGGCGCGCTGATCGATGCGGGTGGTGGCACCGGCCCGGAATTGTTCGCCGTCTCCGACGCACGCCGACTCCGGGTCTACGTGAACGTGCCGCAAAGCGACGCGGCAGCGATCAAGCCGGGACTCACCGCCAAGCTGACCGTGCCGGAGCGTCCAGGCATGACCTTCGACGCGAAACTCGTCGACACGGACGACGCCATTACACCCGCATCCGGCACGTTGCTGGTGCAGTTATCGGTGGACAATGCATCGGGCTTGCTGCTGCCCGGTGAATACACGCAGGTTCACTTCGCACTGCCTAATACGGGCAGCGCGTTGCTCGTGCCGGCTAGCACGCTGATCTTCCGTACTGACAACATGCAGGTTGCTGTCATCGATCCAAACAACCACGTGCATTTGAAAGACGTGAAGATCGCGACCGACCTCGGCACCCATGTCCTGATTGCATCGGGATTGTCGGCGAGCGACCGGATCATCGACAACCCGCCGGACTCGCTTGCTGAAGGCGAACTCGTGCGCAGCGCCGCGACGGCCGTGGCCACCGCGGCGACCGGGCAGCCGGAGCATGAGCATGGTTAAGCGCCGTCTATTGATAGCGGTAGCCTGCGCTGTCGCACTGAACGCGTGTTCATTCGCGCCCACCTACAAGGTGCCCGCCACGGCGATTCCCACCACCTTCAAGGAAGCCGGCCCGTGGCAACCGGCAAAACCCGCCGATCGCATCCCGCGTGATAGCTGGTGGACCATGTATCGCGATCCGGTATTAAGCTGGCTCGAAGCGAAGATCGCCACCGCCAATCCGAATGTGGCCGCAGCGGTTGCCCGGCATGACGAAGCCAGCGCTTACCTTCAGGAAGCGCGTTCGGGGCTGTTTCCCACTATTGGCGCCGAAGCCGATGTTTCGAGGCAACGGCAGTCGGATAACCGGCCGTTGCGCGGGACGGGCCAGCCTTCGACTTACAACACGGCAAACGCCGACATGAGTATTGGCTATGACCTTGATTTGTGGGGCAAGGTGCGCAACCAGGTCAGCGCGGGCCGCTCGCAAGAGGAAGCCAGTGCTGACGATCTCGAGTCGTTGCGCCTCAGTCTTCAGGCAAGCCTCGCGTCGACCTATTTCGAGCTGCGCGGCCTCGATCAGCGCGCCAAGCTGCTCAACGACACCATCGACACGTATACGCGCGCGCTGAAACTGACCGTCAGCCGTCACAACGGCGGCCTGGCTTCCGGCATGGATGTATCGAGGGCGCAGACGCAACTCGCTTCCGCGCGTGCCGCCGCCGACGATACCCAGGCGAGCCGCGCGCTGCTCGAGCATGCGATTGCGACGCTCACGGGAACGCCGGCATCGTCGTTCTCCTTGCCGCCGGACGTTGCGTTCAACTATCTGCCCCACGTACCAACCGGGCTGCCGGCAACGCTCTTGGAGCGCAGGCCGGATATCGCGGCCGCTGAGCGGCGCGTGGCCGCCGCGAACGCAAAGATCGGCGTGGCGAAGGCCGCGTTCTACCCTGACATTTCACTCGGCCTGGATGGCGGATATCAAAGCGATACGTTCTCGCCCTGGCTCGCGGCGCCCAACGAAATCTGGTCGGTGGGACCGCAGTTGCTGTTCACGATCTTCGATGGCGGCAAGCGCAGCGCGGCCGTGGCGAATTCGCGGGCGCAACTTGCGGAGAATGGCGCGAAGTACCGGCAGACCGTGCTTGTGGCGTTCCAGCAGGTCGAGGACGGTCTCGCGCTGCTGCATTATCTCGGCGACGAATCGGTCAACGAAGATCAGGCGTTGAGCGCCGCGCAGCAAACGCTCGCGCTGGCGACGTCGCAGTATCGGGATGGTGTGGTGAGCTATCTGGATGTCGTCACGGCCCAAACCACCGAGTTGACCGCGCAAATCTCGTCGCTGGACCTGCGTACGCGGCAGCTGACGGCTTCGGTGTCCCTGATCCAGGCGTTGGGTGGGGGATGGACCAGGAAGCCCGCCTGAGGCTTGTTTCAGCCGCAGAAGTAAAAAACGCCGCCGGGGTGAAGTTCAACCCCGGCGGCGTTTCTACATCGTTCCCTGTTCGGGATGGATCAGAAGCGGTGACGGATACCCGCTGCCACCACTGCCTGCTTGCCGTTAGACGACGCAGCCAGGTTATAGATCGACGCGTTGCCCAATGCGTTCACACCCGTTGCGCCGGTCGCGTGCTGGTAGACGCCTTCGAGGTAGACGTCGGTACGGCGGCTCAGCGAGTAGTCCGCTTGCAGCATGAACGCATTCCATTTCGGCGAGAGGCTCGACGTAGCGGTGTCGAACTTGCCGTCGGTGAACGTGTACGAACCGCCTAGCGTCAATGCCGGTGTCAGCGCATAGCGTGCGTTCAGTTCGTAGTTGTTGAACGTGAGCTTGTTGCCCGCAAGCGCCGCGTAAGAACCGCCCTGCGAGATCTCGCTCGGGTCGTCGAGTGTCGTGCGCGTGAACACCGCGCCGATCGTCGCAGCACCAATGACGTACCGCGCACCGGCGCCCATGATGCGCTGGCGGCCACCGACGAGCGTTGCGTCGCCGTCGCCGCTCGAGAGCGCGCCACCGGTGTTGGCCGGCGGCGTGACACCGCCCGGATTGTTAGCCTGGAAGTACGCTGCAGCAAGGCTCAAAGGACCATTGTTATACGACGCGCCCGCCGTGTAGGCGTTGTTGTTGCTAAAGCCATTCGATGAATTGCTGAATGCGTATGCACCGCCGAACACGAGCCCGCCGTAGTTCACGCTGCGAAACTTCACCGCATTGTTCATGCGGAAGTCGTTGTTCAGGTTGTCGTTGTCGAACGGGTGATCGGCTATGTTGCCGCCGAAGCCCGAACCGGTTGCCGACAAGGGCGCCACGAAGTCCACCATGGAGTCGTATTGGCGTCCCAGCGTAACGGTTCCGTAAGCGGAGCTTGAAATACCGACCCATGCCTGACGCCCGAACTCGTCGCCGCCGTTCGAGAACTTGCCGTTGTCGATGTTAAAACCGTTCTCGAGGTCGAACACGGCCGCGAGACCGCCACCGAGATCCTCCGTGCCTTTCAGGCCCCAGCGATTCGTACTCACGTTACCGCTTTGCAAGCCCCACGCGGCATTGCCACCCGTTGCGGCTTTCTGGTTGGAAATATAGTCGATACCCGTATCAAGTGTGCCGTACAGGGTAACGCTGCTTTGTGCGTTCGCGGCTTGAGAGACCGCGGCCGCGATCAGGCTCAAGGAGGCGATCAACGCTTTATTCATGTGTGCAATTCCAGGATGATGCGGCTGCTGTTCCGCTCCCCGGCAAGGCGGAGACAGGATGGCGAAGTGCAGCCGCCCGACTCGCCATGCGGACCGGGGCAAATTTAGGCGGCTGGCATGACGTGGACGTGTCGGAATCGCGCTACTTCATGAAGAATAATTTATAAAGCAGATACCAAATATTTAACTTAGTTATCCGATGTTATTTGATCGGACTTTTTACGTTTCATGAACTGCTCTACATGAACAACTCTTCATGTTTGAGCGTCTTTCCCGACAGGGCCGACTCGTTAATCTGTATTCACCGGACAACGATCACACCGCTGCATCGAAGCCCGGACACTCATTAAACGGACTTTTAGGAAAGCACCATGAAGACCATGATGATCGCCCTTGCTTTTGCCGGCCTGGCAGCCACCACGGGCTCGGCCTTTGCCCAGAGCACGGCGCCCGCTCAGGTAGCCCCTCAGGCACCCGCCCCCACCCTTCTTGCGCAGACAGATCAATGGGTACCCCCGGATGGACAAACCATTGAGCCCAAAACACGCGCGGAGGTTTATCAAGACCTCGTGAAGTCCGAGCAGGATGGTCAACTCGATTACTTGAACCGCACGTTGTACTGGCATCACTAGGCATGATGCATTGATTGCCGCTGGCCGCTGGCCGGGACGGATGGAACGCACTTGTGTGTAACGACCGCTCCCGGTTTCTCCGCCGCGGCTTCAAGCATTCATTCAAGCCTTCCGTCACGCACTGCCGGCGCACATCCTGATTCGCCGCAATGCGGACGCTCAAACCATAGATTCGAGTTACAGGCGTTTTCGCCAAGGTGATGCAATGAGCCGGTTAAGACGCATACTCTCTTCCTTACGTTTGCCGCTGTGCGCGTTGGCGTTGGGCCTTTCACTGGCCGGTTGCGCGTCAATGCAAGGCGCATCGACTGATCCTAACGCTTGTGTTGGTCCAGTGGATTACTGCCAGCCCTTCTTCGGTTCCTGATCTCCCCCAATGCATACGTAACGTGAGCGCGATGCTCCCTGACGGGAGCATCGCGCTTTATGCATTTCCAACCTTACCTATTTCCAACGCTCGATCGAGCAACGGAAAAGGCGAGAACAGGCGGCAGTTGTGCCGTGCTGATCTGATAACCGAAGCGGCTGACGGTTTCAAGACGTGCACCGAAGGTATGCAACTCAAGTTTGCGGCGCAGCCGCGAAACAACCAGGTTCACGCTCGACGGGTCCACGACGTCCTTGTCAGGCCACGCATACCGAATCAACTGGTCGCGCGCGACGGGGGCATCGGGCTGGCGCAACAGCGACTCAATCAACAAGAACTCGCGCTTGGTCAGGGGGAAACGCTTGTCTCCTTCCACCAGCTCCCGCGTGAGCGGATCCAGCCTCAGCGAAAGGTCAAGCGTGGGGTCGCCCAAGCCCTGCACCGACGATCGATGCAACGCCAGCATGCGTTCCTGCATTTCTATAAACGAATACGGCTGCACGAAGCACGCGTCCGCGCCGGCGCGAAGCATGCGCGCGCGCTCTACAGGCGTCGCGCGTCCAAGCACGACCAGGATTGCGGGTGAACCCGGCAAACGCGCGAAATCGGACAACAGCGTAGCCAGGTTACAGATGGCTTCAGTATCGACGGCCACGATCAGCACCGCGTCAAAGCTGTCTTGCGACGCAAGATGGAGCCCGTCGCGTAGATCGTCGGTCATTTGCAGGCTGTGCGCGCTTTCACGTAAAGCCTTATGCAGATAAGCGCCTTCAGTGCAAACGGTGGAAATGAGCAGAACTCGCATAGGGGTGGCTCTTACTCGGTTTATCGGTTTATCAAGGCAGACAATCAGGGCAGGCAATCAGGGGGGCCAGACAATCAGCACGCTCGTCATTCGAGCGCGTGGGGCCAGCATTCAATCGTCATCGTCGTGCCAGGGGTGGTACCGGTACCGTTAGCGCCCACACGAAGCGCGAAATCGTGCAGCCGCATCACGGCAGACACAATGCTGAGACCGAGTCCAGAGCCTGCCAGATGACGCGTCTGATCGGCTCTGTAGAAGCGCTGCATGACCGCCTCTCGCTCACGCTCAGGAATACCTGGACCGTTGTCCGAAATCACGAGTAGCGCGCCCTGCGGATGATCCGTCAGTTCGATACGCACGGCCCCGTTGTCTGGCGCGAACTTGATCGCGTTGTCTAGCAAGTTACTGAATGCTTCGAATAGCAACGCCCGATCGCCATGCACCGCGGGAACCTGTTCGATCGCAACCGCCCAGCTAATTCCACGGTCCTCGGCGAGCGGTTCATACAGTTCGCTTAATTCATGGACGAGCGTAGTGAGATCCACCGACGAAAACCCGCCACGCCGCTTCAAGGCGCCAATCTCCGAAATGCGGAGCATCGCACCGAAACGATCGAGCAGCATATCGGCTTCGACTCGCGCACGGTCGAGCATTTGCGCGACGCCGTCATCCTGGATCACGTGCATGCGTTCGGCCACGTTGGCTAGCAAGGTGCGGATATGCGCGGCCGGGGTACGCAAGTCATGCGCTATTCCGTCGCATGCGCTCTTGACCTCCGTCATCAGCCGTTCGATTTCCTCGAGCATGTGATTCACCAGATGCGCGAGCATATCCAGTTCGTCTCGCCCACCGATCGGCAAACGCCGGTTCAGATCGCCCTCTGCGATGCGCAAGGTTACATTGCGAATATCGCGCACGCGCCGCATCTGCCGCAGGTTGAGCAACAAGCCGCTCGCTATGCTCACCAGCAAGCAGAACAAGCCCCCGCCAACCAACGCGTTGATCATCGTCTCGCGGACAGCCAGCACATGCGTAAGGTCGCGGGCAACCACGATCTGTTCACCGCTGTGCCGACGCACGCCCATGGCCCGCACGACTGGCGACTTCGCCTGGTTGGCGACGATCAGGCTATCGTTGAGCGTATGACCTTGACGATCGAGCGGCAGGTCCGCAGGCAAGACACGGATATCGCCGGCGAGATGCGTGCCGTCCGCGGCGAACAGCCCGAAGTAATTGGTATTCAGGTGCTCGCCTTCCGTGCGGCGGTAAACGGTCGCAGGAAGTTCCGGGTCATCGATAGACCCGAAGTAGAAGAGCTGCCAATGGAGCACCGAGTCCGCGTCGAACTCCATGCGCGTGGTAGCCGACCAGCCGATAAATCCGATCAGCACCATGACCGACAGTGCGAAGATGACGGCGTAGACCGAAAGCCACCTGAAGGTCGTGTTATGCCAGCGGCGCCCCATTTCTATGGGATGCGTGCGATTCGTTGAGTCAGCCAAGGTGTTCTTATAGGAGGTGAATCACGTCAGGATGTAGCCCGAACCGCGCACGGTCTGAATCGTTGCTTTGGCACCGGGGGGATCTATCTTCTTGCGCAAGCGTCCCATGTGAACATCGATCAGATTGGTGCCGGGATCGAAGTGATAACCCCACACCGCTTCGAACAGCATGGTGCGAGTGATGGTTTGACCAGCGTGCCGCATCATGAACTCCAGGATCCGGTACTCGGTTGGCAGTAGCGACACTTCAGTGCCGTCGCGCATCACCTTGCGCGAGATCAGATCGATGAGAAGCGGTCCTGCGTTCAGCGTTGTTTCATTGCGTGCGGGAGCCTCGCGCCGACGTCGCAGCAGTACTTCGAGACGTGCTGTGAGTTCGTCTGAATTAAACGGCTTGGTCAGGTAATCGTCACCGCCCGCACGCAGGCCGCGAATACGCTCATCTACGTCGCCAAGCGCGCTTAGCATTAACACCGGCGCCTGTACGCCAACCGTTCGCAAGGTGGTGAGGATAGTCAGTCCGTCGAGTCCCGGGAGCATGCGGTCGAGCATGATCACGTCATACTCACCGCTCATTGCACGGGCGAGACCGTCGGGTCCGTTATCCACCCAGTCCACCTCAAACCCGCATTTTTCAAGCTCTGCCACGATCTCATTCGCTGCTAGCGGATCGTCCTCTACCGTAAGCACTCGTGTCGTCATTGTTCCCAATCCTAAGTCGGCACCGGCGAAAAACCGGGTGCCGTCTGCACTACCAGAGGGTAAATGATGCCACAACCGACTCGATGAGATCGGCGAATGGAGTTGACGGACAGGCATCAGAAAGCTGCCTGACCTTAGCGGCTACCGCGATAAACCACCGTATCGAGGTAATTAAGCTGACCGTCTTTTTCAGCGTGAACGAGCGAACGCTCAACCTGCGTGCGGGTGAGGGTCGAGACCGGCGGCTTCCACGACTGGTCTTGAGCGGGCTTTGTCGGTGACTGCGCAAACGCCGAAGAACACACTGCGCATGAGAGAAGGCTTGCTGCGAAAAAAAGTTTTTTCATGTCGCTACTCCTGGTGATCCTGGTGAATTGAGCGTCGCTGTATGCCAATGGCGTTGCGACGGTGTTGATGACAGGGCTCAGACTACGCGGGGACTCTTAACGGTCCGTCATCCCCTTCATGAAAAGATATTTACTGAAATACGCTTAGGGCAAAGCCTCTAAGAGAACATCGAAATTTTTGTGAACCATTGCTTGGCACGACATGTCGAATTGCCGCCTTGCCTCATCCAAGGTCGTCCACTCGCAACGTTCAGGACTTAGTTCGAGGAAGGAGTGGCGGGATCACCTGCGACCTGCGCCGGCATGCAGTCGTGACGGAACTCCTGATGCAGCTTGGCTTCGGCTGCTTGCAGATCGCTCGGATATTCGTTGTCGTCGGAGGTCGGTTGATACCCGACTGCTTCCAGCTCGCCTAACTCCTGCATCAGTTGCTTGTGCGTGACGGTGTGCTTGAGGGGCGTGAACGGGTAGTCATGACACTCGGCCTGCGTAAGACTTGGGGCAGCTATGGCCGATACGCTGGTAAGGGCGAGTGAAAACGTAATCAATGCCGCGGAAAGGCGTTTCATGGGTGTTCTCCGTAAAGATATCGGGCTTGAGTAGTCGCCTGCGCCTGGCTGATTTTTATCGAGCGGCGGGTGACAAGATTCAGGATAGCGAACTGATTGCAACGGAAAGTCTGCTGTAACATGAAGAGTAATTTAAGGTTCGTTAAGATAACCACAGAGGCTCCGATGCAAGGTCGGGCCGAACGTCAGAAGTCTGCTGCCGAAACGCATTGAACGAACTGGCAAGCGCGCACGTTATAGAGCAAAGGCTCAGACGCACAGGGCTCGCGAATGATGGCGAGGAGTTGACACGCCGCTTGCATAGAGGCTCGTTTCGCTTACAAAACACATTTCATACTTTGTTTCACACATCGCGCTGCGCTGCCTGTCAGGTGGCCGTACTCTCTTTGCGTCGCTGATGCGGCCTCTTTCAAGCGTTGCGCAAGAGCTCAATACATCAAATCAAATTGTTTGGAAGTTTGCTGTATCGGATTCACGACACGCATCGTTCCCGTCTCTCCTTGCCTGATGCGTCACGCGGTGCGCCGTTGCCTCGCCAGCAAGCCGCAACGCTCTTCAGCCGCGTCTCTTCCTGTGCCTGAAAGTCTGAATTTCAGTTAGTCGCCCCAGCTATGAATAACGGCTCATTAACCTTCGTGGGCGCTTTCATGAAGTCTTAACTTCGTCGGCAAGTTCGCGCTGCAAGAACCGACATACACGCGTCTGAATCTATATACATTGGGATTGGAAAATCATGAAGAAAACCTTGCTAGCCGCTGCGATTCCGGCACTTTTCCTTAGCACCGTCGCGCATGCGCAAAGCAGCGTCACGCTCTATGGCCTGATCGACGAAGGGTTTGACTTTACGAGTAATGGCCAAGGCCATCGCGGCTACGAAATGGTTAGCGGTGACACCGTGGGAAGCCGCTGGGGCGTGAAAGGAAGTGAGGACCTGGGTAACGGGCTGAAGGGGATCTTCCTGTTGGAGAACGGCTTCAACACGAACAACGGGCAACTGGGCCAAGGCGGTCTTGAGTTTGGCCGTCAGGCTTACGTTGGCTTATCGTCAGCTCAATATGGTACGTTCACCATGGGTCGCCAGTACGATCCAACCATCGACATGTGGAGCGGATTCACTGCTGCGGGCAACACTATTGGCGATCTGGCCGCGCATCCGTTCGACAACGATAACTCGGACTGGGATTATCGCATCCAGAACTCGGTCAAGTACGTGTCGCCGACCTATAGCGGCTTTACTGGCGAAGCCATGTATGGCTTCAGTAACCAGGCGGGCGGGTTCGCGACGAACCGCATGTACAGTGCCGCGGGTACCTACAAGATGGGCGGCTTCGCAGCGGCTCTTGCGTACATGAAGACCAATAGTGGCGGAGCCAGTACTTCGGGTGCCGTGTCGAGCGATACAACGGTGTTCACGGCTGACTCGCAGCAGAACATTGACGCTGGCGTGTCGTACACGTTCTCGAACAAGGCACTGTTGTCGTTCGCGTATTCGCATGTGGATGTCTATAACCCGACCGGCAATGCGTACTTTACGGATCAACCGGTGGCGGGTACGCAGAACTCGTGGAAGTTCGACAACTTCGAAGTCAATGGCCAGTACTTCTTCAAGCCTGATTTCTGGATGGCGGCTGCCTACACCTATACGTTCGCTCACATTTCCGCTACGACCGGACGCTCGATGCCCAAGTACAATCAATTCTCCTTGATGCTTGACTATGACCTTAGCAAGAGCACGTCGGTCTATATCCAAGGGGCGTATCAACACGTGAATGGCAACACGGGAACGCAGTTCGACAATGCGGATATCCCGGGTTCATCGGGGATTTCTTCAACCGGCAATCAGATGATGGCCCGGTTGGCGATGACGCACCGGTTCTGAGGTCGTTCGCATGAGACGGGAGGCCGGTGGCTCTTCCGCGTGCAACCCCTTGCGTAAGATTCACGCAAGGGGTTGCACGAATCAGTCTGATCGCCCAGGCCGCGAAGACGAGGCTCTTCAACACAAGGCTCTCCCATAACGTAGTGCCCTCATACTCCGTCCGAAATCGTCCACTGCGGCGCATTTCCAGGATCACTGGCTCAGCCAGATCATCGATTCCCTGCGGCAACGTTGCCGGGCAAATATTGAAGCCGTCGGCCGCTCCGCTCTCGAACGAGTGCCGCAGATCATCCACCACTTCACCCAGCGTACCGGTCAACACACGGCAGCCATTCCCCGCCGCCACGGTCTGATATAGCAGCCGGATACTCAGCCTGTCTTTGCGCGCCAGATCCAACAGGTTTTCAGCGATGCTGTGCACCGGGTGGCTGTGGGCGAATCAACTGAAGAATCACAGGCATTGGTCGCCGGTCACGGCACGCGTCGTCCGGCCAATCTGGCTAAAAATTTCACCAGATCCTTATTGTTTTCTTGAAAACAATCATTTTTTGACACAAACTTCATCACAGTGTAATTTTCGATGCAGTCCCTCTACAAGGCCACACTGTGTCCGAAGACTCCTTGCCGTTGACGACCGCCCCTGCGCACGAGCAAGACGTGGTCATCGGCTCTCGCTTGCGCGCCATGCGCAAGGCGCAGGACCTGCGGCTCAAGCATGTGGCCGAGCAAGCCGGCCTATCTGTCAGCATGCTCAGCCAGATCGAGCGGGGCATCAGCTCGCCGTCCATTCGCGTGCTTCGCAACATCTGCCATGCATTGGGCGTGGATGGCGCCGCGTTGTTCGACGAGCGTAATGCTGCGGCGCCGCGGGAAGGTGCAGGCGCGGACTTCGTCGTGCGAATCGCGGATCGCACGCCCGTGAGCGTCGGCGGCGTGACTAAATATCGGGTGACCCCCGCGGGCTGCTCGGTCATGGAAGGGTTCCTCATGGAGATCAGCGCGGGCGCTGTGTCCGACGCAAACTTCGTCCTCCAGACCGGCGACAAGATTGGGTACGTCGTGCGCGGCAAGCTGCGTTTGTTCGTCGACGAGCAGGAAATGCTGCTGGAAGCCGGGGATGTATATGGTTTTCCGTCAGGTCACCGGTATAGATGGGAGAACGGCTGGGAGTCACCCACCACCATTCTCGTCATCAACAGCAATCATTTCTACGTTTAGTTTTTCGCCTGGGCGCGGCCAGTCTTGTGCGCCTATTTAGCTGTACTGGACACACCGCGCCCTGACAGGCCGGTGCTCACTACACAGGACGCAAAGATGAAACAGGCGATCGGCAGTATCGGCTCGGGCGGCATTCCATCATCCAGGCAGGCATCCACACACAAGATTCGTGACGTGGTGGCGGCGAACGTGGGCACGTTTTTCGAGTGGTTCGACCTGATCGTCTACGCCATGTTCGCGATCACCATCTCGCACCTGTTTTTCCCCACCGGCAATCCGCAGTCGGCCTTGTTATACAGCCTGCTGACCTTCGCGAGTGCCTACGTCATACGGCCCGTTGGCGCGGTCGTGCTGGGCATCTATGCCGATAAGCGTGGCCGCCGCGCCGCGCTGACCATCGCTGCGTTCCTGATGCTGTGCGGCACCTTCCTGATGGCGGTGATTCCGACGTATCGGGTAGTTGGTGCATGGGCGCCCGCCCTGCTCGTGTTCGGACGCCTGCTGCAAGGGTTCTCGGTCGGCGGTGAATTCGGCTGCGCGAACTCTTACCTGACCGAGCAAAACCCACGTACAAAAGCGTTCTTTGCCAGCCTGCAGTTCTCGACGTCCGGCCTCGCGGTGCTGACCGCCTCGCTGTTTGCTTACCTGATCAATCATTATCTTTCTCAGGAGCAAGTCGATTCGTGGGGATGGCGCACGCCGTTCATCTTCGGCTGCCTGATCGGTCCGGCAGGACTGTATATCCGCACCAAGATCAACGAGACGCGCGAGTTCGAGGAGGTCGCGGACAAGCCGCATCGGCCGCTTGCGGAGGTCTTTACCTTTCACAAGCGCTTCCTGCTGATTGGCGCGGCAGTCGTGGCGGCGGGCAATGTTGCAAGTTTTCTTAACATCTACATGCCGACGTTCGCCATCAATAACCTCGGGATAGCTAAGGATTCAGCATTCATTGCATCTATCTTCAGTGGCCTCTTCAGCACCATATTTCCGATCTTCGGCGGACTGGCTGCAGACCGCTTCGGCACCATCAAGGTCATGCGGATAGCGTTGATCGCGGGCTTGATCATGATCTTCCCCATGTTCTTCGTGCTGACGCACACACCGTCGTTCCAGTCGCTGGTCTTGTTTCAATGCGCGATGTCGCTGATGTTTTACAGCTTCTACTACGCGCCGGTCGGCTCGCTGCTGTCGCAGCTCTTTCCAACGTCGTGCCGGACGACCGGCGTGTCGATTGCCTACGTTGCGTCACAGACGTTTTTTGGTGGCGTTACGCCACTCGTGGTCGGCTTCCTTGTTGCGCAGACAGGCAGCATCATGTCGCCGGCTTATTACGTGATCGTGATCGGCGTGGTTGCGCTGGTCGGCTTGTCGGCTAGCCGAAGTCGTGCTCACTGACATCAACGACCGCCTACCTTCAAGGACATAACATGCGCTCGACATTGCCTGCGGAGATCGACGTTGCGATCGTCGGAGGCGGGATTATTGGCATCAGCATTGCACTCGCGCTGGCACGTAAGGGAGTACGTGTTGCGGTATTCGAAAAAGGCACGGTCGCGGGTGAACAGTCGTCGCGCAACTGGGGATGGATTCGCACGGTCGGGCGTGATCCAAAGGAGCTGCCGTTATCGGCTATAGCGAACGATATGTGGGCGGACATCCAGTCGCGCATCAACGTGGGTTACCGGCGCACCGGCCTCGCTTATCTGGCGGAAACGGACAAGGAGATGGCCCGCCATCAGGCGTGGCTCAACTCGGCCAAAGACACGGGCACAGAAGGAAGCTTGCTGAGACGCGAGGAACTGGCGCGTCTCATTCCGACCTCGAACCGGCCGTGGATCGGCGCTTTGTACAGCGCCGGTGACGGCGTTGCGGAACCCACTCTCGCCACTGCTGCAATCGCCAGACTGGCGACCGAAGCCGGTGCGCTAGTGTTCGAACAGTGCGCGGTTCGCGGACTGGAGACTAGCGCAGGGAGAACGTCGGCGGTCATCACTGAGCTTGGTGTTGTGAAGTGCGGGTCGGTCGTGTTGGCAGGCGGCGCATGGTCGCGGCTTTTTTGCGGCAACAACGCCGTTGATTTTCCGCAGTTGAAAGTACATGCGTCCGTGCTACGGACCGGGCCGTTGGAAACTGGCCTTGATATGGCGATCAACGGGTCGGACTTTACGTGCCGCAAGCGCGCCGACGGGGGCTATACGGTGTCGCAACTCGGCGCGTCAATAGCAGATCTTACGCCCGACAGCATCCGCTTGTGCCGCCAATTCTTGCCAGCGTGGATGGCAGAGCGCAAGTACCTGAAGCTTCGTGTAGGCAGGCGTTTTGTAGAGGAAATGAAAATCCCGCGCCACTTTCGCCTGGACGCGCCCACTCCGTTCGAAGCTTGCCGGACGCTCGATCCGCCACCGACCATGAAGATGGTCGACGGCGCGCTAGGCAAGTTGAAGCATGCGTTCCCGGCGTTCAAGAATGCGACGGTTGCAAAAGCGTGGGCCGGATTTATCGATGTGACGCCGGACGCGGTGCCGGTCATCTCGGAGGTCGGCAAGATTCCAGGGTTCTTTCTCGCAGCGGGATTTTCAGGGCATGGTTTTGGCATTGGCCCGGCTGCCGGCGCGTTGATGGCGGACCTGGTGACCGGAGACACGCCAGGAGTGGACCCCAAGGCGTTCCGGCTGGACAGGTTCAATTCCTGTGGTTGAACCGCACAAGCGGTCTGCCGGTATCCTGATCAGAACTCCTGCATCGTCGGACGAAGCACGATCTCGTTGGTATCAACATCGCCCGGTTGCTCGATCGCGAAGGCAATCGCGCGAGCCACCGAATCCGCGGGGATCGCCTGCTGATAAAACTGCCCCACCACCTTCGCGCTTTCTTCATGGGAACTGCCGAGCTTCAGTTCGGAGTCGACCGCGCCCGGCAGGATGATCGTCGTGCGGATCGAAGCGCCGACTTCGTGGCGCAGCCCCTCGGAGATCGCGCGTACGGCAAACTTGGTGCCGCTATAGACGGTGCCGCCCGGGCTGAAAACCTTGATTCCCGCCACCGAAGAAATATTGATGAAGTGGCCGCTGTCCTGCTTCTGGAATACCGGTAGCGCGGCGGCGATTCCGTAGAGCACGCCCTTGATGTTGATGTCGATCATGCGTTCCCATTCGTCGACCTTCAACTCTGACAAGGGCGCGATCGCCATGAACCCCGCGTTATTGATCACTACATCCACGCGTCCGTACACGCTCACTGCATGATCGACTAGCGCCTGCACATCTGCGCGGCGGGTGACATCGGCGGCCAATATCTCGACCTTGCCGCCCGCTTCGCGCAACTCAGCGGCAATGCTTTCGAGCCGCTCCAGACGACGCGCACCCAATACAAGCGATGCCCCTTTCGCCGACAAATGACGTGCCGTGGCTTCACCCAGCCCGCTGCTCGCACCGGTGATGACAACGACCTTGCCTTCGATTCCATTGCTGACGCGATTGCTCATTGTTGACAGGCTCCTGTGTTCCTGAGAGGGCGAATGCCCCCGCGACAGAAGCAGTATGAGAATCACAAGCCGACCATTCAATGGAAATGATACGATTTCATAATTCCATTTTCTGGAATCTAAACCGAGACCCCGTCATGCAGAATCGCCTTGAAATGTTGCGCATCTATTGCGCGGCCGTTGAAGCACAGAGCTTTAAGGAAGCCGCCACCCGGCTGGGCACCTCGCCTCAGGCAGTCACGCGTGCCGTTCAGGAGGCCGAAGCATTGGTGGGCGAAATTCTGTTCCATCGGAACACCCGGCGCGTGCGCGCCACACAAGCAGGAGAAGCGTTTGCGCAGCGCTCGCGCGAACTCGTGCGACAGATGGATGATCTCTTGAGACCGAAGGATAGCGAGATCGATGCCGAGATCGCCGGTCTGGTCCGATTGACCACACCCAAGTCCATCGGCGAACGTTTTCTCATGCCCGCGCTGGTGCGTCTCGCCGAGAAGCATCCCCGGATCACGCTCGACCTGCGTTTATCCGATGCGATCAGCGACCCTATTGCGGAGCAGATCGATATTGGCGTGCGCATCGGCTTCATGCGGGACAGTCGCTTCGTGGTGCGCCCCGCATCGCACGTGGGCTTCTCCGTCATTGCCAGTCCAAAGCTTCTCACACGCGTGGGCCGTCCCGCGAATCTGGCTGAGCTTGCGCTGCAGCCGTCCACAGGATTCATCGACAGGAACACCGGGCGAGTGTGGCCCTGGCAGTTTTCCAACGGGCAACAAATGACGCCGACGAACCTTGCGTTCCAGACCGACGATGGAGAGTGCGAGTGCCGCGCCGTTGTTGCGGGACTGGGGTTTGGGCAGATCGTGAGCTATCTCGCACTGCCCTTGCTGCGCGCGGGCAAGGTGATAAGCGTGCTAGATGACATTGCGCCGGAACCGTGGCCCGTCTACGTCTATAGGCCGCAGCGAGGACCGGTGCCCGCACGCATACGGCTTGTGTTCGACGCCGTGCTGGCAGCGCTGGAGAAATCAGAGCTGCAGCATGGGCCTTATGTGTCGGGATGACTTCACGCGCATAAAAAAAAGGCGTCGTGCGAACACGACGCCTGAAATTCTAGCTCCGAGGGGAGGGCTAGAACTGAGAGCCAGCTTACATCTCAACCTCCCCGGCGCATGGGCCGCTGAAGGCTCTAAAAATTGCCGCATACGCTGTTTGCAGCGGCGTGATTGTCAATGCATCACACCGAAAAATGCATGGACGGCATCGTCTGGCGTCAGGCCGACGTCGAAGTAACCTTGAAGACGGTCCGCAGTCGTATCGTCAAGAACGAACGGTGGGTCGATGAACCGCGCGGCGACCGCCTGGTCGTACCAGACGCTGATCCAGCCGCTAAGCTCACACACGTCTTCCTGTTGTTGAGGCCCGGATTTGTTATCCATTGGATCTCCGTAAAACACACCAGGGTCGTCAAGCTGTCACCCGGACACACTCCATCGAAGCCGTCCCAAACGGTGGGATTACTTGCCAAGAGCCATCCTGATGAAAGAACACCGAAAGCCGGGCAGCAGACGGATGCTTGTGACCAGGCACAATCCCAACCGCTCCACCCTGCCATGAAAATACCAAACAAACAGACTAGCACCTGAACCGCAGCGGTCTTTGGTGACCACCATGAGCCTTTGCTAAATAAAGACGTAAGGATTCGGTCAATATCGGCTCGCCCCTCATACCGTTTTGCATGACATCATGCTATCTGGTTCAAATCTATTTTCCAGTCGGCGGAAGCGGAATTTGATCTAGGAATATCCTGCAATGACTATCAGGATTTCCTGACAGCGCAACCATGTCGATTGGGATGCTCGGCGTTTATACCCAAGGGTGCGTTCCGGGCCTCCCATTTCCTCATTCCGTCACCAGCCCGTGCCGAACGGCATAACGAATCACTTCGGAATTGTTATTGAGCCCGAGCTTCTGCATAAGCCGCATCTTGTGCGTGCTGATGGTCTTTGCACTTAGCGACAACGCATCGGCAATATCATTGATGCTATTACCGGCGGCCAGCATTTGCAGCACCTGGAACTCGCGGTCCGAGAGAATCTCATGCGGCGGCCCGTCGCTGGAAGGCGAGTCGAAAACGATTGCGTCGACCAGCTTCGGATCAATGAAGCGCCCACCCGCCGCCAACTTGCGGATCGCAGCGAGCAGGACTTCAAGGTCGCTGTCCTTGGTCACATAGCCCGTCGCGCCTGCGCGTAACGCCCGCGACACCACCTGCCCCTCGTTGTGAATGCTCAGCACCAGGATCGGCAACGTGGGCTGTTCGGCCCGCACGCGCCGGATCAGATCCACGCCGCTAATGCCTGGCATAGTCATATCGAGCAACAGCAGGTCCACGCGGCAAGCACGCAGCTTGTCCACCACTTCAGACCCGTGCGCGGCTTCCCCGACCACGGTAATATCGGCCGTCGTGGCTACGATCTGTTTCAGCCCGCTTCTTACGATTGCGTGGTCATCCGCTATAAAAATACTAATCATCGTTCCCGCCCGCTATCCAGCGGCAAATTGATTGAAACCATCGTTCCCGCACCGGGCGCACTGTCGACCTGAAGCGTCCCGCCTATCAGGCGCGCCCGCTCACTCATGCCCAGCAGTCCATACGAGTAGCCGCTTTGCGCCGACTCCAGGTCAAAACCCTGACCGTCGTCGCTCACCCGAAGATCGAGCGCCAGGTCCGTGCTGACGAGCGTCACGGCCACTCGCGACGCGCCGGCATGCCGCGATACATTCGTGAGCGATTCCTGGACAATACGGAACACGGCCGTTGCATGGGCGTCCGCAAGGCTCGGTTCGCCGCCCCGCACTACCAGTTGACAAGGCATGCCATTGCGCCGGCTAAAGTCTTCAGCAAGCCACTCCAAGGCCGACACAATACCGAAGTTGAGCGCCGCCGGTCTCAAATGGCTCGCAACGTTACGCACCATCCAGATGGTTTTCTCTACCAGCTCGCGGATGTCATCTATTTTCCGGGTGGCTTCCGCGTCGGCGACTACGCGCATCTTGAGCAGCGCAACATCCATTTTCAGCGCGGTGAGCAACTGACCCAGTTCGTCGTGAATCTCCAATGCTATACGCCGCCGCTCCTCTTCCCGGATTGCCTCCAGATACGCCGACAACTCGCGCAATTGCTCGCGCGACGCCAGCAGTTCCTCCTCGGTACGCTTCCTCTCGGTGATGTCCTGGACGGTGCCGACAATACCCCGCGACTGTCCCTCTCGCCCATCCACGAGTTCTGCCTGGAGCCGGACGATGCGTGTCGTCCCGTCCGGATTCGTAATGCGATGGTCGATGCCGAAGGGTTGTCGCCTGGCGAGCAGTACACGTACCGCGCGCCTGACCGTGGCTTGATCGTCGGGATGAACCAGCGCGAGATAGGCGCCGTAACACGGCTTCACAACCAAGGGTTCCAATCCGAGAATGCGGTAGAGCTCGGTCGACCAGTGAGTGAGTCCGCTATCGCGATCCCATGCCCAGTCGCCGAGCCGCGCCAAGCGCTGCGCGTTGGCGAGGCTCGCTTCGCTCGCACGCAGTTTCTCGTCGGCCTTCCTGCGCGCCGTGATGTCGTAAAGCCCTACATAAATGGCCGGAACGTCGCCGTAGGTCGCGACCCGTGCGTTCGCCACGGCCCAGAACGAGGTGCCATCCGGCCGCCTGAAACTCAGCTCGACGTTGCGCAAACTTCCCTCCTCGCGCAGATGGCACACCAGCTCGCCGCGCTCCTTAGGCGCAGCATACAAGTCGATAATGTTTCCAAGCGCCGGTTGCGTTGTATCGAGCGCAAAGAGTTCGCGCATCGGCTGGTTCATGTAGAGAATGTCGCCTTCGGGCATGGACGTGATGCACAGCGGAACCGGACTCGTTTCCACAATCGCGCGAAACCGCGCCTCGCTTTCCTTCAGCCGCACCTCCACGCCTCGGCGTTCGATGATCTCAAGGTTGAGGCTGACATTGGCCCGCGCCAATTCCTCGGTGCGTTGCGCCACTCGCGCTTCGAGTTCGTCGCGGGCATCGCTTAACGCCTTTTGCGTCTTTTCGCGTGCGGCAATTTCATGCTGCAACTGCATGTTCCGCGTAACGAGTTGCTGCTGCAGCGTGCGCAATGCCAGATGCGTGCCAATGCGCGCCACTACTTCGTCAACCCGGATCGGCTTGGTCACATAGTCCACGCCGCCCGCTGCCAGCCCTTCGATCACGTCGGCAGTCGCGGACATCGAGGTCATGAAGATCACCGGAATGTCACTGGTTTCACTATTCGATTTAAGCCGCCGGCAGGTCTCATACCCGTCTATACCGGGCATCTTGACGTCAAGCAGGATGAGGTCCGGTTGCGAGAACGCCGCGCGTTCCAGCGCTTCCAGGCCATCCAGCGCAACGAGCACGCGAAAGCCCTGCCCCTCGAGACTTTCCACCACGACGCTCAGGTTGGCGGGCATGTCGTCCACGATCAGGACTGCAGGTGGTTCCAGTGTCACGGGTGCAAGGTCGATAGTCGTGTCATTCATGACGCGGCCCCCCCTTCAAGATGCCGTTCGACGAATTGCACGATCGCCTTGGTCCGATAGTTCTTCGCAAGCGAGCGCAATTCAGCAGCGAACGCGCTGTAACGCTCGTCGAGGGTTGCGATGCGTTCGGCCCACAGCACGATCTCGCGCATGTTGCCCTGGCGCGCAAGCCGGTGCAGGTCCTGCATTTCATGCGAAGGCATGGCCGAATACAGCATCACGGCCGCAGGCTGAGCAAGCGGCTCGCCAAGCGACGCATAAGTCCAGGTGAGTGAGAGCAGCGCGGCAATCTTGGTCAGCAGCGTGTCGAGATGGATGGGTTTCGCCACGAACGCGTCGGCACCAGCGCTCAGGCTGCGTCTTTCGTCACCGCCCGTCGGGCTGGCGGAGATCGCGATGATCGGCACACCGGCAAAGTCCGGCAGAAGCCGCAAGCGGCGCATGGTTTCGAGTCCGTCCATCTCGCGCATCACGATGTCGGTCAGGACCAGCGAGGGGCGCTTCACCCGGGCTTGCGCTAACGCCTCCTGACCGCTGGCCGCTTCAATCATGTCGAAGCCAATCTGCCCCAGCATGTCGACCACCACCGCGCGGTTGGTGGCCACGTCGTCGATGACCAGCACGCTCCTGCGCGCGCCGGTGTAGCCGGTGACTACCCACGCGGCATGCGTCGCGGCCGACACGGACGGCGCCGGAACCGCTTCGAGGTCGAACCAGAAGATACTGCCCTCGCCTTTGCGGCTCTCGACCAGGATGTCGCTTCCCATCGAACGCATGAGTTGCCGGCTGATGCCGAGCCCAAGGCCGGCTCCGCCACGATGCCGTTGTTCGTCGCCAGTTTGCTCGAAGGGTTCGAAGATCAGCTCGTGTTGCATGTCGCCAATGCCGATTCCAGTATCTTCCACCGTGAAGCGGACGCGGCCATTCGGCAAGGGCGCCACGCGCAAGCTCACGAAGCCGCTGTCGGTGAACTTCACTGCGTTTGCCAGCAGGTTGAGAAGTACCTGGCGCAACCGCCGTTCGTCGGCACGCACGGCATTGGGCACGTCGCGCGCTACCTCGCATACGAAGACGAGCTGCTTTTGCTCGGCCTTCACGCGAATGATTTCCTTGACGTCGCCTAGCAGCCCGGGGAGCGGCACCGCAACAATATCGAACGGCATTTTGCCGGCTTCGATCTTGGCAATATCAAGAATGTCGTTGATCAGCGCAAGCAGGTGTTCGCCGCTGCGTTGAATCACGCCGAGGCCGTCGCGCTGCCGCTCACTGAGCGTCCGGTCCCGGCCGAGGACTTGTGCGTACCCGAGGATGCCGTTCAGCGGCGTGCGCAATTCATGGCTCATGTTGGCGAGAAATTCCGATTTCGCCCGATTGGCCGCCTCGGCGGTGCGCCGGGCTTCACGACCCTCGGCCGCCTCCCGCTCGTCGTTATAAGCGCGGTGAAGGCGTGCGCACATGGAGTCGAACGCGGCCACTACGCGTTCGAGTTCGTCTGGACGGCGCGGCCGGCGGCGCTGCAGCGTGAAGGTCTGCGGCGCCTGCCGGAAGTCGTAACTTTCGACGCGTCGCGCCACCGTGGCGAGATGACGCGTGACAAGCCGCGAGAAAATGTAGATCGTGAACAGCGACACGAGAAACGTATTGGCGCCCTGGCTCAGCAAGATCACCAATGCTGTCCTGAACAGTTCGTTGTACAGGTTGGCGAGGGTGGCCTCGACGCGCAGCGTGCCGATCGATTCCTCGTGACCCTGGATGCGATACACGATCGGAAAACTGCGCACCATGACCGGGCCGCGGGAATGGGTTCCGGCGGCAACCACCATGGAGCTGTCGCTGGCGATCACCTCGGTGACCTCGGCCAGGCGGATGTCTGGCAGATGGAGAATGCCGTCGAGCTGGAGTTCGAGTTGCGGCCGGTCGAGCCGCCAGAGCGCTTCGCCTAAGCTACCGCGATAACTGCCATCAATCTCCGCCAGCCGGCTTTCGATGAGCATCACCCCCCGGTGATAATCGCGATACAGTTGCAGCGCCGTGAGCGTGAGCGTGACGGTGCAGCTGAACAGGAACACGGTCGCGAGTAACCGCATTACAACACTGCTGCGGTGGCGGCCGATCTGATCGCATAGTCCAGCAAATGTATTGAGCGCCATATTCCTCAGACCACCCTTGGATTCCAGACCCGCCTATTCTGCGCGCTCTGAGGGCGGTGGTCTAACAGCTGCATGACGCAAGGAATTCAAAGAATTCAAAAGCGGGCGGGCTGCAGAGGCCATCGAGCAATGCGGGCAAACCTGCCAGCGTTCAGTGCTTGGGAGACAACCGTGCGTATTGTCGTCATGGCATGGCTAACCGCGCTCACGATGACCTCCACTGTGTGCGCGCAGGATGTGGTGAAACCCTTAAAGTCGGAGGAATTCCGGGTTCGCTATGCGTATGCGTTCGAGTTGCTTACCGAAGTGCTGCGGCGAACCACGCCGCAATACGGCCCTTATGTCGAGCAGGCTTACACGGACGACATCTCCGTTGCGCGCTCGCATCTGGAAGCGGTCAGGGGAAAGCGGATCAACGTCATGATCAGCGACGTGGGTCATAAGGAGCTTGATGAAGGAATGATTCCAATCCCGTTTCCTATCGACAAGGGGTTGCTTGGCTACCGTGTAGCGCTGATTTCAAAGCGCAGCCAGGCGAAAATTTCCGGGGTCCAGACGCTGGATCAATTCCGTGCGCTCTCGGTCGGCCAAGGTGCGTTATGGGGCGATGTACGCGTATACGAGTACAACAACGTCCCGGTGAAGACCGCCGAGACCTATGAATCGTTGTTTCTCATGCTCATGCATGGGCGCTTCGACATGTTCCCTCGCGGCGTAACCGAGGCGCCCGGAGAGCTTGCCGCCTACCGCGCGCGTTATCCCGATCTTGCGATCGAGCAGCATCTGCTGATCAGGTATGCGTTTGCCCAATGCTTCTACATCAGCAAATCCGATCCGCGTCTCGCAACCCGCATCAACGATGGGCTGGAACAAATGGAACGCGACGGTAGTTTTGACGCCTTTTTCAACCGCCATTTCGCCCGGCAAATAGCCGAACTCAAGCTGCAGACGCGAACCGTCATCGAGCTCAAGAATCCGTTCCTGCCCTCGTGGGTACCCTATGGACGCAAGGAGCTATGGTTCGATCCTGCACAGCCGCAGTAACTTCGACGTGGCCCATGCGCGATCGCGGTTGTGGCGAGCAATCGCGCGAACTTCCGGGCCGTGCACCTGCAGGTCGTCAATACGTTGTTTTAGTTCGGCCAGCAGGTCGGCCTGCTCCTCAGCTAACACGTCGCCGTGCAACTCCTGCAGCTCGCCCAGGGTAGTGCCAAGTTGTCTGAGCGAAGCCGCGTCCATGCTGATCAACGGCCAGCAACGCAGCAGGAAGGTCAAAGAGATGACGTTTCTGGTATCGCACCACGAATCGAACAGGCGCAGGCAGATAGCGTCTATTTGTTCGGCGGCAGGTTGGGGGTCGAAAGAACCGGCGCTCATCGCAGCGTAGCCGAGGGCAAGGAGGTCTGGATTCGTCGATCGTATAACAGGACCCCGCGTTTAGAAATCGGTAAACCCTCGCAAACGGCTAAGAAAGCGCTGCTTGCGGTCTAGGGGAATCCCGACCTGAGCGTTGCATCCTAAGTCGATCATTACCCCATGTTATGGGCACTCAAACAATTGCGGCATTGCCTCCTCAAAAATGGCCCCCTATATTTTCCCTATGCCGGCCGTGCGCGCGTTGCCTTGCATTGCAGCAGGGAGCGCTTGAGCATGTGAGTCTGGATGAACAGCATGGCAAGACGAAGACATTACATTGATCGCCCGACAAACCTCGAATCAACAGGCAAGCTGCATGCGACTCCGCATGTGACTTCATTACCCGCAGCTGAACCACTCAACCATCAGGATCGCCGTCGATGAGAAACCTGTCGCTTCGCCCCGTTGCACTGTCGCTGCTAATTGGTCTTGCTTCGACTGGCCCCGCTTTCGCTGCGGGACAGATCACCTTCGTGTCACAAGGCGGCAGTTATCAGGAAGCCCAGACCAAGGCCATTCTCGATCCCGCCGCGAAGCTGCTTGGGATCACGGTCAACCAGGACAGCATCCCTGATGCATGGCCGGCGATCAAGGCTCAAGGCGCGACCGGGAAACCGATCTGGGACGTAGTGGATACCCCAACGTCGAATTGTTTGCGCGGCGGCCGTGAAGGCCTGCTGGAGAAGCTGGATTTTTCGAAACTGCCGAACGCGGCCGCCATGCCGGCGCAGTACCGGACGCCGTATTCGGTTGCTTACGAGTTCTATTCCACGGTGATCGGGTACAACAAGAAGACGCTCAAGAAGGTGCCGCAAAGCTGGGCGGATTTTTGGAACGTGAAGGCGTTCCCCGGCACGCGTGCGCTTCGCAACGATCCGCAGACGGTGCTTGAGGCCGCTTTGCTTGCCGACGGTGTGCCGCGTGACAAGCTTTATCCGCTCGATGTGGACCGGGCCTTCAAGAAGCTTCAGCAGATCAAGCCGGACATTACCGTCTGGTGGACGTCGGGCGGGCAGTCGGCGCAACTGCTGCACGACGGCGAAGTAGATATGGAGATGATCTGGAACGGCCGCGCGAGCGCCGTGCAGAAGGACAATCCGGATATTGCCTTTACCTACAATGACGGCATCCTGCAGAACACCCAGTTGTGCATTCTGAAGAACGCACCGAATCTGCCGACGGCGATTCAGTTTGTGAACGCGGCGGTGTCGCCGGAATTGCAGGCTAACCTGCCGCTTTATATCGATTATGGTCCGGGCAATCCGGCCGCATTCAAGACCGGCAAGATTACGCCTAAGCGTGCGAGCGAATTGCCAAGTTCGCCGGAGAATGCGGCTAAGCAGGCATTGATGTCGGAGGAGTGGTGGGCGTCGGAGCCCGGCGTTCAGGCCAAGGCGCGGTGGCTCAAATTTATGCAATAAGGGAGGGGGGTGTTCGTTCGCACTCGGGGAGGGCTGGGTTGGTCGGTTCTGGGGTTAGCGGTCGGGGTCAATGCCGGGTTGCCAGGTTCCTGCGTTGGCGGTCGGAGTCATTGCCGGGTTGCTGCTTTCTGACTTAGCGATCTGCTTAGGTTGGCTAATTTATTTACCACTGTTAGCCACTGCGCGTGGCGGCGCGTCATTTCTTGGTCCTTAGCGACAAAGAAACGAAGCAAAGAAAGCGCTTTCAAAACGCGGGCTCGTAAGTGTCCACAGCGTGCAGTTTTCATACATGGGTACCCCAAAAGCACGGTGCTCGCCAGAGCGAAGGATGTGTGAACCCCTCCTTCTCGCGAATTCTTACACGCACACGCTTCGCCCCCAACGCTCTCGGGCAAGCACCAGTCGCCAAGGAATTCGCACGGCCTCACGCGTATTTGCGGCTTCGTTTTTTTGCCGGATTAGCCGAGTAGTCTGCGCTGCTACCTTCGTGGGCTGCGAGGCCGGGCGCATATTTACGCTCTCGCTCTTTGGTGAGTTGATTGCGTGGCCTGCACGAATATTTTCGTGGGTAAGCCTCGCCGTCCTTCGGCGTCGTTTCCTAGCTGGTTGGCGTAATGGTTCGATATACGAACAAATTTTTTTGGAAGGTCGTCCGCGGATAGCGCGGGGTGTCCCTTGGGCAGGTTCAGTCACTGGTGGCGAAGCGTGTGGGTATCGGTGTTCGGAGAAGGAGGGTTTCACACATCCGTGGCTCTGGCGAGCACCGTGCTTTTGGGGCACCTATGTATGAAAACTGCACGCTGTGGACACTTAGGGTAGCGTGGTTTGAAAGCGTTTTCTTTGCTTCGTTTCTTTGTCGCTTTGGACAAAGAAATGACGCGCCGCCACGCGCAGTGGCTAATAGTGATAAAGAAATTAGCTAACCTAAGCAGATCGCTAACGCCGAAAGCAGCAACCCGGCATTGACTCCGACCGCTAACCCTAAAACCTGGCACCACGGCACAAACCCGACCGCCACCCCCAGACCCTAGCACCCCGGCACTCTCCCCCCAAAATCCCGTGCGACCCAAAACCCCAACCCCGAGTGCGAACGAAATAACCCTCGAATATCTCATCCTCGGCGGTGGATCAGCAGGATGCGTTCTCGCCGCGCGCCTGTCCGAAGACGCCAGCAAGACCGTTTGCCTAATTGAAGCCGGCCGTCCCATTTCGGCAGCCACCATGCCCGCAGCCATTCGCAGCCGCTATCCAGGCCGTGCGTATCTCGACGTTCACAACATCTGGCAACGCCTTACCGCGAGGATGAACGCCGTAGCGCAGCCGCGCCGCTATGAGCAGGCACGCATCCTCGGCGGCGGTTCCGCCATCAACGCGCTGATGGCGAATCGCGGCGCCCCCGCCGACTACGACGAATGGGAAACACTCGGCGCCCACGGCTGGAACTGGACCACGTGCCTGCCCTACTTCCGCCAGCTCGAAACAGATGTGGATTTCGGCGGCGAGTTGCACGGCGGAACCGGCCCGCTCCGCATCAAACGCACTGAGTGGCCGCGTATCTCGCCGTTCGTGCGCGCGGTGCTTGCGACCCTGGACAAGCGTGGCCATCCCCGCCTCGACGATCAAAACGGCCCGTGGCAAGACGGAACCTTCGTTGGCGCGATTGCAGTCAGCGCAGCGGGAGAACGGATTCCGACTTCCGTCTGTTATCTCACCGACGCAGTGCGCCAGCGACCCAACCTGACGATCAGGACCGGCGAGAGTGTGGACCGCGTGCTGTTCGACGGCAAGAAGGCAATCGGCGCACTACTCGGTTCAGGCGAGGTCGTGCACGCCGCCAAGGTGATCGTGTGCGCGGGCGCGATCCATAGCCCCGCCATCCTGCTGCGCAGCGGCATTGGTCCAGCAGATAACCTCGCCGCACTCCACATTCCACTGCTTGCAGACCGGCCCGGGGTCGGCGGCAATCTGATGGAACATCCGTCCATCGCCGTGTCAGCCTTTCTGCCGAAATCCGCCCGCACGCCCTTCCCCGATGAACACCACGAACAGGCCATCGTGCGCTTTTCGTCGGGGTTGCCTGGAACAGTTAAGGGCGACATGCACGGCGCGATCCTGTCGCGTTCGGGCTGGCATTCGATTGGTTATCGGCTGGGGACGATCTTCTTCTGGGTTAACAAATCGTACTCACGCGGCAGGGTCACACTGACATCGCCGAACCCGCTCGATGAACCTGCCGTCGAGTTCAACATGCTCTCCGACTCACGCGACCTCGAGCGCCTGAAGCTTGCCATTCGCTTCGGTGCAGAAACGCTGGCAGACCCGTCAATGGCAGCGCACCGGAGCGCGATCTTTCCATCGAGTTATTCACCGCAGGTCGCGAAAGTAGCAGTGCCGGGAGCCGCCAACGCGATTCAGCGCGGCATGTTAAGCACACTGCTGGATTGGGCAGGGCCGTGGCGAGAAGATTTGATTCACCGGCTGGTGACGCAAGGCGTCTCCGTCGCCGGGCTGCTCGCCGATGACCACGCATTAACGCAGTTCGTCACGCGTTCGGTTGGCGGCACCTGGCATCCTTCCGGCACATGCAGAATGGGCGCCGCCGATGATCCGGCAGCCGTGACGGACGCGTCGGGCGCCGTCTATGGCGTGCAGAACCTGCGCGTCTGCGACGCCTCGCTGATGCCCTCCATTCCGTGCGCGAACACCAACGTGCCGACCATCATGATCGCCGAGCGGATCGCCGACATGATCCGCTCGCAAGCGCATCAGGCTCCGTAGCCCACTATGCCCTTGACCTCGAGAAACGCCTCGAGGCCCCATTCACCGTACTCGCGGCCATTGCCCGATTGTTTGTATCCGCCGAACGGCGCACCGGCATCCCAAGCGGGATAGTTGAGATGGACGCTGCCCGCCCGCAAGCGGAACGCAACGCGTCGGGCGCGTTCGATGTCACCGGATTGCACATAGGCCGCAAGGCCGAACACGCTGTCGTTAGCCATGGCAATGGCATCTTCCTCGTCGCGATACGGCAAGATAGCGAGCACCGGCCCGAAGATTTCATCGCGTGCGATGGTCATGTCCGGGGTCACACCGGCGAACACCGTCGGCCTGACGAAGTAGCCGCGCGTCAGGCCTTCAGGCCGGCCGGGTCCGCCGGTCACCACGCGCGCGCCCTCGTCCACGCCGGTTTGAATCAACCGCTGGATACGCTCGAACTGCAATTCGCTGACCACGGGTCCCAGCGTTATACCAGGTGCATCGGCGGGACCCACTACATGGGCTTCGGCTGCCCGGCGTGCAATTGCCACCGCTTCTTCATGACGCGCGGCGGGCACGAACATGCGCGTGGGGGCGTTGCACGACTGGCCGCTATTGCCGAAACAGGCATTGACGCCTGCGGTCACCGCAGTGTCGAGATCGGCGTCATCGAGAATCAGGTTCGCCGACTTGCCGCCCAGTTCCTGATGCACGCGCTTGACGGTCGGCGCGGCCAGCGTGGCGATCTGGATACCCGCGCGTGTCGATATCCGGTGAACGACACCATGTCGACATCGGGGTGACTGCATAGCGCTGCGCCGACCGTCGGACCATCGCCGTTCACCAGATTGAATACGCCCGGTGGAACGCCCGCCGCGTCGAGTATCTCGGCGAACAGAAGCGCGTTTAACGGCGACACTTCGCTGGGCTTGAGCACCATCGTGCAGCCCGCAGCGATGGCAGGCGCGACCTTGCAGACAATCTGGTTGATCGGCCAGTTCCACGGCGTGATCAACGCGACAACACCAATAGGCTCATGCGTAATGAGCGTCGTCCCTTTGTTTCTTTGCCAGGTGAATGCCTCGCAGGTTCGAATCAGTTCCTTCAGATGCCGCGTGCCGAGCCCGGCTTGCCAACCCTGCGCTAACGCACGAGGCGCGCCTATTTCACGCGAGATAAGCTGCGCCATCTCGTCATAACGCTCACCGTACGCTTCCAGTATCTTGCGGATCAGCGCAAGCCGTTCGTCAGGCGTGGTCAATGAAAACGACGCGAACGCGTGGCGCGCTGCGGCGACTGCACGGTCGACATCGGGGGGTGTACCCATCGCGATCTCGGCGAAGGTTTCCTCCGTTGAGGGATCGATGACAGGCAGGCGCGCGTCGCCCACTGGCGCTACCCACTCGCCGCCTATATAAAACTGCAGTGCATGGCTCATAGCTGGTTTCCATTAAGCATCAGTTCAGGCGCGAGCAGATGACTTGCGGCTCACCACCACAATCATCACAAGGCACAGCGTCAAAGCGGTCAACATGGTGCTGATCGCTGCAATGGTCGGATCGATCTCGTCGCGCAAGGTGACGAACATGCGGCGAGTGAGGGTCTGGTTCGGGCCGCCCGAAACAAAGAGCGCGACGACCGTTTCATCCAGCGCCTGGATGAATACAAACACCGCGCCGGAGATCACGCTCGACTTGATCTGCGGCAGCGTGACCGTCATGAAGCTGCGCAGGCGATTCATGCCGAGACTGCGCGCGACCATCCCCTGGGTGGGGTCGAAGGTACGCAGGTCAGCGCCTACGGAAATAAGCACATAAGGCAAACCAAGCATGGTGTCCGCGACAATCAAACCGCCGAGGGTATTCACGTAACCCAACTGCGAGTACACGAAAAACACGCCCACCGCGACAATGATAATAGGCACCATCAACGGCAACATGAGCACGGTACGCAGATAACGCATGCTGCGGTGCGTGCCGTTCTGGATCGCATAAGCGGCCGCCACCCCCAGCGGCGTGGCAATCAAAGCAGCACTGGTCGACGCAATCAGCGTGGTTCGTGCTGCATCAATCCAGGCCGGATTACTGAAGAACGCGTGATACCAGCGCAGCGAGTAGCCGGGTGGCGGGAACGTCATGAAGCGCGTGTCGGAGAATGACAGCGGCACGACAATCAGAATAGGCACCATCAGGAACACGAGGATCAGCACGACGCCAAGGCCAAGGGCACCGCGGCCGAACGAGAATGGTTTCATGTCGTTCATGTGGGTTATTCCGCTCATTTCGCTTACTTCGCTCATTTCGCACCCAAGGTTTTTTCGAGCGGAACCACACGACTCGCCGCATAGAAAATGGCGAACACGCAGACCAGCAGCACGACACTGACCGCACTCGCCGCGCCCCAGCTATTGTAGATTTCGACGTTGCGGCTCACGACCATGGACACCATGACCGACTTGCCGCCGCCCATCAGCTCGGGCGTAATGTAAAAGCCGAGACACAAGATAAAGACGAGCGTGGTGCCCGCTACCACCCCACTCATCGATAACGGCAGGAACACGCGCGCAAACACATGCATCGGTGAGCCGCCAAGGCTTGCGCCGGCTTGCGAGAGATTCTGCGGAATTTTCTGCATCGCCGAATAGAGCGGCAGCACCATGAACGGCAACAGGATATGCACCATGGCGACAACCGTGCCGAACTGGTTATAAGCAAGTTGCAACGGATGATCGATCAGACCGCTCGCCATCAGCGCCTTGTTGACCACCCCGGTGCGCTGCAACAATACAAGCCACGCGTAAGTACGCACCAGCACGCTGGTCCAGAACGGCAGGATGACCATGCCGAGTATCAGCGCACTGACTTTCGGCGGCACGGATGACGCCAGATACGCCACCGGATACCCAAGCAGCAAGGTCACGACCGTCACGATTACACTGAGCTTGAAGGTGAGCAGGAATGTATCGAGGTATACGCCCGAGAACATGCGCCGGTAGTTCTCGAACGTGAAACCGTGGTTCCAGATGGACTGCCACGAGAGCCATGCAAGCGGCACGACCAACAGCAACACGATCACCAGCAAAGCCGGCGTCATCAGCATCAGCATCGTGCGATCTTCGCGGCGTTGATAAAGTATGGAAGGATCGGCAGGCGTGGCGTGCATTGCTGTCTGTGTCTGTCCTTGAATGGTCCGGGTCGCGCTTCGCATCATGCACCTCATCATCCACCTCGTCACGCTCTGGTCACGCACTGGTCACGCACCTAAGGCATCGAGGAACTGATACCACGCGGCCACCAGGCGAACGCCCGGCGCACGCAACGAATGGAAGGGCACCGGGTTCAAGCCGGACGCCCCAAGCAGCGAAAGCTCCGGCGTCTCGCCCAGTGCAAGCGCCGCCGCATGCTGCCCGAGCAAACTGGCCATCGCGACCCCCGCCCCGTTATACCCGAGACAAAAAGTCGTGGTCTCGTCACTGCGGCCCACATGCGGCAGCGAGTTGAACGTCATGCCGACATAACCCGACCATTGGTACTCTACGCGAACGCCGGATAAATCAGGGAAGAGCTCGACCATGGCCCGCTGCAGCGCATCGAAGCCGGTCGTCTGCCCTTCTTTGCCAAACGCGTCACGACCGCCGAACAGCATGCGGCCATCGACCTTGCGAAACCACTTCATCATGCGCCGCGTCTCGGTATAGCTGCGGCGTTCGACCATCAGGCGGGCATTGAGTCCGGCAGGCAGACGTTCCGTCGCGATCATCGCACTGCGGAACGGCACCAGCTCGCGTTGATAAACCGCGGTCGCTGGCGTCAGGTTCGAATACGCATTGGTGCCGACGATCACCTGCTTCGCACGGACCGTGCCGTTCGGCGTGCGCAAGGTCACGCCGCCGCCGTCTGCGCGGATTATCTCGAGCACGGGTGTCGATTCGTAGATATCCACCTTGCGACGCGTGAGGCCAGCGGCGAGTCCACGCACGTATTCAAGCGGCAAGATGGTGCCGGCGTCCGCGCTCAGCACGCCACCGACAAACGCCTTCGATCCCGTCTCATGCTCGACCTCGGCGCGCGATTGAACCGTCATCGTGGTGTCGCCGAGTTGTTGCTTCACCCACTCCGCTTCGGCGCGAATGGATGCGAATGCGCGTTCGGTATGCGCGCAACGCAAGCTGCCGGTGTGTTCGAAGCGGGCTTGGCCGAGCTTGAATTCATCGATGAACTGTCCGACCACGCGCACGCCGTCGTGGGCGAGGCGATGCATGGTCTTCGCGGTTTCAATGCCATGCAAGCGCTCGATTGCGGGGAACGACAAGCGGAACTTCGACGACACCACGCCGCCATTACGGCCACTTGCGCCCCAGCCGACCGGATTAGCATCGAGCACGACTGTTTGCACACCGCGCTTTTGCAACGCATGCGCCGCCGACAAGCCCGAGTAGCCCGCGCCGATCACCGCCACCTCCACCGAGAGATCGCGGTCGAGCGGCGCGCCTGTGCTGACGGGTGCGTCCGCTGAAGGCGCAGCGCCCGCCATGTCGATCCATAGCGAGGGCGCACCCGGCCGGGTTGCCGTTTGCTTCATGCGGCGCGTGCTTCGGCTTCCACAGCGTCGGCGAGCGCGGCGAGCGTGGGGAAATTGAACGTCGGCGTGGTGACGGCGCGCGGCGTTGGCGTCGCGCCGAAACCCTTCATGCCTTGACGACGTTCGATCCAGCAGGTCGCATAACCCAGCTCCGTCGCAACACCAATATCGTGATACTGGCTTTGCGCCGTGTGCAGGATCTCGCCGAACTTATAGCCGAACGCTGCCTGACGGCCGCGGTTATACGCAAAGAATTGCGGGTCCGGCTTGGCGACGCCGGTTTCATCGGCACATACGGTGTCGTCGAACGGATCGCCCAGTGTGTGGGCATAGGCCGACAGCGCCACGCGGTCCGCGTTGGTCATGGCAACCAATCGATAGTGCTTGCGTAGCCGCTTGAGTGCTGCCACCGAGTCTTCGAACGCGGGCCAGTCAAGCACGTCGCGCTGGAACGCAGCAGCGGTCTCGTCGTCCGCCGGCAGGCCGAGTTCGTTGGCGAGCGACTGATAGACGCTTGCCATCGCTTGGCTGGAACGGCCCGGAAACGCCGCGCGGCCGCGCATGTAGGGTTCGAAGATCTGGTCGTCGGTCAGATCTTTCGCCTTTGCGCCGCCCAGGCGCCGTACTGACGCCAGCACACCGCCCTCGAAGTTGATCAGCGTGCCGACCACGTCGAACGTCAGTACCTTGAAATCCTTCAGCTTCATGATTCGTAATCCTCTATAGTTTGCGTTGAATCGTGACGTGATTGCCCGCCTTCACGGACATACGACACGCCAATAAAAATTCAGGCCGGCACGACGATGGTGTCCTGCGGATCGAGCAAGACCGTCATCTCGGCGCCGGGTGCGGGAATGCGTTGTCGCGCGTCGTGGCTGCCGGGCTGCCTGAGGCTGATCGGCGTGCCGTCAGCAAGCGTGGCGAACACCCGCAGGCTCTCGCCCTGGTACAGCACCTCACTGACGCGGCACACCAGCTTGTTCACTCCAGCCCTTTCATGCCCGCCGTCAATCACCAGCTTTTCGGTCTGCACCGCCAGCAAAAGCTTCTCTCCGGGCGGCAACGGATGCGCCGTTCGCAGAACAACGCCGCCGAGCATCACGGCGTCATCTCCTGCCCGGGTCACGCTGAGCAGCGTCGCCTCGCCAATGAAACTCGCCACGAATGCGTCGCACGGGCGGTCATAAAGGCGCTCCGGCGTATCGATCTGGACCATCCGGCCATTGCGCAGCACGGCCACGCGGTCGCTCATGGTGAGCGCCTCGCGCTGGTCGTGAGTGACATAGACAATCGTCGCTTCCAGCTTCCTGTGCAAGCGGCGCAATTCAATCTGCATGGTCTCGCGCAACTGTTTGTCCAGTGCGGACAGCGGTTCATCCATCAGGATCAGTTGCGGCTCGAAGACCATTGCGCGAGCCAGCGCCACGCGCTGTCGCTGGCCACCTGACAACTGGGCAACACCCCGGCTTTCATAACCGCCCAACTCGACCATTGCCAGCGCATCCGAGACCTTGCGAGCCCAGCCCGCTTTCGGCTGGCGCCGGGCGCGAAGCGGGAACGCGACGTTCTCGCCGACCGTCATATGCGGGAACAGCGCGTAGTTCTGGAAGACAATGCCGATGTCGCGCTTGTGCGGCGGCGCGTATGTAATATCCCGCTCCCCGACCCATACCGCGCCGGAGGTCGGCTGAACGAAGCCGCCCAGAATGCCGAGCAACGTGGTCTTGCCCGAACCCGAAGGCCCGAGCAGAGAGACAAATTCGCCGGGCGCAATATCGAGCGACACGTCGTCCAGAGCGACCACGGAGCCGTAGCGCTTTGTGGCCGACCGGATCGATACACCTGCTTTCGCCCTTGCATCCATACCCTGTTTTCTCGCCATGTAAGTCTTCGGTTGATCAAAATATACGGCGCGTTTTTATTGGCGGCAATTCCCGAATTGTTGGATCAGGCATAACATGAGGTCATGCCTAATCTACGCAAGAAACTGCCGAGCGCGAATGCGCTGTTTGTCTTTGAAGCCGCCGCCCGCTGCGGTAACTTTACTCGCGCGGCGCAGGAGCTATACGTGAGCCAGCCCGCCGTCAGCCGGATGCTGGCGCGCATGGAAGATCATCTGGGCGTGCGTTTGTTCGAGCGCGTGCGCGGCGGCATCGAGCTGACGGAGAACGGCCGGATTCTCTACCGGAAGATATCCGAGGGTTTTAGCGGGATTGAAGGTGCGATCCGCGAGATCGAGGCGCGCGCGACCGGGGTGGAGTCGGTGACGTTATCGGTATCGACTGCATTCACCACGCATTGGCTGATGCCACGCATGAACCGGCTCAACCAGGCATTTCCTTCCGTCGACCTGCGCTTTCAACTGATTTCCGGGCGCATTGGCGGACCGCTTGTTGACGTCGATCTTGGCATGCGCTTCATGACGCAGGACGAGATAGGCGCGAACAGCGTGCTGGTGATGCCTGAAGTGCTGCTGCCGGTGTGCAACCGCCGGTATCACGAGCAGGCGCTGCTGGACGAGGCCGGCACGCATGGAGACACCGTGATCGTCATGGACGATGGCGAGCGTGGCTGGCATGACCGCTTCAGCGCGTTTGGCCAACACAAGCGGCGTGCGGCCAGCATGCTGAGCTTCAACGACTACGCCATCGTTGTGCAAGCCGCGCTGCTCGGGCAAGGAATCGCGCTTGGCTGGCTCAACGTTGTCTCGCACTGGTTGGCGGAAGGCGCGTTGCTGCCGGCCGAGCAGGAGTTGCTCGTGACCAGCAGGCGGTGTTGTCTGGTATCGCCAGAAAGCCGGCCGATGCGTCCGGTGGTCGAAGCGATCCGCGACTGGATTGTCGAGGAGACGCGTGCGGACATGCGCACTGTCGACCAAGCCTATCCCGCCCTTGGAATTCGCGATGCCCTCAAAGGCTCAGGGCTCGTGTTGGGCTGACCTGGGGGATGACTTGAGGGTGACTCTGGGGATAACCCGATAGACCGGATGTAAGTCCAGGCCCCGCTGCGCCTGGGCTTTTATATGTTCATACAAATAATCAAGCTAAAGCGCCGTTTTCGTCCTAAATTAGTATTTGCCTCCATTGCGGATCACGAGGCCCGATAACGAACGCCTGATTCGAACTCGCTGGACGTGTTGCGTTCTTATAACAATCGAGCTTGGTCGATACCCGTAATGGGCGAACGTCAAATAACGTGAAATAATTAGTAATGGCGCCAAAAAACAAACGGACCGGCCACATGCGCAGATAACATGTGCCATCAAGAGCTATAAAGGCTTATTGCCGCAAAAGACGCCGGCGGGTGAGGACAAGACGCTTGTTACCTGGTTCTTACTTGATGCTCACCGGAAGATGGAATGCGAACTTCAAAACGGGGCTTTATGGCATGACCAGGACAACCGATCAACCTTCAATTCGTTCAAGTTTCCGCGTACTGAGTCGATATAACTAAAGCGCGTGCAGTTTTCGTGAGGGCGGCAACTGCAACTTATCGCCACGTGCCCAAAATGTGCTGACCCCGCAGCGTCTTGATAGCGGTGTTCGCTATAACTAACCGGTATGACTTTCATGGCTGATTCTCCATCGCTTCCCAGACATCTGTTTTATGTAGGCGATCCTTTGACGCTCGAACTTCGCTCGCTCCTGGATACGCGCGGCTGGACAGTCAAATCCCTGGAACTGGACCGTGAGCCGGGAAATTTTTCGTCGAAGCCTAGCGGCGGCTTACTCGATTTCTCGGCGCGAAATGTTCTTGCCAATCTGCGGTTGGCCGAAACCTGGCTATCGGTAAAATCAGTCGGTTGGTTAGCGCTCTTGTCGCCGGCGCAACTTGAAGACTCAACAATCCGGCGTCTCGTCCGGGATTTTTGCTTTGATTATGTAACGCTCCCCGCGTCGGGCGAGCGCATTTTGAACGCGCTGGGCCATGCTTACGGAATCGCCGCCTTGCATGGCGGAGGGGCACGCGACCCCGTCAATGTGAAGAGCGACAACAATGCCGAAGGTGACATGATCGGCTCATGCGACGCCATGCTTGCTCTCTTTCGCGCGATCCGCAAAGTGGCCATGACCGACGCGCCCGTGTTTATCTCCGGCGAATCGGGAACGGGTAAGGAGCTGACGGCGGTGGCCATTCACGCGCGCTCGGTGCGTCGCAACGAGCCGTTTGTCGCCATCAACTGTGGGGCCATTCCCGCGCATCTTTTGCAGTCCGAATTATTCGGTTATGAACGCGGCGCATTCACCGGTGCGAACCAGCGCAAGATCGGGCGCGTTGAAGCGGCGAACGGCGGCACGCTGTTCCTCGATGAGATAGGTGACTTGCCGCTGGAAAGTCAGGCGAGCCTGTTGCGTTTCCTTCAGGAGCGCAAGATCGAGCGCCTGGGCGGCCATGAGTCCACGGCCGTTGATGTGCGCATTGTCTCGGCCACGCACGTCGACATGCAGACGGCCATGGTTGAAGGCCGGTTTCGCTCCGACCTTTACCACCGCTTGTGCGTGCTGCAGATCGAGGAGCCGCCGTTGCGCTCGCGTGGCAAGGACATTGAATTGCTGGCCCGGCACATGCTGGATCGATTCGAGAAAGACGCTAGCCGGCGTATACGCGGTTTCGCCCCTGACGCTATCGCCGCGATCCATAACTATGGCTGGCCCGGTAATGTGCGAGAGCTGATCAACCGCGTGCGGCGCGCGATCGTGATGGCCGAAGGCCGGTTGATCGGCGCGCATGATCTCGAACTCGGCGAGTTTGCAGAATCCGTGCCCATGTCGCTTGCGCAGGCGCGTGAAGTGGGAGAACGGCAGGCGATTGAAATGGCCCTGCTGAGGAATCGCGGGCGCGTAGGCGATGCGGCGCGCGAACTCGGTGTGTCCCGTGTGACCCTGTACCGGATCTTGTCCGCCTACAACATGCGTGAGGCAGAAACACCGTCGGGTCTTGACTTGGACTAGTTCCTGCCTGTCGCGAGGACCATCGGAACAGCCGCGCCGGTAGCAGATCGTTCGTGTGCCAAACACAGGCCGGAGCGCCCTATGCTGGCGATCTGGGCGCGGGACAAAACCGTGCGCAATGCGATTTCACTCGCAATGCGCACGCCTTGTACGGCTCTCCACCCGCGTCTTAGCGTGACGCAATACGGCCCACGAGCATCGCGCGTTTCCAGCCAAAGCCTGCCACTTTCCGATATTCAAAACCGGCTTGCAACAGCGCGCGTTTCACATCGCCAGCGCTGGTGTAGGTGGAAAATGTCGTGTCGTCACCTGCCAGGGCGGCGAGTGAATTGAAGATCGCGGGCGTCCAGAGTTCAGGATTTTTCGCCGGCGCAAAACCATCGAGATAAAACGCATCCGCGCGCAATCGCAGTGCGGGCAGGACCTCCACCGCGTCGCCGAATATGAGCGTCAGCGTGACGCTGCCATCGTCGAAATCAAGCCGATGCGTGCCGGGTTCCAGCGCCGGCCAGGCCGCGGCGAGCGTGTCGGCTAGCGCAAGGACCCCTTCATCGTCCACGGTCACCGCATAGGCCCGACGCAGATCGTCTGTCGAAAACGGGTGCTTTTCGATGGATACAAAATGCAGCCGTTCGCTGCGCGCCGGATCGGCGCGCCACGCGGCCCACGTCGTCAGGAAATTGATGCCCATGCCAAAACCGGTTTCAAGCACGGTGAACGCTTGACGCCCTTGCCATCGTCCAGGCAAGCCATTGCCCTGCAAAAATACATGGTGCGACTGGGCAAGACTGCCCACGATGCTGTGATAGATATCGCCGTATTCTGGCGAATACGGCGACCCATTGGGGCGGAACGCAAGCGTGGCGGGAATCAGCGGATCGGTCATGCGGGTCGGATGTCAGGGAGGAACTGCAGGAATCATGTTTGACGAGCCCCGGCCGCGGGGTTGTAGTGCGGTCCGGTGAAGGTTCAGCACGTTAGCAAAAACGGCTGGCCTTAGGCGAAAAATACGCTAAAGAAAACCCTCGCCTCGGCTTGATGCTCAATCAGGATTTAATCGGCAGGCGGCAAAGCATCCCCGTTTTGCCATGAAGACAAGTTAAGATAAATCGAGTGGTTCCGGTTCGGCCGGGCCGCATTCGCGCGTGATTTTCTTTGACAGGAGAACAAGATGGCAGCCAAGAAGATCTTATTTCTGACCGGCGATTTCGCGGAAGATTATGAAACGATGGTGCCTTTCCAGGCGCTGCAGATGGTCGGCCATACGGTCCATGCCGTGTGCCCTGGAAAGAAAAGCGGAGACAAGATCAAGACCGCGATTCACGACTTCGAGGGCGACCAGACTTACACCGAAAAACCGGGTCATCTGTTCGCGCTTAACGCGAATTTCGATGACGTCGATGTCACCCATTACGACGCGCTGATGATCGCCGGTGGCCGTGCGCCAGAATACCTGCGACTGAACAAACGGGTGATCGAAATCGTACGGCAGTTCGCTGCCGCCGAAAAACCGATTGCCGCGGTCTGTCATGGCGCGCAGTTGCTGGCAGCAGCCGACGTAATACGCGGCAAGCGGATTTCCGCGTACCCCGCTTGCGCGCCGGAAGTCCAGTTGGCCGGCGCCGACTACGCGGATATTGAAGTGGACAGCGCAGTCACCGACGGCAATTTCATAACGGCTCCGGCGTGGCCCGCTCATCCGCAATGGCTGGGCCAGTTCCTCGCCCGGCTTGGAACTGAAATCTCACTCTGAGCGATTGCGGCGATTGCTATAGTTGCACGGCGGCTGACGTTTGCGGGGCTTGGTTGGAGGGCTTTGACAGCCTTCCTGGAATGTGGATGCCAATAGATGCGCCCCGCTATTTATCGGTGTTTGGCGGCTGCTTTCGGGCGGTTGCCGGCGTCGACAGGTATCGCAATTGCCTGAGGAATTGCCCCGCCCGCCCCGGCTGCCGAACGCCGGGCGCGGCGGGCTGCTAGAATTGATGTTTTACTTGCCTGGTCATGTGCTATGGGCTTTGAACAGCTCGCTGTATTGAAACAACAACTCGAGAAAGAGCAACAGGCGAAACGGGCGCAGTCCAAGCCCGTGGCGAAGCCTGCGCATAAGCATGCTTCTAAGCCCGCGTCTAAGCCGGCTTCGCAGCCCGCTTCTCAGCCCTCTGCTCCGGTCTCGAAGCCCGTCGCCAGGCCGCCGCGCCCCCCTCGGCCAGCGGCCCGGCCTGCTGCTCCTGTCGCGGTCAGGTCGAAACCCGTGGACCCCGTGGTGTTGACTATTGGGAAGCTGCAAAAGCGGTTTCCTAAGGCGTTCCCGAAGAACCCATCGCCGAAGGTGCCGCTGAAGATCGGAATTTTCGAAGATCTTCTCGCGCACGCTGCGGAGTTGGCGCTGACCGAGACGGAGTTGCGCGCCGCGATCAAGATCTGGTGCCGCGGCAGCCGTTACTGGACGTCGATGGTTGAAGGCGCGCTGCGGGTTGATCTAGCGGGTGAGGAAGCCGGCCGGGTATCGCCTGAAGACGGCGTCCGCGCAACGAAGCTGGAAGAAGGCCGACTGGCCAGAGTCGCTTCGAAGGCGGCGGCACCTGAAAAGGCAGCGGTTGCGGAGAACGCAGCAGTTGTCGAGAAGGCACCTGTTTCGGACGGCGAGAAGGTTGCCGGATAGGAGTGCGTTGGGGCAGATGGTTGGCGGCGGGTCCGCAGCCTTTGCCCCGCGCTCTGCGCTACAACCGCCCGGCCGACACAGCATGAACACGTCGGCCGAATCCACAAGGAAACGGAAGCATTGCCACGACGGTACGGGCACTGTTGCCTCGTCTCTACGTTTCTCGGTATTGTCCATATCCCCGGGGCAGAAGCAGCTCGAATGCCTGCCGTTCAGCGCGAGATCCCCGACCACGCGTACGACTTCCGAGGGGGTAAGCATAGCCCCTTCGTGGCGCAAACCACCCTCCCGCGTCTTCCCCGCCAAGGCGCCCAAATCCGCACGATCACTGATCCCGTTACAAAGGGAATGACTGTCTACTCCGTCATCGCGCAAATCCCGACCGGCCCCTTCCACGCACGGCAAAAGCCGCCCGCTGTCAGATACCCGGCACGTCCTAAGCAAGAGTTTTCGTCAAAATTCGTCGCAATCGTTACGATCCCCAGTGAGCGTTGAATGCGCGATTCTTTGCTCTCGCGAGTACTTCCCAGGCCACCGCAGACACCCTCGGTTCGACGTTTCACAAAGTATTGACATCTTTATTTTGTTGAACAACATTACTTAAATTGTTCAACAATTTGAATTATCAAGAACGAACCTTTCCACAGAAAGGGGAACGTCCATGCATGCATATCGCCCGTCCTTCTCGCCGTGCCGCATTCTGATTGGCGGCCTCGCGGGTCTGATGCCGCTGGTTCTGCAGGCCCTCCAGCTCGCATGACCCAGTCCGCTGCCATGTCCGTCCTCCCGCCGTCGCCAAGTACAAGACCGTGACCGAGCACATTGAAGAAGAGTCCGTGACCGAACGCATTGTCACGCAGATTCGCGACAGGATCATCTGTGGTGACCTGGCTCCGGGCACGCCGCTCACCGAAGCCGACCTCACGAAGGCGTACGACGTCTCGCGCAATACGCTTCGCGAGGGGCTGCGGCAGGTTTGCCGTGAAGGTTTGGCGGTGCACTACCGGCATCGCGGCGTGGTGGTGCGCGCACTTACACGCACTGACGTGCGCGACATTTTCCGGGTTCGACGCACGCTGGAACTGCAGGCGCTTGCGCTGCCGGGAAAGACTGACCCGGCTGTGCTGCACGTCATGGCCGCCGCGTGCGATGCCGCTGCGCAAGCCGCGTCGCAAGAAGACTGGCGAAGCGTGGGCACGCATAGCCTTCGTTTTCATCAGCACGTTGTAGAGATGATCGGCAGCGCGTTGCTCGATCAATTCTTCCGCACGATTCTCGCGCAGTTGCGTTTGCTGTTCTCCGCCGCTCCCGACGAGCGGCGTTTCCAGTTGCCGTGGATCGAGCGCGACCGGGAACTCTACGACCTGATCGTGGCCGGAGAACACAAGCGAGCGAGCAAGAAACTTTCCGACTACCTGGACCGTTCGGAAGAAGCGCTGATCGACCTTCTCTGAACCGCTTCTTTCCGGGGCCCCTTTCTCGAGCGAGGCCTGGTGCCTTGCATCGATTCATTCAGGAGATCTAAGACCATGTTGAACTATCCTGCCGCTTATCAGGTAACCGAGGGTTCCGCACTCGAAGTCAACCGGGACTTTTATACGCGCGTTGCCTCCGCGCATGAAACGCGCACGCTGGTGGATTCGGCGGTTGTGCCGATCCGCTCCGGCTATGCGTGGAAGGTGCCGGCCGGACATGTGTTCCGGATCGTGACCATAGAAGGCCCGCAGGTCGCGGACCTCAACATCTGGAATCAGCATAATCCGCGCGAGCGCTTCTGGGCATCACGTACACGCCAGTTGCAGCAGGCCCATGTCAGCACATTCGACCGACTGTGGTCGACCCTGCCCTATCTCCGTCCGCTCGTGACAATCACCGACGACAGCCTGGCCAACTACGGAGTCGATGAACATGGCGGTCGCGTTCACGACCTGCTGGGCACGCGATGCGATCCGTATGTGAACCGGATGCTGACCGGCGAAGATTTCGATTTCCATTGCCATTCGAACCTGACACGCGCGATCGCACCGTACGGCCTCACCGAATTCGATGTGCATGACGTACTGAACGTGTTCCAGTGCACCGGGCTCAATCTGAACGATCAGTATTTCATGAAGGCGTGCCCGGCGAAGAAAGGCGACTACCTGGAGTTCTTCGCGGAAATCGATCTGCTGTGCGCGTTGTCCACCTGTCCTGGTGGAGATTTGTCCTTGCCAATGTGGGGTCCCGACGCGCGCGATCCGCTCGAAGTTTGCCGGCCGCTCGGTGTCGAGGTATATCGGCTTCAACCCCAGATGCTCGATGGATGGAGTTCACCGGAGGCGCCGCCTTATCGTGGTCTGCACGGAATGCGGCTCGATACGTCAGGTCGCGGCGGCTGTTGCTGACGGCCGTGTTGCGGATTCCTCTGCATAGATGTAGATGACGCCATCGGGCAAGACGCTCGATGGCACTGGTTATCTGCAAATGCGCCACCCCATCTACTCACGATGATGCGACGTGCGGCGCAGCTTGTCGCAGCCAATTGCCATACCGAACGAAATTGCGCAGAAGGCGATGATTGCGCCGATGAAAAGCAGGTCCATGATTTGTCTCCTGACAGATTGATTGGTCTTTGTATTTAAGACTAGGCAAGGACCAGTCAATGGCGCATTAATAGATCGCCAGGACCCGTCAAAAAAGACTAAACGCAGCGTGAACGGGTCGCCGCACGGCTCGGTTACCAGCGGTCAATTTCCGTCTTGGTACTGCTCGGCAAGCCACCCGGTCCGGCAGGATCGGGGTTGCCAAAACGCGGCAACGACCCGTCCGTACGAGCGCGATCGAGTTCGGCGCGCACTTGTGCACGGGTCTTTGGAGCTTGATCGGATTGCACTGGAAGCGGCTTTGGCGGGAGAGGCTGGACTGGCGGAAGCGCTTCTTCCATCGGCGGCGTTGGGCGTATCAGCGCGGGCCGTGGCGGCGTGCTGGCTACGGTTGGCGCCACAGCAGGCACTCCCCCTGGCAAACTCGAATCTGTCCTCCCGATGCCCAGGGCCGGACTTGCTGCCTCGGCATGTACACCGCCGTTGGATGCGGCTTTGATCCGAGGATCACCCATGATCCGCAGGCGACGAGACGTACTGATCGTATGTTCGCGAACGGAGAATGCGCTCTCATGCGAATGTTCGGTTCTCGCAGGAAAACGCGTTCTGGACTGAGCCGGCTTGGCTGTGTTCTGCGGGTTGTCAGGCGGCGCAACCTGAGGCACGGTGTCAACTTTTTCCTCGCGCGCCTGCAACTCTTTCTGGAGTGTCAACGCGCGGCTGTCGTCCTTGTGAAGCGTTTGCACCGCCCCCAGCAATACCTTGGCGGACGCAAGATCATTACGTTTCAGGCTGTCCCTAATCGCCTGAAGAATGTGGGAGATATCGTCGGAATGATTACTTGCAGAGGCCGGGTTTGATCTCTGGAGTTCGCCCGAACCATTGTCCAGTTCGCCGGACATGGAGGTGCCATCGCGATCCGAGCCTGATTGCGCCGCCGGTATTTTGTCCTCGTCTGACCGCATCACAGATGCACCGATTACCAGTGCACCGAGAACGAGGCCCGCGAGGAGTGTCCTCTTGGGGTTGCTCATCATAAAGTCTATCCCGTAGCTTGAAATGCGCATCCCAACACGCGGGTAACATCTGAGCGACTTTCACTCGGCAATGGGTGAGTAGCATGTATAGACGCAGCATAAAAAGGACCGCGAACGAAATGCGGCTCCCCCGTAAATAAGCTACGCGCTCAGACGTAAGATTGGATGCGCCAATTCATAGCCGATATCCGCCAAAATCGCTATTTTTGTATGCCTCCCAACAGGGCTCGTTCGCCACACGGTTTAATCGGAGGATTACGGGCTTTCCAGATTTGAATCGCTTTGGGCTGACAGAGGGACGATACGAATGAATGAGGTCAAAAGGCCCGGGTGACCTGATGCAGGACAGCCAGACACGGCGATTGGTTGTGCCAAGCACGTTCAATGGACCTGTTAGTTAACATCCGAGTCCTAACGACTTTCATATTCGAATAGAGCGTTGAATGCCCGGCTCTAACTTACCCGATTGTGAGTCGCCAGCGCGTGTGATTCACAGGCCCACCGGCTTGTCCGTCCAAGCGCGCCTGCGTGCGCTGCTACACTTGCCGCAGTGTCAATTTCCGCACAATTCTTGCCGCCCGGCACGATGCCAACCGGTATCTGCTAAAGTCGCGCGGCCACTCTCCTTCTGACAAAGTCTGTAACCCATGCTTCGATTCGAGAACCTCTGCAAACGTTACGACGAGCGCATTATCTTCCAGGGACTGCGTTATAGCGCCGGCGCTGGATGCGTGGCGCTGAACGATGAAACCGGCAGCGGCAAATCCACCTTGCTTGGTATCGTCGCCGGTGAGATCGAACCTGATCAGGGCGAGGTGTGGATAGACGGACACTCGCTGCGTAGCGCCCCGCTCGAGGCAAAGTCCCTGCTTGCGTACGTGCCGGATGACTGCATGCCGTACTCGCTGCAGACCGGTCGCGAGTATCTGGAGCTAGTGGCATCGAACAGAAAAACAGCTGTCAACAGCCCGACGCTCGACTTGGCCGACCGCTTTGGCTTGACGCCACATCTGGAGAAGCGTTTCGAGCAAATGTCGTTCGGTACTCGAAAGAAAGTTTTCCTGACGGCGGCGGCGCTGGGTGATGTGAAGGTCGTTATAGCAGATGAGCCAGCCGCTGGCCTCGATGCCCCCGCGCGCGCTGTTCTGATTGATTTGTTCAAGGAGTTGGGCGAAAACCGGACGGTTTTCTTTTCGAGTTATGACGTGGAATTTACCCAGGCTTGCAGCGCGAAAGTGATCAGTTTTGCTGAGCTTGCCGTGGGGGTGTAAGCGAAAGCTTAACGCTTCATCCAAGCCCCATTGCTCGCACGATCAGCACCAACCCCGCCACGACGACGACGGCTCCAATAGCTCTCGCCAAGCGCTCGCCACCCGGTGCGAGACGTTCGACGGTGATCGCTGCCGTCACGGCGGCCATCACGCGCAGATCCATGACGCCAATCACGAGAAGGACCGCCGTCAGGCCGGCGCAGCAAGTGCAGCAGTGAAGACCAAGACGTAGGCCATGTCGCCAGGCGGTGCCTGCGTCTGCCTGCAATACCTGCATCTGCAACACACAGCCATACCCCGTCGTAGCCCGGCAGCAGGCAAGGTGATGCGCTTTCCAAGCCGTGAACTGAAGCGCGCCAGCGATCAGGACGATCGCGCCAGACGCGATCGGAACCGTGCGCGCGAGCCCTGGAAACTGCATCTCGAGCGCCGCCAGCGCGCTGCCCAGCGCGAAGGCGGCCATTCCAAACACGGCCCACACCATGAAGTACCCAACGCCCACCAACGCGGTCAGCCGATCCAGTCCTGTGCCACTTGTACCGCCTGTCCTGCCAACGGCCTGACGGTAGCGCCACAGCATGGGCGCGAGGGATGGCAACATCATCGCTACCATCATCGCGACCCACATGCCGACGAACGACGCCGCGGTGCCGGCCCACGTCTGTCCGCACATCCGCATCCACGCCATCGACATCGTCCAGCCGCCGGGCATCGGCATCTCGCCCATTGCCGACATGGACGCGCACCAGACGATCGTCACCGCCGCGCTGGCGGCGAAAAGCAGCGCCGAGACGCCGAAGAAGGCTCGCTGGGAAACTCGTTCGGAAACCATGCTTTGCGGCATCTTTGCCTCCTTTTTCGCAAACGAGACCCATCACGTGGTTCAGCGCTTGCCGTACTCGTCGTGACGTTTCCACCAGACACCTGTCTCGTTTCGCCCCTTGGGCGCTCGGTCGAGCCACTGGTACATGCCCCAGAGGCCGTCCACGCCGCGCGAGTAGGAGGAATACGTGTGATAGATGACGCCGTCCTCAAGCACGAACGCACTGACGCCAGGTCTCTCGCGTGCATACGTAGCGGTGTCGGTTCCAGACATGGCCGCGAACGTGGAGACTCCGTCGGGTGTCGTACGCGAGGGTATGTCGACGACAGGTGCCTCGCGAACGTAGTTGTATTCGACCGTCCCGTCACGTTGTTGCTGTTCGGTGAGCGAGATGTTGAAGTCGAAGTTGAAGTCGCTGCCGAACGAGGACGCCCAGGGAAACGTCCACCCCATCCGACGCTGGTACGTCTGCAACTTCGCGAGCGGCGCCCGAGACACAGCCGAAAGCGTCACGTCGTGGTTCGCAAGGTGCACCACGACACCTTCGAAACCGTCCGCGATCGACGAGCAGGACGGGCATCCCGCCGTGTAGTCGGGCCCGAACATGAAGTGATAGACGAGGAGCTGGGAGCGCCCACGGAAGAGGTCTGCCAGCGAGGCGCTCCCTTCATGGGTCTCGAACCGGTAGTCCTTGTCGACGCGAACCCACGGCAACGCTTGACGTTGCCGCGCCAGATCGTCCCCGCGCCGTGTGTGCTCCTTCTCCGCCTTGAGCAACTCGAGCCGTGCTGCCAACCATTCTTCACGTGTCCCGGTCAGGTGTTTCGTCATCATCCTTGCCTCCGTTAGGTGTTCTCCGTCGTTCGCCCAACTCACGATCCGACATGCGGGTTGGTGATAGATTAGTACCGGGCATCGAACGATGGGAGTGACAAGTGTGGCGGGATTCGAATAGAGCATGGACCCACTAATTGCGGTCGCGGCGCATGCGCTCGCCGCGGGCGACCCTCTCGGCGCGCTGAACCGGATCGCCCTGCGCGACGACGCGCCCGCACTCGCGCTTCGAGGCATCGCGATGGCGCAGCTTGGCGACCTTGTTCGAGCAAAGGCTCTCATGCGAAGTGCCGCGCGCGCGTTCGGTCCGAAAGAAGCCGTGGCCCGCGCGAGGTGTGTCGTCGCCGAAGCTGAGATCGCGCTCGCCTCAAGAGACCTGAACTGGCCCGCGAAGACGCTCGACGCAGCGCGGGCGACACTCGAAGCACACGGCGACCGCGTGAACGCCGCGCATGCGCGGTATCTCGAGGTCCGCCGCCTCCTCTTGATCGGCCGTCTCGATGAGGCCGAGCGGACGCTCGCCGGGCTTGACCCCATGCCCTTCCCGCCCGCGTTGAGTGCCGCCCACGAGCTGGTCGTGGCAGGCATCGCGATTCGGCGCCTCCAGACACAGACAGCGCGTGCTGCGCTTGCCCGGGCCGAACGTGCCGCGCACCATGCGGGTATTCCTGCGCTTATCGCGGAGGTCGAAAGCGCGTCCCTAGTCCTGAATACGCCGGCCGCGCGACTGATTGCGGGTGGCGAGGAGCGACTTCTCCTGCTTGAGGGTGTCGAAGCATTACTCGCGTCTAAGGCGCTCGTCGTGGACGCATGCCGTCAGGTCGTACAGGACGCGGGAACGGTAGTCTCGCTCGCGAGGCGACCGGTGTTGTTCGCGCTCGCGCGCGCGCTGGGCGAAGCGTGGCCCGAAGACGTGCCGAGGGACACCCTCGTCGCGCGGGCATTCCGGGCGAAGCACGCCGATGAATCGCATCGCGTGCGCTTGCGCGTTGAAATCGGGCGGCTGCGCACGGTGCTTGGCACGCTGGCCGGCGTGAGCGCGACGAAGCGAGGATTTGCGCTAGTGCCGCGTGACGCACGCGAGGTCGTCGTGCTGGCGCGGCCCGTTGAAGACAAACATGCGGCGGTGCTAGTCTTTCTTGCCGATGGCGAGTCGTGGACGAGCTCGGCTCTCGCGCTTGTGCTTGGAGCCAGCCAGCGCACCGTGCAGCGCTCGCTCGACTCGCTTGCGGCAACAGGTAAAGTGCAGTCGTTTGGTCGCGGGCGAGCTCGTCGCTGGATGACACCGTCCGTGCCGGGATTCGCGACGAGCTTGTTACTCCCCACCTCACTAACCAGTGACTAGGATGACATCATGAAACGATCAGCTGCCGAAATCATTCGTGAATATGGGCCCTTTCCGGGGATCGATAGCGTACATGGGGTCACGTATGACGGTCAGCACGTGTGGTTCGGATCCGGAGACAAACTGAACGCCTTCGATCCGGCAAGCGGGAATCCGCTGCGATGGCTTGATGTCGCCGCCGATGCAGGAACCGCCTTCGATGGCCAGCACCTGTTCCAGATCGCCGGGGATCGCATCCAGAAGATCGATCCGATAACCGGCCAGGTGCTAGCCACGATCCCCGCGCCTGACGGCGGCGGTAATTCGGGCCTCACGTGGGCCGAAGGGACGCTCTGGGTGGGGCAGTATCGGAGCCGGAAAATTCACCAAGTCGATCCTCAAACGGGGGCGATTCTTCGCGTTATCGAGTCCAACCGCTTCGTCACCGGTGTCACCTGGGTTGACGGAGAGCTCTGGCACGGCACTTGGGAAAATGACGCTAGCGAGCTTAGGCGTGTCGATTCGCAAACGGGCGAGATCCTGGAGAGCCTTGAGATGCCGCCTGGAGCATTCGTGTCGGGGCTCGAGTCCGATGGCGGCGAGCAGTTCTTCTGCGGCAGCGCAAGCAGCGGAACGGTAAGAGCTGTTCGCCGCCCCCGGCGAGACTCCGCGGCCGGCAGCGACGCCGAGCTCCCTGTAGATTCCATTAGCGAATAATCGAAGCGGCCCAGCGCGCCGCGCGAGCAGGACAAACATGACGAAGTGGGCCACGGGTGTGTCGAACTCAGAGGGCGTTACCTCCATTCGTGAGACCACGCACTCCGTTCGAGAAAGACCTCCTGCCCTTCTTGCCCGCGCTGCGTCGCTAGTTGCCTCGCTAGCTACCTCCTCGATAAAGCTCACGCATCTGCGCTGCCTGGTCGCTATTCTGAAAATCTTCGAGCTCGCGTATCACTTGCGCCCGCGTTTTTCCAAGGGAAACGGGGGGTGCCGGTGTGACAGCCGGAGCCACGACCGATGGATCCTGCGGTGAGCTGCCAACCGCTACCGACTCGTTCTGATTGGTCGCTGATTGGGCGAAGCATCCGTCTGCTGCGACTCCAGCCATCAGGGCAAGACAGGCGGCGATCGATTGATGAAGTTTCATGAGCGTTCTCCTTTGGAGTTTAAGAGATCGGCCTGTGCATCGTCCGCCGACCGACAGCAGTCTTCGCACGAATCAAGGCTGGTTCCGCTCGGGCGACGGCCAGCCAGATCCCTGTGCGCTTGACGGATGCCTTGCAGCGTTGCTGTCATAGTCATTCTTGGTCGGACGACGGGCCGTCGCCACGCACATGCGTAGGCGACGGACAAATAACGCAGATGAAAGATGTATGCACTCCCGTTGGCGAATCCGGGCGACGTATCAGGTAGTCGCCTTCCATGACCTAGCGCCTTGCCAAACCGTCCCGCTGCAGGCACAAGGACACATCACGCTGCTGATACATTTGTGGCTGATGGCAAGAATCGCGACCTGTTATTCTGTTTCTATCGCACTGTGGCTACGCACGAGGGCGTTGTGCACCCATGACCACCGGCGCCGCTTTCGCGGGAATTTGCCGTCTTACTCCGTTAGACACATTCGGTGGGGACCTGTCTAACCCGTGGTGCGCCGATAAAGCCTCTCGATGTCGCGCACGATCCGCCCACGGCGGCTTTCCTGATCGAGCGGCCTTATGCGATCACCAGGTTTCGTAGTACGAAAGTTCAGGCCGGCGGCAATGGAGCGAGCGTTCCGTATGGACTATGCGCGTCGCTATGCGGGCCAACGCAGACTGGCCGGCGCCAGCCTCATACTGATATGGATCGTGGTTACTGCCCGTGATGGGTGGCTGCTGAACACGCTTGATCCCGGCACCCTCTTCCACGTTGGCTTAGTGCGACTTGCGGGAGCTGTGGGTATGGCTGTGCCAGTATGGTTGATGTGGGGACCACGCGCATTCGATGAACGCTGGGCCGTCAGGTTACTTTGTGTAGTGACGCTAAGCTGCTGGTTCGCCCTGCTGGGGTTGGTGTATGTCTATCCACCGGCCCGGATCGGACAGGAGATTTTCCCCGGCTTTTTTGTTGTCCTTTTTCTTATATTCACGTTGTTCCGACTTCGCGCAATCACGGCAGCATGGTTAGTCGGACTTTGCGTTGTAACCTACCATCTTGTAGAACTGTGCAATGACATCTGGGGTAATGGTTCCACGCCGGGGTCTCACTGGGTCACCCGTGGGGCCATGGTGTTTGTGATGTCTCTCGCTGGCATTGTCGTCTGCATTCAATTTGAACGCGCTGCCCGGCGCGAATTCGTGTTCCGGCGGACGTTGCGCGCGGCCAAGGCGCGCGTTGAAGCAGCGTCCCGGACTGTCAATCAGCAGAATGAACGGATGCGAGAATTCGTTAGAGAGAAGGAGCGGTTCTTTTCATCGGCCTACCACGACATCCAGCAGCCTCTTGCCGCGATCAACCTCTTTATCCGTAGCGCGCGGATAAAGCTCGAGGGTGAACACGCCGCAAGCCATGATCTCGACGTCATCGAGGAAACGGCACGCGACATCCTCGACATGTTCAAGGACGTTCAGGACTATAGCGAGCTAGGATCTTACATCCCGCGCATGGCGCCGGTTGATACGCAGGCCGTGCTAACGGAGGTCTTCGAGCAGTACCTTGAGCCGGCGAAGTCGCGGGGCATCGGATTGAGAATCAGCAGGCGTCAGCGCGCCCCGCCGCCCATTGAAAGCGATCGCTCCTTGTTCAAGCGGGCATTGTCCAATCTTGTATCGAATGCGATCAAGAACACCTGCGTGGGAGGTGTCGTCGTCGGCTGGGTACAGATCGGGGAACAGCTTCGCATCGATGTACGGGACACGGGTGTCGGTATCTCGCCGGTGCATCGGGATGCGATATTCGCCGAGTACTATCAGATCGACAACCCAGGTCGCGATCGCTCGAAAGGCCTGGGCCTCGGGCTGTCTATCGTCCACCGGGTTATTGGGATTCTGCCGAAGCACAGCATGAGTTTTTGGTCAGTCGAAGGGCGCGGGTCGCGCTTTTCCCTGTACGCTCCGCTGTCCAAAATGACGCCAGTCGTCGAAGCGGCCGCTCAAAAGAGCGACGCATCCACGTCCGTCCTCAAGGACAGATATGTCCTGCTGTGCGACGACGAACCGACCGTTCTCGAGGGCCTGCGCCGGTTGTTCTCGAGTGCTGGTGCATTGGTGGATAGCACCGAGTCGATGACCGGCATTGAAGCAATACTGGCTGAGGAGGGTCGCGTACCCGACATCATTGTCACCGATATTCGCCTGCGCGACGGGCAGACCGGCATCGAGGTTGCCAAACGGGTCAGGCGGCATTTCGCATGGGTAGGCGTGCTTCCCGTCGCGTTCATCACGGGCGAACTGGTCTCTCCTCATGCACTTCGCGATTTCGCAGAGCCGTTCGTGCTGTTGCGGAAGTCCTCCCCGCCGGAGAGCACGCTCGCTGAAGTTAGCCGGCTCATTGCCGACCGGCAGCCGACAGAGTTCGGTCACGTGCGGGATCCGTGACTGGCGCGACCGACCTCAAATAGAAGGATGTCCATCCGCCCACGACGGCTTTCTCGATCGAGCAGCCTTATGAGATCGTCAGGTTTCGTAGTACGCAAGTTCAGGTCGGCGGCAATGGAGCGTGCGTTCCGTTCAGACTATGCGCGTCGCTACGCAGATCAACGCAGGCTCGCCGGCGTCAGCCTCATACTGATATGGATCGCGTTTTTTTGCCGTGATTGGTGGTTGCTGAACACGCTTGATCCCAGCACCCTCTTTCACATTGTCCTCGTGCGGCTTGCAGGTGCCGTGTGCATGGCGGTGCCGGTATGGTTGATGTGGGGACCGCGCGCCTTTGATGAACGCCGGGCCGTCAGAATACTTTGTGTAGCAATACTGAGTTGTTGGTTCGCCCAATTGTGCTTGATGAACGTTTACCCGGCGACCCGGGTCTTCGAGGCACTTTTTCCCGAATTTTTTCTTCTTACTTTCCTGATATTCACATCGTTCCGACTTCGTGCAATCACGGCAGCGTGGTTGGTCGGACTATGCATTGTAAGCTTCCGTCTTGCCATTTACCTCTGGCTACGGGCTAATGTTTCCACGCCGGGGTTTCACTGGGTTTCCTGGGTTTCCCGTGGGAATACGGTGTCTCTCATGTATCTGGCTGGCATTGTCGTCTGCATTCAATTTGAACGCGCTGCCCGACGCGAATTCGTGTTCCGGCGGACGTTGCGCGCGGCCAAGGCGCGCGTTGAAGCAGCGTCCCGGACTGTCAATCAGCAGAATGAACGGATGCGAGAATTCGTTAGAGAGAAGGAGCGGTTCTTTTCATCGGCCTATCACGACATCCAGCAGCCTCTTGCCGCGATCAACCTCTTTATCCGTAGCGCGCGGATAAAGCTCGAAAGTGAACACGCCGCAAGCCATGATCTCGACGTCATCGAGGAAACGGCACGCGACATCCTCGACATGTTCACGGATATTCAGGACTATAGCGAACTAGGCTCAACCATCTTGCGCCTGTCGCCAGTTGATACGCAGACCGTGTTGACGGAAGTCTTCGAGCAATACCTTGAACCGGCGAAGTCGCGGGGCATCGAGTTGAGAATCAGCGGACGTCAGCGTCCCCCGCCGCCCATTGAAAGCGATCGCTCCTTGTTCAAGCGGGCATTGTCCAATCTTGTATCGAATGCGATCAAGAACACCTCCGTGGGGGGGGTCGTAGTTGGCTGGGCGCTGATTGGAGAGCGGCTTCGCATCGATGTATGGGACACGGGCGTCGGTATCTCGCCCGTGCATCGGGATGCGATATTCGCCGAGTACTATCAGATTAACAACCCTGGGCGCGATCGCTCGAAAGGCCTGGGACTTGGACTGTCTATCGTCCAAAGGGTTGTCGGAATTCTGCCGAAGCACAGTATGCGTTTCTCGTCGGTCGAAGGGCGTGGGTCGCGCTTTTCCCTGTATGCTCCGATGTCCAAAATGACACCCGTCATTGAGACGGACGATAGAAAGGACGGCGCATGCACGGCCGTCCTTAAGGGCAAATATATCCTGCTGTGCGACGACGAACCGACCGTTCTCGAGGGCCTGCGGCGCTTGTTTATCAGCGCTGGCGCACTGGTGGATACCGCCGAGTCCATGGCGGGATTTGAAGCGATTCTGGCCGATGACGGCCGCGTACCTGACATCATTGTCACCGATATCCGCCTGCGCGACGGCCAGACCGGCATCGAGGTTGCCGAACGGATCAGGCGGCATTTCGCATGGGCGGGCGTGCTTCCGGTCGCGTTCATCACGGGCGAACTGGTATCTCCCCGCGCACTTCGCGATTTCACCGAGCCGTTCGTGTTGTTGCGGAAGTCCTCCGCGCCGGAAAGCACGCTCGCTGAAGTTAGTTGTTTCGTTGCCGCCCACCAGCTGACAGGCTTCGGTCATGTGCGGGATCAGTGACTGGCGGTACACCGAGTTTGATCCCTCTATCCGCGAGCATGACGATGAGTTCCGTGCGGCGCCGCAGATTGAAATGCGCGAGCAGATGACTGACGTACTTCCGAACGGTAATGTCCTCGAGCCCCATTTTCAGGGCAATTGCCTTGGAGGGAAGCCCGCGCACCAGCCACGCCAATGTCTCGAACTCTCTGGGTGTGAGTCCCAGCTCGGACGCGTTACTCATTTCTGAATGATCGCTCGACCGCGCTTTCTCAGGTCCATTTGCCGGAGCCTCATCCGTGCCCATTTCACGCCTGAGCCTCGTAATGCAGGCGGCGGGCAGGAACACGCCCCCGGCAAGCACCGCGCTTATTGCTGCATGAAGCGCTTCAGGAGACGACGATTTAGGTACGTACCCCATAGCGCGAAGTTCGATGCATCGACTGATGGTTTCCACGCTCTCGTCGGCCGATATCACAATCACCGGTAACGATGGTCGCGACTCCTTCAATTCGGCAAGCACGTTGCAACCGTGGCCATCGGGAAGGTCGAGATCGAGAAAAACAATATTCAGGAGCTCGCCAAGCGCGTGATTCATGCCTTGCGACAACGTGCTCGCGTGCAATAACTCGATGTTCGGAAAGAGCTCTCTCAATAGCAGTGCCAATCCGGCTCTGAACAGCTCGTGATCATCGACGATCAGTACGCGCATTCCGTCGTCTCCCGGGACTACTTGCAAGGCGAGCTGAAATTGCACACAGCGGATGAAGCTACATCCATAGCAGTCATCCGCCGTGTGCAAATCAAATACTACACGCAGTGAACGTATGCGATGGACAGTGGCGGCTTTCGCCAGTCATTTTGACGACTCAAGCGTACATGCACACCCACCGTGCCTTGAAAACGGCCATGACAGCGGCAAACTGATCGGACCAGCGAATCGCGCAAAAACTGTGCCTGATCGCGTATTGTGGGGCAGCGACTGGGCACGTTCGACCGATCTACCATTCAACAGGATAACGAACGATAATCCCCGTATGGAGAGATCTATTCGAAAAACACGGGCGAACCGATGCAAAAAAATAACAGAGTGACGGTGAGAAATCCCGTATAGCGAATGCGCCGCACGTGAATCACGCGCCAACACGCACTTCACGCCCTGAGGTTGGGCAGCACAAAACGGCGCAGCACTGCGTCGGGCACTTGCCAGTCGTTTGGATCGTTGTAATTCCCGGCGGTGACAACCACCACGAGTTCGCGTGCCGGGATGATAGCCAGCAGCTGTCCACCATTACCGACAGCCATCACATAACGCTCGCCCCGAGTTCCCGTCTTGCTGGGATAGGCGATTTCGCCAACCCGCCACAGGTAGCCATATGACTGCCCGTCACGCACCGTAGCGGCAGGCGTGAAGCTCGCGTTGAGCCACGCTGTGGGCACGATCGTGCGGCCCTCCCATTGACCGCGGGCGAGCACCAGTTGTCCGACACGCGCGAGCTCACGTGGCGTCAGACGTAGCCCGGATGCGGCAATGGCCTCACCATCCGTGCCTTTCGCCCATGATGATTTGTCGATACCAAGCGGCTCGAAAAGAACCGAGCGCGCATAGTCCGCGAGCGGCTGCCCGGTGCCCTTCTCAATCAGACGGCCGATCAGCGCTACGGCGCCACCGCTGTAGATCCATACTTCGCCCGGCGCGGCAACAAACGGCCGTTCGAGCACGTATCGGAATCGATCCGGCGCGGCGTCCATTGCCGTCTCGCTGTTGGCGGGATCCATATAGGAAACATGCTCGTTCCATTGCATACCAAGCGTCATGGTTAACGCATTGGCGATAGTGAGCCTTGCCCGCTGCGGATCGCGCGCGAGATCCGGGTATTCGGGGAACTGCGCCAGGAGCGACTGGTTGGGCGGCGGGACGCGCTTGTCCGCGAGCGCAATGCCATAGAGCAACGACACCAGGCTCTTGGTGACAGAGCGCAGATCGTGTTGCGTATCGGGACCGAACACGACTTCCCCGGCCTGTTGTTCCCCCCGGGTTTCATCGAGACCCGTGAAATAGCGCTCAAACGCTATGTTCCCTTCATGCAGCACCACAATGCCGTGAAGATTTCGCAGAGAGGCGGTGGGACGAAATGCCTCGAAGCGGGCGTCCAAATCGGGTGCGAAACCGGAAGCTCCAGATGGCGTTGTTGCCCACGTGGCGGCTTCGACGAACGATTGCATCTGGCTCGCTATCAGTGCGGCTCCGGTGAGCTTGAGAAAATCGCGTCGGCTAAAAATCGTGGTCATCAGCGTCTCCTTGAAGGTCCTGGCGGGCGATGTTGCTAGGGCGTGTTCTCTATGCGGCCACTACCCGATATCCTCGAATGCACCTGTGCCGGATGGCCGTGCAGCTTCACGACACCGCTGCCGGCAATAGCGATATCGGCATTGTCTTGCGCCGCGACCTGCACTTCGCCGCTGCCATGGACCACGATCTCCGCAGATCTCGCTGAGAGGTCTTGCAGTTGCGCCTCGCCTGAGCCCGCGACATTGAGCGCGACAACCTGCACCGAACCACTCGCGACAATACGACCGCTCCCCGCAATGCGCAATTGCAGGTTTTGCTGGTCGATATCCGTTAGAACAAGGTCGCTGCTACCTCTGATGCCCCACGCGGTAATCGACGGGGCCGTCAGCCGAACCGAAAGATGCGCGAGAGGCGCGCAACCGGTTTCGCTATCGAAACCGAGCTTGCCATCGGCTATGCGCACGTGGCTGATAACAGAGGGGTCTCCTGTTACGGTCGCCTCGGCTTTGGGGCCGGGCTGGTAGCTGACAGAGGCAGGCAGATCAATATCTATGCGGTTGTTCGCGTCGAATGGGAATGTCACTGAGGAAGGCGAGGTTGCGGTCAGGCTCGCGACATCCGCGCCGCTTGCGATCCTATCGCTTGCAGGCCCCCGGTTGAACCAGGTTCGCCCGCAACGCCATCCCGCATCCCGCCACCAGGGTGCACCGCCAACCCAATCCGATCTGGCGAGCGAACTGCCGAGCGCAAGGAGGGCGACGGCGACGGCCAATCCTGCGACTGCCCCCACGGCCAGCCTCTTACTTAAGCTCCATTTTTGCGCGGGAATGTCCTCGCCCAGCTCTCGCGTCCTGTCCTCATTAGGACGATTGAGCCGATCGGGCTGATCCGGTTCGAGCAGGCGGTAATGCAGCCGCACATAGTGTCCGAGCATCCGCACGCCCGCGCCGAGCCCCAGCAGGAGCAGCGAGCCACCGGCGATAAGGCACGCGATCAGCCCGATGCCGATCATGAAACGGATCACTGCGCCCAGGATCGAGCCGCCGTGCCCAAAGAACACGGCGCCGAATATCATGTGCGCTCCAACAGCGCCGAGGGCCACGAGGCCGATGCCAATGCCAAGCGCAACGGCGGCCACAACGAGCAGCAGCGGCATGAGAAACAAAATGTCGACCGCCGCGAGACCCGCCAGCGCAAGCATGGCCGCGACGAGATTGGCGATGCTGCGATGGGCTTCAAAACGCCGCAGGCCTGTTTCGGCACGTAGTTCCCGGGCGAGCCGCGCGGGGTCGCCGAGGGCTTCGGCGACCTCCTCCTCGCTGCGACCCGACGCGCGCGCCTCGGCAAAATGCGCTGCGTAGTCAGCGATGATCTCCTCGACCTCCTGCCTGGACAGGCCGGCGAGCCCGGCGCGCAGAGTGCGCAAGAATGCTTCACTGTTCACGGCTGAGCTCCAAGAAGTTGATCGACTGCGGCTACGAACGCCCGCCAGTCACGCCGATGCGCCTCAAGCGCGTCTTGGCCCATTGGCGTGAGCCGATAGTATTTGCGCGAGGGCCCGCTGCTCGATTCGACCAGACGCGTGGCGACCAGCCCGTCGTTTTGCATACGCCGCATAAGCGGGTAGATCGTGCCCTCACCCATTCCCACTGCGCTGGCGAGCGTGCTGGCAATCTCGTAGCCGTAGCTCTCCCCGCGTGCCAACAGGGCAAGCACGCAGAGATCGAGTGCGCCTTTCTTTAGTTGAACCTGGATCGATTCAGTCATGGTCGAATTCGGTGGATAGGTAAAAGATATAACACGCTACCTGTTTATGCAAGGTAGCTGGATTGATATTTTTTATGAGGCGGTGACCGCATGTGCGGGTGAATCGCAAACGGCAATTAAAGGGCGCGCGGGATAGGTAGGCGAAAATGATAGAGGCGATTCGTGCGGTCGCGATGCGCTTTTGCCTCGCGCGAACGATCGGGCGACGACGGAGCTATTGGCCCCTTTCAATTTCTTTCCTTGGATGACAGCGCGTAACAGTGCGAATGTCCCACCCGCCAAGCAATATGTTCGTCTGCTCAGATTGCACCATTTGAAATATCATGCTTGTTCGCATCGACCGGCTGCGATCCTGAGCGACGTTACAATCGCGTGGGACTCGACTGGTCAGGTACTGTTACCAGCATCCGCACGCAATCATGCTTCTCCAGTCCATATGAACCAATCTTGGGAGCCCAAGTAGTGAAACAGATTCTCCCGGCTATGCTCGCCTTCCTCGCACTCACTGGTTGCGGAACGTCACAAACTCAGGCTGAACGTGAGCAGAGTTTTTCTCGCAAGGAAAACTCGTTGGATGTGGCCCAGCACCGTGCGACGATTCAATGCGACGGACAGCCACAATGCGACGCGGTTTGGAAGGTTACCCAGGCCTATGTGCAGCAGCACTCCGATACAGCTGTAGTACGCGCCGACGCGGTTGCTATTGATACCGATTTGCCTACCCGGAATGGCCGTGTCAGTTTCTCGGCAACGCGGGTTCCGAAAGGCAGCGGTGCGACGATCACCCTTTACGCGCAGTGTCGTGGCATGTACGGCCTAGAAAATTCAAAAGGCTCTTCCTATGACGAGTGCGTCGAAAAAGTGACCTCGACGCAAAACAAGTTTGCGGATTTCGTCAGCCAACATGTCCCTGGAAATTAAAAAACGCAGGGCTATCTGAATTGATGCTGGGTTTGTCGCGATAAAATAATCGGGACAAACAAAAGCAATATCATAAGGATGACTTATCTAATTAACGATTAGAGCTGGTTGGAGGAAGTCTTCCTGGGGGACACCAAGTCAAACTCGATCGGATCGTGCAAGCGCCTCAACGCGTTCGCTATTTCAGGTTTCAGCACGTTCATCGTTGTTCGATTCATTCTTGTAAAAGCCTGCAGCATACAAGCTCCCCTTATTGCGGCGGAACCGGTTAATGTTCGACAACAACCGCGTCCAATAACCTTGCCAAGCCGCAATGCCGTTCAAACCGAATCAAAGAAGCGCCTGCGACTCGATCGCGTTCCGCACGCGATGTCTTCTGGCCATCGCTGCCGTGACCCTGTCATTGCAGGGGTGTGCGCAGCACGGTGCACCGACGTATGAAATATTCGGCGCATATTTTCCGCTCTGGCTATTGTCCGCGTTAATCGGGCTCGTCGGCACGCTGATCGCCCACCGGGTATTCGTCTCCACGGGGTGGGCGCGTTTCGTTCCGTTCCAGCTCTTCGTCTGCGTGGCCATGGGGCTGATGGTCGCGGTGTTCTTCTGGCTTTCTGGAACAGGACAGCTCCTATGAAAATTGCCGGCTTGCGTAAGGCCTCTCTTAAAGGCCGCGTGATCGCGTGCGTGATCGCGTGCGTGATCGTCGTACTTGGGCTCGCAATGGGGTATTACGCCTACGACCGGACGACCCGGTTTCCGTCAACGGATAACGCGACTATTGACGCCGACGTCGTGCACGTAGCGGCGCCGGTCGGCGGCCGGATCGTCCGGCTCGCGGTGCAAGAGAACCAGCGGGTTGCCAAAGACGATGTGCTCTTCGAGATCGATCCTGTTCCGTTTCGTCTCCTGGTAGCACAGACCCAGGCCGACCTCGAACTGGCCCGCGCGGGGGTAAACACACGACGCCGGACGATTGTCGGCGAGCGAGCGAATGCAGTCATCGCCGGTGATCAGACCGGCAAGGCAGCACACAACTACGAACTGGCGTCGCGCACTGTGCAGCGCCTCACGCCACTCGTGGCGAAGGGCTACGTGCCGGTCCAGCAGTTGGATCAGGCGCAGGTCGCGCAGCGCGACGCGGCGTTGTCGCTGAAGCAGGCGCAGGAGCAAAAGCAGGCAAGCGCACAGACGATCGGTGACGAAGCCGGGGCCGTCGCCGTGGTGCATGCGCGCGAGGCTGCGCTCGCGCTCGCGCAGCACAGCCTCAACGAAACCATCGTACGTGCGCCGCAGAATGGTTTTGTCACGGGTCTTTCAATATTGGCGGGCGAGGCAGTCGCGCCGCATCAGTCGATCTTCACGCTCGTTCACGCGGACGAATGGTTCGCAGTCGCGAATTTCCGGGAAGGGGAACTCTCGCGAATCCAGCCGGGTGATTGTGCGACCGTTTATTCCATGATCGACCGAAGCCAGGCGATTCGCGGCAAAGTGATCGGCATCGGCGCGGGCGTTGCTGATTCGGACCGCATCAATCTGCCGCGCGCGTTGCCGATCGTCCAGCAGTCCGTGAACTGGGTGCGAGTCGCCCAGCGCTTCCCAGTGCGCGTGCGTCTGGATGAGCCGGCCGCCCGGCTGGTCCGGATTGGCGCGAGCGCGATAGTCGAGGTCCGGCATGGCGCAGCCTGCCGGTGATCTTGCCCGACCGGGCGCCGCCGACCTCCTGAAGCTGCTTGCGCCCTATCCGGGACGAGCGGCAATGGCGACGCGCATCGCGCTGATTTGCGCGCTGACCGTGTTCGTGACGAGCGCGTCCGGCACGCCGGAAGCGGCGATCTCAGCCTATGTCGTGTTCTTCCTGAACCGGCCCGACCGGGTGACGAGCGTGGTACTCGGAGCAGCATTGCTAGTGCTGGTCACGCTGGTCGTCGGGTTGGTCATGGTGGTCGCCATGTTCGCGCTCGACAATCCGGTCTGGCGCGTTGCGTGTATCGCGGGGCTTTCGTTCGGGCTGCTGTTCGTGACGTCGGCGAGCAAGCTTCGGCCCGTGGGCGCGATCATCGCGATGATCGTCGGGTTTGCGCTCGACGAGCTCGGTAGCGTGCCGTTTGGCGAGGTCGCGACGCGCGCCCTGCTCTATGCCTGGCTGTTTGTCGCAATTCCGATCGCGCTCTCGATCTGCGTCAACCTGTTGATGGCTCCATCGCCTCGGAAACTCGCCGGTCGCGAGCTGGCGAAGCGCCTGCGGATCGCGGCCCGCAGCCTGGCCGAGCCCGAAGGAACGCATGACGCACGCTATGCACGCGACGCATGCCTGCGCGAAGGGGATGCGCAGATCGGTACGTGGCTGAAGCTCTCCGTTGCTGAAGGATCGTCGGTGAGGGCCGACGTTGCCGCGCTACGGCAGGCCGTGTCGTCGACGTTTGCGATCCTGGTCGCGGCCGATCTGGCGGCAAGCGAACCGTCGGGCCGGCTGCCGGCATCGTTCATCAGGCCGATTACCGACACGCTGGAGAACATGGCCCGCATGCTCGAGGCGGGCGGCTATCCGGTCGATATCGAACTCAGCCTGCCCGACGTGACAGAACTGACGCCGCTCGCGCGAATCGTTGCCGAGAACCTGCGCGATGCGATCACGGGCTTTGCCGTGGTCGAGGTCGAAGCGGGACCCGAAGCCGGAGCCAGAGCCAAAAACGAAGTCGCAGTTGAAGCAGAAGCAGAAACCAAAGCCAAAGCCAAAGTCGAAGTCGAAGTCGAGGTCGCGGTCGAAGCGGAAGCCGAAGCCGAAGCCGAAGCCGCATCCGAAGCCGAAGCCGAAGCCGAAGCCCCGGCGACCGCCGGCAAGCGCGGCGGGTTCTTCCTGCCGGATGCATTCACGAACCCCGACCACGTCCGCTACGCGCTGAAGACCACTGCCGCGGCGATGTTCTGCTATCTGCTTTATTCGCAACTCGACTGGCCGGGTATCCACACCTGCTTCATCACGGTCTACATGGTGTCGCTTGGCACCACCGCCGAGACCGTCGAGAAGATGACACTGCGGATCGCGGGGTGTCTCGTGGGCGCGGTCCTCGGTACTGCTGCGATCGTGTTCGTGACGCCCATGCTGACGTCGGTCATCGGGTTGATGGCGATGGTGCTGTTCGGTGCATGGGTGTCGGCGTGGGTTGCGTTCGGTTCGCCTCGTATTGCTTATGCTGGCTTCCAGATCGCCTTGGTGTTCTTCATGTGCGTGATCCAGGGCGCGGCGCCCGGCTTTGACCTGACGGTCGCACGGGATCGCACGATCGGAATCCTGATCGGCAACGTAGTCGTCTATCTGGTCTTCACCCGCGTATGGCCGGTCAGCGTTGCCGCGCGAGTCGACGCGGCGCTGAGCGCGCTGCAGCAGCAGTGGGCGCGGCTGCCGGTGCTGACCCATGCCGGCACGCGCCGGGCACACGCCGCGAGCGCAATGGCTCAGTGCGGTGCGCTGGAACAAGACCTCGGGCTGATGCATTACGAGCCATCGTGGGTTCGCCCTGAACCGCAGTGGATCGCTGAACGTCGCGGCGTGCTGGCCAGACTCAGCGCGCTCGAAGGGCCGATGTTCCTGCTCGCCGAACGACGTCCGGGCGATGCGGCAATCGGCGGCTGGCTCAATCGGCTCAATCGGCTCAATCGGCTCAATCGGCTCAATCGGCTCAATCGGCTCACGGGCGAGCGGTCGCGAACGCCGGTCAAAACCGGCGCGCCGGCATCGGCGGATCGAGCTATGCCGGTCGTACCAAAGCCGGCTTTGCCTGACACGCAAAACCCAGTCTCGCCTGTCGCGCCAAACCCGACTTTGCCGGATGCGGCGTCCGACGACACACGCACTGCGTTGCTGAACCTCGGCGACGCACGCCTTACTCAACTCGAACACGCCGCGTCGAACGACGCCGCGAAGGACCTCACGACTCATGCGCCGGCTTGATCTTGCATTCGCACTGACGATCCTCGCCGCGACGGGGTTGGCCGGATGTGCCACGTCGTCCCTGGACATGGCGCCTGACAGCCCCGACCGTCCGTGGCAGCCACAGACGGATGCGGCCGGGGCTATCGTGCCGGGGCCGCCGGCATTGGCTGCATCGGTTGCATCAGCACGCCGCTACCAGTTGCCCGCGAATCCCGCGCTCGCCGCCGTGCCGCCTCCGCCGCCGTTGGAACAGGCGCATGCGTACGGACTACCCGAGCTGATCGATCTGGCGGAATCGGAGAACCCGCTGACCCGCATCGCGTGGAACGACGCGCGCAATGTCGCGCTCGCGGCCGGCATAGCAAGGAGTGCCTATCTTCCGCAACTGTCGGTCGCGGCGATGGGGTGGTACGCAGGCGACCAAGGTTCGAATTCATCCGTGCTCGACGATTCGTCAGTCAGCGCGTCGTCGCATGGCGCGACCCCGGTCGTCGCGCTGCAGTGGCTGCTGTTCGATTTCGGCGGACGAGCCGCGCGTGTCGAAGCCGCGTCGCAGGCAACGGTGATGGCGAACATCAGTTTCACCGCGGTCCACCAGCAGGTGATCTACGACGTCAGCGTCGCGTTCTACGGGTACCAGGCGGCGCGCAGCCGTATTGCCACGACTCGGCAAGGCGTCGACAATGCCGAAGCGATTCTCGCTGCGGCCCAGTCGCGCTACAAGCATGGCATCGGCACCGTGATCGAGGTGGCGCAGGCTACGCAAAACCGCGCGCAGGCCAAGCTCGCAGCGGTTCAGGCACAGGGCGTTGAAAGCAACAGCTATCTGGCGCTGATCTCCGCGATGGGAATTTCTCCGCTGTCGAAACCCACTATCGCGGAGATGCCGGAACACATGTTGTCGCCCGCGATGAGCGACTCAATTAACAAGATCGTCGCGTCCGCGATCGCCCGGCGCCCGGATGTGTTGAGCGCCTATGCCGCCGAGCGGGTCAATCTGGCGAAGGTAAAGGCGGCCGAATCGGAATTCATGCCGAAGGTGTTTGTCTCGGCTTCGGCCGCGTACAACACGAGCAGTTCGTCGCTTTCCGCCGTTCCGGCCGTCGGGCAGCAGTTGCCGACGGTTAACCTGAGCGGCGGCCGTTACGGTGGCAGCGTGATCGTCGGCATAACGATTCCGCTCTATGACGGCGGCTTGCGCTCGGCGGTGCTCGCGCAGGCACGCAACGATGCGGACAGTGCGTCGACCCGTCTCACCCGTAGCCGCGAAGAAGCCGTTCGGCAGATCGTCACGGCCCAGAACACGCTGCAGTCGAGCATTGCCGCGCACGCCGCCGCAAAAGAGTTGCTCGCCGCCTCGCAGACGACCTACGATGCCGCGTTCGATGCTTATCGGCAAGGAGTCGGCTCGGTCACCGACGCGCTGCTCGCACAGAACCAACTGCTCGCGGCGAAGAACGCGGACGCGGATAGTTACAGCGCGGCGCTATCGGCGGCAGCAACGCTTGCGCTCGCGACGGGCTCAGTCGATTCGATCCCGACGCAGACTAGCTGGTGACGAGGGCTTAGCGTCCTGAGGCCTGCACTATCCACTTCGTTGTATCTCCACGCATGGATCTCGACCAGCAAGCCAGAGTGTCGAGCGGTGACCTGTTTGCTGATTCGCGTGCGGTCGCCGCATTCGTTCCCATGCATCTAAATGAGATCACGACTGTGAGTCGCTCCCGACTCAAGCTCGCAGCCTCTCGTGAGCCTGAAGCACCGGACATGCATACGCCACGATCTCAATCAACATCTCCTCCCGCGCAAGGCCGGCCACAACAACCGATGCCCGGTTCGGAAACGGCGCTGAGAAATGCTGCCGATACACCGCGTTGACCGCCGGCAACCAGGCCCGATCCATCACATAGATCAGGATCTGCGCGACATCGCGACTTGACGCTCCGGCCGCAGCAAGTGTCTGCTGCAGATTCTCAAACACCTGCCTTGCCTGCTCCTCGATACCACCCGCTACAACTGCACCATCGGGACCTATCGGTATCTGCGCCGTATAAAGCATGCCGTTGCCGAGCACCGCCCATTCGAAGAGCTGCGTTGGACTTTCCGGAAGGCCGGTCTTGATGGCCTTAACGTTGCCAGCAGCATCGGCACACGCGCCAGAAAGATTTGAAATTTCAGAATCCATCGTCCGCCCCTCCCGCGCCGTGTTCTCGCGACGCTTGCGTGGCCGGCACCAGCACCTTGCTCTTCCACGCGATCAGCCGGTCGACATGCGCCGCATTTACTTCGATGCCGCGCCACAGGGCGTCGCGATAACGCGCATCCAGTTCCGCCGCGTCGATCGCTCCGGCGAGATCTTGATCCGCGGCAAGCGTCACGTTCGACACGGCCCCGTTCGCCCTGCAGCACACCATGATTTCCGATGACGTTGCGCCTGCATGCGCGTTGAAACCCACGTAGCCCGGATATTCGTCGTGCCCGGACGTGGTGGCGAAATGCCGGCCCAGGCCGTCGGTCCACGAAAGATCGAAACGGCGACCGCGCGCGGACATTGCCTTCAGACCGTACAGTGCCAGGCGCGGCGACAATGCATTCAATACGCGTACGGTACCCGTGCCCGCCTGCGTCGCCCTCGCCCACGCCAACTCGAACGCCAGCAGACAACCTGCGAGTCCGGCACAGGAAGTTGTGCGCTTCGCGTGTGCGCCTTGCTTGCTGCCAGGCACCGGCTCGACGACGTATTCCTCCGGGCGCGCGACGCCGAGAAGTCCGTTGATCGCCTCCATGCCGTCGAACCCCATTGCCTGCAACCACACGGCGGCGTCGGCTGCATCTTCGTAATCGCCTTGCGCCCAGCCGCTGCCTTCCAGCGCGCTGCGGCACAGGGAATTCAATTCGTTGATCGCCATCTTCATGTCATGCACCCCCTCGTTCATTGCCGCCCGGCACACACGGAAACGCCCAGTCGTCGACCATATCCGGCGATAGATCGTCGAGCGTCGGTGCCCCCTGATAAAGCGTGACCCGGACCCATAGATTCGACTTCGGATCGAACTTGCTCGCACCGAACATCGACAGCTTGGCACGCATCAGGTCGATGGGCAGCATGTCGTGCGCGAGCAGGTTGTGACGAATTTCACCGTAAGCGCGCGATGCAAGCGTCTGGATTCGGCGCACGATGGCGCGGTACTCGGGACACTCAGCGACGAACTCCGCGACAGTGCCCGCGCCGTCCTCTTCCGCCTTCAACTTCGTATGCAGCCGCAATACCTGACGCGAGATATCCAGCGGCTGCTCCAGCTCAGCGCCAGCTTCTTCAGCGCGCACACCAAGCCTCGGCTCTTCCTTCTCGGCTGACCGGTACCAGAAGAAGTGGTCATCGTCCCGTTGCGCGGCCGGCTGCTTCATCACCCATCCGTAATCGCGTTCAACGAGCCCGAGCAACTCGCCAACCGACATGTCCGGATCAAGCGTCAGCGCGTCATCAACTGGCGTCGCGCATTCGATCGAATCCACCAGATGCGGATACAGCTCGATCAACACGGTAACGAGAATTTCCTGCGTCGCGCAGGAAAGCTGCCCATCGGCCCATGGAAGCAACTTGCTCCAGCGGAACGTGCCCTTCTGTTCGTAACTGATCTGCAGTTCACGCGCGAGCCTTGGCAACTCGTCGAGAATCAGCGCATTACGCGCTGCTTCGGGCGGATGATCGGTGTAAACCTGCGCAACGTGGCGCCCTGCACGCGCGATCAATGCCATAGCGCGCTCGAATGCGTCACGGTCAACTAATTCAACAGCCAGCACGCGCGCCAGCGCAGTCTCGCGTGCCCGTATCCACTGATCGACCTGGACCGGATGGCGCACGAGGAACGGCGCCATGCCAAGACCGGTTGCATTGCCCACGCCGAGATAGCGGCGGAAACTGTGCGCAAGCTTGACCGCTGCGCGTGGATTACGTCGTGCCGCAACGTGTTCAACAAGCCGCATGCTGAAATCGCGCAGTACGAATACGGCACACATCTGCGCCGAAAAACCCCGGTTGAACGCGTGGCTGTCGACCAGCCGCGGATAATCCGCAATGCCGAACTTACCGTTGCCGTACACGGCCGTCGTCCTGATCAGATAGCCGACCCGTTCGAACGCAGCAGGGTCCGGTTGCCTGCCCGCGGCAAGGCAGTCCGCCACGTAACCGAAGTTGCGCACGCTCTTGTTCGCGCGGCACAAGACCAGGTCGTTCGCACGCAACCGGCCCGCCTCCTGCAACGGCACGTTGCCACGCAGATAGTCAATATCAGCGGCGTTTGGAACACCGCAAATGAGCGCTGACGTGATATCCCACTTCTGTGCAATGACGCGGTCGGTACGCTCAGAGTCGTCGAGATATTGCGAGAAAATCACCTGGCTGTAGCGCTCGCCGTAGGCTTCGATGGTGTAGACGCAAACCCCGAAGCCATTGTCATCAAGGTCCATGCTCGTGACACGAACGCGCCAGTTGTCATGCGCCATGCGTCGCACGAGCGAACGCACGAAGCTCAGCCGTGTACCGTGCATCGCGCCGAGCCGTTCGGTACGGTTCGTAATGTTTGGACTGCGTAGCGGTTCGCAAGGAAACGCCACCATGCGAGCCGGCTCGCCGACTCCAGGCACGCTCTCTTGTTTTTCGTCCATGATCGCGTCGCTTGCCATCACTTCACTCCTTGCTCTGCGGCCATCGTGCGGGCTATGCGAACCGCGTCCCACAGCGAAGGCAGAATGATGATCGACACAGGCACCGCCGTAATGACAATAAACGACTGCAACGCACTCACCCCACCCGCGCCCATCGTAATCAACACCGCGCCCACCAGACCCATGCCCACGGCCCAGAAAATCTTCAGCCAGTTGCCAGGCTCACCGCGGTCCCCGGTCACCGCCATCGCGATGGTATAGGCCATCGACCCGCCGTTTGTCACCACCGAAAAGAAGCTGAGAAACAGGAACAGCGCGGAAACCAGGTTGCGCAGCGGCATGGCCTGAGCAACGCCCAGCAGCAATGCTTCGGGTTGCGTGCCATGACCGATCACCGCGCCCGGCGACTGCAGTTCAATGCCGATTCCCGTTCCGCCAACCAGCGTGAACCACAGCATCGTGATGAGCGGCGCGGCAATCGACAGCAACACCACCACTTCTCGGATCGTGCGGCCTCGCGAAACTTTCGCGACGTAGATCGCCATGATTGGCGCGTAGCCAATGAACCAGCCCCAGTAGAAGAGCGTCCATGAATTGAGCCACTTGCCGTCACCGCGATACATCGCTGTCTGCGCGAAATCGACTATATGCGTAGCGAATGCCTTGAAGAAAACCGTGGTGAGAAATTCTGTCGGCCCGAACAGGTAGAGGAATGCAGCCAGCCCGAGCATCAGCCACACGTGAATCTTGCAAACGAAGCGCAAGCCTTCGAGACCGGCAATGCAGGCAGCCGTAAAGATTGCCGTGACCGCGAGAATAACGAGCGCCTGCGTTGTGATCGTATCGGGCACGTTCCAGACGGAATGGAGCACATAGGCAATTTGAAGACCGAGAAAACCAATCGGTCCGATCGTGCCGGCGGCCACCGCGATGATCGACGTTGCGTCGGCAATCGCTGCTATCGGTCCTTTGAGGGCGCGTTCGCCGAACAGTGGATACAGCAAGGTGCGCGGCGCAAGCGGCAAGCCCTTGTCGTAGTGCAGGTGCATCAACACAATGCTCAGCAGACTACCCAACACCGCCCATGCGAGAAAGCCCCAATGCAGGAACGATTGCGAAAGCGCCGCAACGCCGGCCGCATACGTCCTGCCCTCCACCCCATAGAAAGGTGGCGGATTGACGAAATGCATCAAGGGCTCGGCCGCCGCCCAAAACGCGCCGCCACCGGCCAGCAATGCGCACATGATGATGACCACCCAGTTGAAGGTCGAATTGGATGGTACTTGTCCAATGCCGCCCAGCTTCACGCGTCCCAGCTTCGAGAACGCAATGCCGAGACTGACCGCGAAGGTGGCGAGCATCAGCACTTGCCAGTAGAGTCCGAAGCCTTTGGTGGCCCACCCGAAGGCGGTATCGACCGCAGTGGATAGCCAGCGCAGATTGACCAGCGCGGCGATCAGGAATAGCAGGAAGAAGCCGCCGCTGATCCAGAAAATGGCCCAGTCGATGCCCCCTTTGCGCTGCTCCGACGCATGGCCATTGGCTGCAATGCTCGGCGTGGTTGGAATTTCCATGTCTCCTCCGGGAGGATTAAATTGTTAAGGCACCGATACCAATACGTTGTTGGTTCAAGGTGGCGCCGGTTGAATTGTTCAGGATCACGCAGCGAAGTCGTTAAAGCACTAAACCACCGCCGCCGCGCTGCCAGCCATATCGGGTGTCGCAGCTGCCTTTGGGAAACGGATGTTTTCTGCATCACGCAGGATCCGTATCCAGTTGCCGCCCATGATCTTGGCGATGTCGGCTTCGGCAAAACCTGCATGGTCCAGCGCGGCGGTCAGGTTCGGAAAGTCGGCGCTGGAACGGAACCAGCTGACCGGTTCGGGCCACGCGGCATTGTTCGCGCTGCCTTCGCCGAAGTCTGTTTCCTTGCTCCAGCGGCCGTTACGCATCCACTCAAGTACGCTGTACGGCTGCCCCTGGCACAGATCGCTGCCAATGCCGACGTGATCGATGCCGAGCAGATCGACTGTGCGCGCCACCATGTCGGTAAATTCGCCGCGCGTGCAGCGGCTGCCGTTCTTCAGATGGAAGGGATAAAGGCTGAAACCAACCAGGCCGCCGCGCGCCGCCAAAGCACGCAATACATCGTCCGATTTGTTGCGTTTTGCTTCGTGAAAGAAGCTCGGATTGGCGTGACTGATCACGATCGGCTGCTCGGAAACGTCGATCGCTTCCAGGGTCGAGCGTTCGGCGCTGTGCGACATGTCAACGACCATGCCGACGCGATTCATTTCCTTGATCACCACGCGGCCAAACCGCGTGATGCCGCTGTCGGACGATTCATAGCACCCTGTCGCAAGCGGGCTCTGGTTGTTGTACGTCAGTTGCATGGTGCGCACGCCGAGATCGCGGAAGACTTCGACCAGGCCAATATCATCTTCGATCGGCGAACAATTTTGTAGTCCGTACAGAATCGCAATCTTCCCGCTGCGCTTTGCACGCAACACGTCGTCCATTGTGCGCGCCGGCATCACAAGGTCGCTATGTTGTTCGTACAGCGCATTCCACTCGGCAATGCGCGACAGCGTTTCGCGCGCATTCTCCCAGTAGACGATTGTCGCGTTGACCGCGGTAACGCCGCCAGCGCGCATCTCTTCGAAGATCTGGCGGTTCCAGTTCGAGTACTGCGTTCCGTCAACGACAAGCAAGGAGGTATGCATGGTCATGAAGTGTCCCCGGCCGTTCAGGCGCGCGTGTAAGAAGTCTTCAGCGTCGTATAGAACTCGGCTGCGTTGGGGCCCTGCTCGCGCGGACCGTAACTTGATGATTTGCGCCCGCCGAACGGCACGTGATAGTCGGTTCCCGCGGTCGGCAAGTTCACCATCACGCAACCGGCCTGGGCATGGCGGCGAAAATGCGTGGCGTGCTTGAGCGATTGAGTGACAATTCCCGCCGTCAGACCAAACGGCGTATCGTTCGAAACAGCCAGCGCCTCGTCGTAATCGCGCACGGGTATCACGCAGGCAATCGGGCCGAACACCTCGTCGCGATTGAGCTGCATGTTGTTGTGGCCGTCGTCGAACAGAGCCGGCGACATGCAATACGCGCGCTCCGGATGCGCGAGATGTTCGCCACCGAGCACGAGCTGCGCGCCTTCACGCTTGCCAATATCGATGTAACGAAGATTCTGTTCGAGCTGGCGGCCATCAATAACGGGGCCCATCTGCACGCCGTCATCCAGCGCGCGTCCCACCTTCACGCTGCGCAGTTTTGCAGTCAGCCGTTCGACGAACGGCCGGTGCACCGCGTGTGTCACGACCAGCCGCGACGAGGCCGTGCACTTTTGCCCCGTGCCGGAATAAGCCCCCTGGAACGCGCATTCAACCGCGAGGTCGATATCCGCATCATCGAGCACCAGAAGCGCGTTCTTGCTGCCCATTTCCATCTGCAGCTTGATGAGATTCGGCGCGGCGACGGCCGCGATTCGCCGACCGGTATCTACCGATCCGGTAAACGAAATTCCGTTGACTGACCGCGATCCCGCCAACTCGTTGCCGACCGATGCGCCCGCGCCCATCAACAGGTTGAAGGTGCCTGCCGGCAATGCCTGGCGGCTGATGATTTCAGTGAGCGCCCACGCGCTGGCGGGGGTCAGGTTGGCGGGCTTGAACAGGACGGCATTACCGAATGCAAGGGCAGGCGCGATTTTCCAGCTAGCGGTTGCCATCGGGAAATTCCAGGGCGTGATCACGCCTACAACACCGAGCGCTTCCCGCTGGATATCGATCTCGATACCTGGACGCACCGAATCGGCTTTGCCGCCCAACTGGCGAAGGACTTCGGCCGCGAAGTAGTGAAAAAACTGTCCTGAGCGATAGACTTCACCAACGCCTTCCGCAAGTGTCTTGCCCTCTTCCCTCGCCAGTTGGCGGCCGAGTTCCTGGCTTCGGGCGATCAGTTCATCGCCAACGGCCCGCAGCACGTCGTGCCGCTTTTCGAGTCCGGTCGCGGCCCAAACCGGTTGCGCGACGGCCGCGCCGGCAATGGCTGCCTGCACCTGAGCGTTCGTTGCCTGCGTATAAAGGCCAATCAGGTCGTTCGTGTCCGACGGGCTGCGGTTCTCGACAACGGTCTCGCCCACCACCCAGCGGCCATCGATCCAGTTCAAAAAGGTTTGCGGATTCATCATCGGTCTCAGTGCGTTTGACATGTGACCGATTCTAGGAACATGCGTAAAATAATCAAAACCAATTGTTTTAATTAAATTATTTGCAAAACTTATTCTCTGTTAAACCATGGACCGTTTCCCCGATGTGAAGATCGCGCAGTTGCGGCATTTCGTGTCCGTGATCGAGCACGGAGGCTTCAAGGCTGCCGCGAAAGCTGTGTTTCGGAGCCAGCCGGCGTTGTCGCTGTCAATGAAGGAACTGGAAACCGCGCTCGGCGCCCCGCTGTTCGAAAAGGGCAGCCATGCGACGCCAACGCCCTTCGGGGCCACGTTTTATGGCGAAGCCAGGAAGCTCGTCGAGCATTACGAACGCACGCTCTCGGCGGCCATCGATGTCGCGCGGGTGCGCGGCGGCAGCGTTCGGGTCGCCGCTGTGCCGTCGATCGCGCACGAAATATTGCCACGCGCGATCAGCCGGTTCGCTGCGCGTTATCCGGGTATCCAGCTTCATGTGGAGGACGGTACTGCTGCGTATATCCACGAACGGGTACGTTCAGGCGCGATCGATTTCGGCATCGCGGGCGAGCCGGAACAGGAATCCGAGCTTAGTTTTACGCCGCTGATTGCCGACGTCATGTGCGTGGTCGTGAATACCGGACACGCGCTTTTCAGGCAACGGCACGTTGAATGGAGTGACCTCTCGGCATACCGGCTGATAGGCAACGGCACACTTCGTGCTTTGCCTCCCGAGGTGTGCGAAGCGGCGGCCGTACAGGACGAAATCTTCATCGCCAATACAACTACGCTGCTCGCCGCGGTCGAGGGCGGCGTGGGACTCACCGTGCTGCCCTATCTCGCGAAGCAGCGTTACCGCGACACGCTGCGGTTCATTCCAATTGATGCACCGCGAATTGAACGCACGGTGGGATTCGTGGAGCTTGCCGGGAGATCGCTCAGCCCGGCTTCGGATGCACTGCGAGCGAGTTTCGTTGAAGACATCGACGAAACTCAGTTTCCGGAACTCGTGCGACGGTTGCTTTCGGATGAGTCTTCGCTGAGCGCGAAAACGGGCAAGTGAGAGGCGAGTGAGCGATCAGACGCCTTCGGTTGAAAGACCTCAGGTTCTGGGCTTTAAGTATTCTCCGATCATGATCAGCTTCCTGCCAAGAGCTTGGCCCTATGCTCAAATAAATTGTTGCAACGCAGCATTTATGGGCCTATGCTCTAAGGAATCCGCTACTGGTTTAACGCTCTTATTCTTGTTTGCCACTGCGAAACAACTAAGGTTTAGCGACAGTCTTTTCTGCAACAGACACATTTCTGACATATCAGTTGACCAGTCGCGATGTTCCTTTCATTACGATTGATATTTTTATTAGGTATCCGTATCAGATAGCTTAATCCTGGAGCACTTCATGAATTCCTGCACTTTCTCGCCGTCTCTCGGTGAGCTCTCGACGAACTGGTTACGCCTTTTCACTGACACCTGCGAAATGCTCAGCGCGACCACCCGCGTCGTTAAAGTCCGCACCACTCGCATGGCGATGGCTGGCCCGCTGCCCACTGAGCGGGACCGGGTTGAATTCAGTCTGATGAGCCGGGAAAAGAGCGAAGCAGCGTCCGAATCGATTCAGGCAATGGGTTCAGGATTCGTGAGCTTGGGCATGACACTGGCAAGGGACACTAGCAAACACATCTGGGCTACGTCGGAAGCGGCGTCGGCCCTGGCGTCAAGTCGATCCGCCGCGCAATGGATTGAATGCCAGGCTGCGCTCTTGAAGATCGCTGCAACATCTCCGGCCGATCCTTTGCAATTGGCCAGTTCGACGGCCCGTGTAGTCCGGGAAAGCCTCGCACCTATTCACGAGCGTGCAACAGCCAATGCCAAACGTCTGGATGGGCTTTGACACCCGCCGTCTCAGGGCCGCCGCTTCGTAATGAGCAACAAACGGAGCATCAACAAGCGCGCCCTCACAGCGTCGACAGTTGCTCGTTGATTCCGTGCAAACTGGACGGTGTGTCAGAAACCATGCTGTGGACGCTTTACGATCGTGCGTGCGAAGCGCGTCGGCCTGACGGCATTCTCGCCGACCCCCACAGCGTGCGCATCTGCAATGCTATCGACTACGACTTCCAGCGTCATTTTGGAGAACCCGTCGGTTCGTTTGCTGCGCGAGCGGTAAAGATCGACCAACTGTTGAAACAATGGCTCGAACGCCATCCGAATGGCCTGATCGTATCCCTTGGCGAAGGCCTCGAAACGCAGGCTCACCGCGTGGACAACGGCCAGATGCGATGGGTCACAGTCGATCTGCCGGCTGCAATCGAACTGCGTCAGCACTTTCTCCCTTCGTCCGAACGCTTCCGCCACGTTGCCGCGAGTGTGTTCGAGCCGGGTTGGATTGAAGAGATTGAACCAGGCCCCGATCTATTCATCGTTGTCCAAGGCCTCTTCATGTATCTGGAGCCTGAAGCGGTGAGACGCTTGTTTATCAAGATCACGGAGCATTTTCCAGGCGCAGAGATCGCGTTCGACATCATTCCGCGGTGGTTTTCCCAGCTCACCCTGTGGGGTGTCATGCAGACGCCACACTATCGACTGCCGCCTATGCCCTGGGGTATCAATAGCGATGAAATAGCGGCGCGCCTGCGCGGTTGGTCGTCGGCCATTGCTGCATTGAGCGTGCTTGAGTACCGCGTCCCCCGTGGTTGGCCAAAGATAACGGAGGACCTTTTCCGTATGAATCCGCTAACAAGAGGCCATTTACCTTGCCTGGTCCATGCCGAAGTTCGACATCACTGACCGCGTCTGGATTGGCGGTTAGGCTGCCCCGGAATGAATGTTGCGGCAATCACGCAAGCTGATAATGGTTGCCGAAGGGTTGCCGAAGAGAGGATGCCGACCCTCTTTTTTGAAAGCGGCATCGGTAGCAGTAGCGATCGCATATTCACCTCTTCTTCGAGCTGCGCCATGAAAGACAAGATTGTCACCGCTGACGAAGCGGTCGCGCTGATTCGTGACGGCGACAGCGTCTGCTGCTCGGGCTTTGTTGGCATCGGTACCCCAGACGAACTGATCATGGCGCTGGAGCGGCGCTTCACTGGCGCTGGTGAACCGCGCAATCTGACCCTGGTGTTCGCCGCCGCACCCGGTGACGGCCGGGACCGGGGGCTCAACCGCCTGGCACTGCCGGGACTGGTCAAACGTGCGATCGGTGGACATTGGGCGCTGTTGCCGAAGCTCGCTCGCATGGCGACCGATAATCTGATCGAGGCGTACAACCTTCCGTTGGGGACGATGTCGCATCTGTATCGGGACATCGCGGCGCACAGGCCCGGTACGCTCACGCAGGTCGGATTGGGCACCTTTGTCGATCCGCGTCACGGAGGCGGAAAAATCAACGCCAGCACGACCGAAGACCTGGTGAGCACAATTGCCATCGACGGCAAGACCTGGCTCTTCTACAAGGTCTTTCCGCTTAACGTGACCCTGATTCGCGGCACCACGGCCGACCCCGAAGGCAACGTCACGATGGAACGCGAGGCGCTCGTGCTCGACGCCATGGAGGCCGCCATGGCCGCCCATAATTCGAACGGGCTGGTGATCGTCCAGGTGGAACGGATCGCCGCGAGCGGGACGCTCGATCCGCGGGCCGTGGTAGTACCGGGAATCTTTGTTGACCGTGTTGTAGTTGCCCGCCCTGATACTCACGCCCAAACGTACGGGACTGCGTATAACCCTGCGTTCTCCGGCGAAATGAAGGTCCCGTCGGGAACCATGGAAAGCCCGTTGCTCGACGAGCGAAAAGTGATCGCACGTCGATGTGCCTTCGAGCTACCGCTCGGCGGCGTAATCAATCTTGGTATCGGGGTTCCTGAAGTTGTCGCTGCCGTGGCCGCGGAAGAACAGCTGCTCAGCCACCTGACGTTAACCGCTGAACCTGGCGTTATCGGCGGCACCCCGCAGGGCGGCTTGAACTTCGGCGCCGCCATCAACATTGATGCCCTGCTTCATCAGAACCAGCAGTTCGACTTCTACGATGGTGGAGGGCTGGACCTTGCTTGTCTCGGCATGGCGGAGATCGATCGATGCGGAAACGTGAATGTCAGCCGCTTCGGGCCGCGACTAGCCGGTGCCGGCGGGTTTATCAACATCAGCCAGAACGCCCGTAGCGTGATATTTGCGGGAACGTTCACGGCCGGCGGCCTCGATGTAGTGGTCGAGGACGGACGTCTGCGTATTCTCTCGGAGGGTTCGAAGAAGAAGCTCGTCGAGTCTGTCGAGCAGATCACATTTAATGGATCGCTTGCTGCGCAACGCGGTCAGTCCGTGCTGTATGTGACCGAGCGGTGCGTCTTCCGGCGCGTGCCTGAAGGACTCGAACTGACGGAAATTGCACCCGGCATCGATATTGACCGCGACATTCTTGCCCACATGGACTTCGCTCCCATCGTGCGCAATGTGCGATTGATGGACCCTCGAATTTTCTTGCCACAGATCATGGGTCTGGCAACGATGCTACTCGATCTGCAGATGAGCGACAGGCTCAGCTACGACGCCGGGCGCAACACCATGTTCGCGAACTTCGAAGGTATGGCGATCCGCTCGAACAGCGACATCGAAAGCGTTCGGCGTGTGCTTGAGGCATTCTGCGAACGCATCGGCCACAAGGTTTCGCTAATGGTCAACTATGACGGATTTCGGCTGGATGAGTCGGAGGCCGATGCGTACTTCGAGATGGTCAGGCAGTTGCAACTCAAGTACTACAGCTCGGCGACTCGCTTCACTACCAGTGCATTCATGCGCATGAAGCTTGACGCTGCATTCAGCGAGCTCGATTCCGCATCGCATGTTTGCGAAACACATGCGCAAGCAGCCGCTCATGCGACGCGCCAACTTGAGGACATTGCGCACGGCCCGATCGGCGAACCCGGCGCCGGCACGTGACACCCGGCCGATTCACGCTCACGCCGCAATGGCAAGAACCCGGCACTTCCATTCATTCGACCCACGATTTAGCTGTGGTTTAAAGAAACAAGGTGACTATCCATGAAAGCATCCGACCTGTTCGTCAAGGCACTGGAAAATGAAGGCGTCGATCGGATTTTCGCCGTGCCGGGCGAAGAAAATCTCGACGTCGTCGAGTCGCTGCGGCGCTCCAGCATCGAGTTGATCCTGACCCGCCATGAACAGTCTGCAGCCTTCATGGCGGCGACCCACGGCCGCCTGACGGGAAGGCCGGGCGTCTGCATGGCTACGCTCGGTCCGGGCGCGCTAAATCTGGTCACCGGCGCCGCCTACGCGCATCTTGGCGCCATGCCAATGGTGCTGATTACCGGACAGAAACCCATCATGACGGCGCACCAGGCGCGGTTCCAGATAGTCGACATTGTCGCCACGATGAAGCCGCTGACCAAGGCGTCCCGGCAAATAGTCAGCGGGAGCAGTATTCCCACCGTGGTGCGCGAAGCGTTCCGGCTGGCCGCGGAGGAGCGGCCCGGCCCGGTCCATCTCGAGCTGCCTGAAGACGTGGCCGCCGTTGAAGTAAGCGACGAGGTGGCGCTCGTTCCGCTGCATCCTGTGGAGCTCCCGGTGGCTCAGGAGGCTGCCATCGAACGGGCTGCGGCTTTGCTGATGAACGCCGAGCGTCCGCTGGTCATGTTCGGTGCCGCCAGCAACCGGCCGCGGCTCGTGGGTCAATTGACCGAGTTCATCCGGCGCACTGGCATCCCGTTCTTCAACACCCAGATGGGCAAGGGCACCGTTGCCGCCGTCGGCCAAAACGAGGCCAGCGAGCTCTGGATGGGAACGGCCGCGCTGAGCGCGCGCGACTACTTGCACGAGGCGATCGACCGCGCCGACCTGATCCTCGCGATCGGCCATGACACCGTCGAAAAGCCGCCGTTCATCATGGGGCCCAAGGGACCGAAGGTCATTCACGTGGGTTACACGCCGGCGCATGTCGAACAGGTGTTTTTCCCGCATGCCGAAGTGGTGGGCGACCTGGGCCTGAGTCTCGCGCGGCTCGCTGATCAGGTTCAAGGCAAGCTTCCGAACGCGGCTGCGCTGGCGCCGCTGCGCGAAGGCATCTTGCGGCGCACGATGGACCGGGCACAGGAATCACGCTTTCCGCTGACCCCGCAACGTATTGTCCACGACGTGCGCGAGATCATGCCGGCCGACGGCATCGTGGCACTCGATAACGGCATGTACAAGATCTGGTTCGCGCGGTGTTACAGGACCCGCAGCGCCAACACGCTGCTGCTCGACAACGCATTGGCGACCATGGGGGCGGGCTTGCCGTCGGCCATGATGGCGGCGCTGCTCTATCCTGCCCGGCGCGTGATGGCGGTATGCGGCGACGGTGGCTTCATGATGAACTCGCAAGAACTCGAGACCGCCGTGCGGCTTAAGCTCAACCTCGTTGTCCTGATCATTCAGGACGATGCCTACGGAATGATCCGATGGAAACAGGCCGTCGACAACTTCGCTGACTGGGGTCTCACTTTCGGCAACCCCGATTTCGTCAAGTACGCGGATGCCTATGGCGCTAAAGGACGGCGCGTTGAGTCGGCCGAAGCACTGGCGCCAACGCTGGAAGCGGCGTTCCGCGAAGGCGGCGTGCAGTTGGTCATCGTTCCGGTCGACTACTCGGAGAACACCCGCGTACTCGTCGAGGAACTCAAAAACCGGGTGATGGAGGTCGCACAATGAAGATCAAGGTAGCAGTCCTGCAGGCGATGGGCGCAACACCGCCCTACGCCGTCTCCCGCCCTTTGCATATCGAAGAGATTGACCTGGCACCGCCTGGCGCCGATGAAGTGCTGATCAAGATCGCCGCCGCCGGCCTGTGTCACTCCGACCTGTCCGTGATCAACGGAGACCGGCCACGTCCAATGCCTATGGCGCTCGGTCACGAAGCCGCGGGTGTTGTCGAGGAACTGGGGGCAGGCGTGACCGACCTCCAGGTTGGCGACCATGTTGTCGTGGTGTTCGTGCCGAGCTGTGGCCACTGTGCGCCTTGTGCCGAAGGCCGCCCGGCCTTGTGCGAGCCGGGCGCCGCGGCAAACGGTGCCGGCACGTTGCTGTCCGGTGCGCGCCGTCTCACACGCGGTGGTGAGCCCTTGAATCATCATCTCGGATGTTCGGTGTTTGCCGAGTACGCGACCGTGTCGCGCCGCTCTGTCGTCAAGATAAATCCCGCCGTTCCGCTGGACGAAGCCGCGCTGTTCGGGTGCGCCGTGCTTACAGGTGTCGGCGCGGTTGTCAACACCGCGCAGGTCAGGGTCGGCGCATCGGTTGCGGTAGTCGGCCTCGGCGGTGTTGGCCTGGCGGCGCTTATTGGCGCGCAGGCAGCGGGCGCCCGGCAGATCGTCGCAATCGACTTGTCCGACGCCAAGCTCGAGCAGGCGCGCGCGCTGGGCGCCACGCACACGGTGAACGCCGGTCGGGCCGATGCGATCGATCACGTCCGCGCGCTCAGTTCCGGTGGCGTCGAGTTCGCCTTTGAGTTCGCCGGCTCGATCAACGCGCTGGACCTGGCTTATCGCATTACGCGCCGGGGCGGTTCGACCGTCACAGCCGGGCTGCCCCCGTCAACCGCGCTTTGGCCACTTCCCGCGGTCAGCCTTGTAGCAGAAGAACGCACCCTCAAGGGCAGCTATATAGGCACATGCGTGCCTTCGCGCGACATCCCGCGCTACATCGATCTGTATTTGCAGGGGCGTCTGCCGGTGAACAAGCTGCTCACGGGGCGCCTTAAGCTCGATGAGATCAATCTTGGTTTTGACCTGCTACACGAAGGTAAAGCGATTCGCCAGGTGGTGGTATTTGAATGACGCCGGGCGGATCTCGCACGGCGCACCGGATGCAGGACCTTCACCGTCTCGCTGATCATTCATGGGCTCGGCGGCCATCTACGCTGCGCCCGGCGTAGCCGATGCAAGCCGGCGCCTTAGCAGGCTTGCAGCACATTGATGACGCGGCTGGCGAGCAACGGCTTGGTGTTGCGCGCGTATTCGGCCATATGCGCGGAGGCGCCATGCGCCTTTAACGCTTCGGCGCTTTCCCAGCGTTCGATCACCGCAAATGTGTCATTGCCAAGCGGCGTCTGAATCGCTCCGAAGCCAGGTACGTCGACCACCGCTTCGTAGCTGATGCAGCCATTTTCCGCCAGCACCGCTGGACGATTCTTGCTGAATAGTTCAAGCACCGCGTCGCGTGAACCGGGCAGTGCAGTGATCGTGGCAATGACGTGAATCATCCGGACATTCTCCTTTCGTGATTTGGCATGGATTGCCGCTCATAATCATAGCCGCGTCCGGTTAGGCATGCTGGCAGCGCCCCATTACCACGCTGACCAACACTGCCGATGGCCAGGAACGAGCGCGAAATTCCGTCATCGTTAGCGGCATGTCGAGCACCCTGAAATTCCACACTCGCGCGCCCCGCTTTTCAGGACACGAAGGCGGTCATCGCGTCCGCGTGTAAACTAGCGGACTTTTTGACTCTGGTGGTATGGTGCAAGCCCCTCAGCGCACAGCTTTCAGCGGCCCGACGCTCATTCGCCTCCTGGCTCGCCTGGCAGATGTCGAAGTTACCGAATCGAGGCAATCGCTTTCGGACAGGCTGAGCCAATGGATCCACTGGACAGACGCCATCGCGCTGTCCACGGCGCTCAACGGCAATCCGCCTGGCGTACCCTCCGGCTACGGCGCGCAAGCCGTTGGCAGCGCGGAGGAGACCGAGTGCGCCCGCGTGCGCAGCACGTTGGTTAATGCCATTGTCGGCGGTGGTGCGTCTGCCGCCGACAAGCGGCACGGGTCGGCGCAAACGGCATCTCATGGAGCCTCCATGAACGCTGCCGTCGACTACCCGGCTTTTCGTCAGATCTATCTGTCTATGCAGCAGACGATGGAAACGGGCATCGGCAACCTGCGTGGCCGTCTGCGGGCGAAGCTGGCCGCCAGGACGCCCGCTATGAGCCGGCTCGCGGAGGTGGATGCCGTCATGGAGCGTGCGCTGAGCCCGCGCGAGCGGAGTCTGCTGGCCACCGTGCCCGGGTTGCTCGGCGGGCACTTCGAGAGGTTGCGCAAGGCCGGGCGGGAGACGCTGGCCGACGCCGACGCCGATGCCGATGCCCAGGCGCCAGAGGACGCCCCTACGATCGCGCCGGGCGCTTGGCTGAACGTGTTCCGCAAGGATATGCAGAGCGTGTTGCTGGCCGAACTGGATCTTCGTTTTCAACCGGTCGAAGGGTTGCTCGCGGCCCTTCGCACCCGCTAACTGGGACGCTATGTCCAGATATCTGAATCTTGTCGTTTTTTTGGTAGGTCTGGCCGCTGTTTGCTGGATCGGTGCCGGCTACGTCGGCTCGAACGCGCTGGCGCTGGCCGTCACTATGTTGATTGCCGCCTGCTATCTGGCCGGCGCGCTCGAGTTGCAACGCTACAGCCAAGCCACGTCCACCCTGGCGCGTGCGGCAGCGGACCTGTCCGGACCACCGCCCGGCCTGGGCGCCTGGCTCGACCGATTGCATCCCAGCCTGCGCAATTCGGTGCGCCTGCGCATCGAGGGCGAGCGTGTGGCCCTGCCCGGCCCGCCGCTTGCGTCTTATCTGGTCGGCTTGCTCGTGTTGCTGGGCATGCTGGGCACGCTCCTGGGCATGGTGGCAACCCTGAGGGGGACAGGGCTGGCGCTGGACAGCGCGACCGACATCGAGGCTATCCGGGCGTCGTTGGCCGCGCCGGTGAAGGGGCTCGGATTTGCGTTCGGCACCTCGATTGCGGGTGTGGCCACATCCGCCATGCTTGGGCTGCTTTCCGCGCTGTGCCGGCGCGAGCGGATCCAGGCCGGGCAGATGCTCGACGTGAAGATCGCGACCACATTGCGCATCTACTCGCAGACCCATCAGCGCGAGGAAACCTTCAAGCTCCTGCAACGACAGGCCGAGGGGATGCCTGAGTTGGTCGATCGGCTGCAGATGATGATGGCGGCCATCGAGCAACAGAACCTCGCCGTCAACGCGCAGCAGATGGCAAGCCAGGAGGCCTTCCACGGCAAGGCCGAGGCAACTTACGCCCGGCTCGCTGCATCGGTGGAGCGGTCGTTGAAGGAAAGCGTTGCCGACAGCACCCGCGCCGCCGGCGCGGCGCTGCAGCCGGTCATGGAGGCCACGATGGCGGGCCTTGCCCGCGAGACTGCTTCCTTGCACGCCACCGTCACGCAGGCCGTGCAGCGGCAACTCGACGGGCTGTCGAGCGGTTTTGAGGCAAGCACCACCACCGTGGCCAGTATCTGGAACGAGGCACTGGCGGGACACCAGCGATCGAGCGAGGCGCTGGTCCAGCATCTGCGCACCTCACTGGATCGATTCACCGAAACCTTCGAGCAACGTTCGGCGGGCTTGTTGGAGGGCGTCGCCGCTCGCCTGGACGCCACGGCCGGCAGTGTGTCCGCGGCGTGGAACGAAGCGCTGTCACGGCAAGAAAGCGCCGGCGAGAAGCTGGCGAGTCACAATCAGCAGGCCTTGACCGAGGCCGCAGCGATCTTCGAGCAGCATTCGGCGTCGCTGCTGCATACCGTGGGCCAGTCGCAGGCGGACTTGCAGGGCGAATTGGCATCGCGGGACGAGCAACGGCTCGCGGTCTGGACCGAGACGCTCGGTTCGATGGCGGCTACGTTGAGCCGCGACTGGGAGCAGGCGGGCACGCGCACCGCGAGCCGCCAGCAGGAGATGTGCGACACGCTGGCACAAACCGCACGCGACATATCTGCCCAGACGCAGGCGCACGCCAGCAACACGATCGCCGAAATCGACCGGCTCGTACAAGCTGCGTCCGAAGCCCCCAAGGCCGCGGCGAACCTGCAGGCGGAATTGGCATCGCGGGACCAGCAGCGTCTGGCGGCCTGGACCGAAACGCTTGGTTCAATGGCCGCTACGCTCAGCCGCGAGTGGGAACAGGCAGGTACGCGCACCGCGAGCCGCCAGCAGGAAATTTGCGACATGCTGGAGCTAACCGCGCGAGACATATCGGCTCAGACGCAGGCGCACGCCAGCAACACGATCGCCGAAATCTCCGGGCTCGTTCAAGCGGCATCGGAAGCGCCCAAGGCTGCTGCCGAAGTCGTTGCCGAACTGCGCCAGAAGCTGTCCGACAGCATGGTCCGCGATACCGCCATGCTCGAGGAGCGCAGCCGTCTGCTGGCAACGCTCGAAACCTTGCTCGATGCCGTGAACCATGCGTCCACCGAGCAACGCTCAGCCGTTGATGCGCTGGTCGCGACGTCGGCGGGTCTGCTGGAGCGTGTGGGCACGCAGTTCGCCGACAAGGTTGAAACCGAAACCGGGAAGCTTGGCGCCGTTGCCGCACAGGTCACAGGCAGCGCGGTCGAGGTGGCGAGCCTGGGCGAAGCATTCGGCATGGCCGTACAGTTGTTCGGCGATTCGAATGAAAAGCTGGTGACTCACCTCCAGCGTATTGAAACCGCGCTGGACAAATCACTCGCGCGCAGTGACGAACAGCTTGCCTATTACGTGGCGCAGGCTCGGGAAGTCATCGACCTGAGCATGATGTCGCAGAAGCAGATTGTCGAAGACCTGCAACAGCTCGCCGGGCGGCGCGCGTCTGCCGGAGCTGAAGCCGCATGAGCGAGGATATCGACGGCGGCATGGAGACGACCGCGCCGATATGGCCCGTCTTTGCCGACTTGATGTCGGTGCTGCTGGGCGCCTTCATGCTGATCATGGTGGGGGTCATCGGCGTGCAACTGGAGCTGTCTTCCAAGCTTGAACATGAGGTCAGGCAGCGGCAGATGGAAACGCAGCGCCGCAAGACCCTGGAGCAGGCGCTGGCCGGGCCATTGGCAGCAGGCCGGGTGACGCTGGTCAACGGGCGTATTGGCATTAACGGCAGCGTGTTGTTCGCGCTCAACTCCGATCAATTGCAGCCCGAAGGCCGCGACGTATTGAAGAGCCTGGCCGGGCCGCTGACCGCTTATCTCCAGGCCAACGACCAGATCCTGATGGTGAGCGGTTTTACCGATGACCGGCAGTTGCGGGAGAGCAACCGCCGCTTTGCCGACAACTGGGAACTGTCGGCCCAGCGCGCGTTGACGGTAACTCGTGCGTTGATTGATGCGGGCATCCCCTCCTCCTCGGTATTCGCGGCCGCGTTCGGCTCACAGCAGCCCGTGAGCTCCAATGCCGACAACGAAGGACGGGCGAAGAATCGGCGAGTGGAAATAGCGCCTGTCCCAAGGCCGTCGAGCGCAACGGTGAAGTCCGGTGAATAGCGACGTTGACGGTATAGCAAGCGGTGGAACGAGCGGCGTCCGCTCGACGCTCGATGCATGGCGCGAGCGCGGCGCCGATCGGCTGGATCCCATTCGATTTCATTTTATTGAAGCGCTGGATCGGCGAGCGGCCAGCCACAGCGGCGAGGCACGACGTATCCTGGATGATAAGCTATCCAAACTGATCGTGGCTTATGCCAATGATTACGCCAATGATTACGCCAATGATTACGCCAACGATCTCGAGAACGCCGCGTCGCAAACTGCCCATGCCGGCGAGTCCGCCCACGGTGCGCTTGCCGGGCTGATCGAGTACATGAGCCACCGTGCGCCGGTGAATAACCACGGCTCCACCGCTAGCCACGCCTTGCCTCGCCCCTCCTCCTATCCGGAAATGGAGGTGCTCGATTACTTCAGGAAAACCTGGACCAAGGTCAGTGCCGAGAAACAGTTTCGGCAGTCACTTGCGCAAGTGCCCGGGAATGCCGGTCCGCTCAATTCGAGCAGCCTCGTGCATCGTTCGCTTTCGCTGATGCGCGAGTTGTCGCCCGGGTACCTGCAGCAGTTCTTGTCGTACATCGACGCCTTGTCGTGGATGGAGCAGATGAACGGCGGCGGCGCGTTGCCGGATAAAGATGCGCCCCGCTCCGGGAGCCCTCGGAAAAGTACGCGAGGCAAACCTCGCTAGCGCCGCGTACGTCCAGAGACTGCCGTTCATTGGTTGAATCCAGTTTCAGCGGGATCATTGATCCCGTTGGCCCGGGTTCGTGCTACGACACTGAGCCGGGATGCCTGCGGCATTTACCGCACCACGCAATCCACCGTGGCGCCCCGCGCACAGACACCCGTGCCCGGCATCGCAACTGTACATGTTCACCGGATTAACGGGCTGATATTGTATTCAACGAACTGGCCTGCTGGTTGCCGACTAACCTACCGCTTGGAACAGGAGCATCTCGTGAAACTGCCGATCTATCAGATTGACGCATTTTCGGACAAGGTCTTCAAGGGCAACTACGCTGCGGTGGTGCCGCTCGAACGCTGGCTGCCCGACAGCTTGATGCAGGCGATTGCTACCGAGAATAATCTGTCTGAAACAGCATTCTTTATGCGAAATGCTGACGGCGCGTTCGACATCCGCTGGTTTTCGCCGCTCACCGAAATCGCCTTTTGCGGACACGCGACGCTGGCAAGTGCCTATGTGATCTTCAAGCAACGTGATGATCTGGAAGTCATCGAGTTTTTCGCGAAAGCGGTCGGTCGGCTTACTGTTAGCCGTATGCATGACGGCCTGATCGAAATGAGCTTCCCACAGCGCCGGCCTGAAAGACTGAACGAGATACCCGCAAACCTGATGTTGGGGCTTTCCATACGGCCTCAAGAAGTGCTGATAAACCAGCAAGCCTACGTCGTCATCTACGAAACAGAACGCGAGGTACGATCCGTCGTACCCGAACTCAATCTGCTGTCCACACTCGGTCCACTCGATGTCGTCGTGACGGCGCGCGGCAACGAACACGATTTTGTGTCCCGCTACTTCTGGCCTGCCAACGGCGGCGATGAAGATCCGGTGACCGGATCCATTCACGCGGCGCTTGCGCCATTCTGGTCCGAGCGTTTGGGCAAGGCCGAACTCGTGGCCATGCAGGTGTCACGCCGCACCGGATTGCTTCATTGCCGCGTACAAGCCGACCGGGTGTATATCTCCGGTCAGGCTGTTCAATATCTTGAAGGGACGATCGACGTCCCGGAAGCGTAAGCAATAAAGTCCCCTTTACCTCGGCATATTGATGCAAGCCGCGGCAAGCTGATTAATCACGTGGCTGGGGTGGCGTGTCCGCGGTCGCCCTTCTTCCACGCGTCGTCGTATTCCCGCGAGATGTCCTTGTTCGTGTAATCGCCTAGCCGCGAAGCGGCAATCAGGCTGACCACCGCGCACACAAGGATATAAGCGGCGATTGCATAGCCCGAATGGTAGTAAGCGAAGAGCGCGGTCGCAATCAGCGGCGCAGGGCCGCCGGCAATGAGCGAAGCCAGCTGGTAGCCCAACGACGCGCCGCTGTAACGCAACCGCCCCGTGAAGGATTCAGCGATCAACGCGGCCTGGGGTCCATACAACATGGAATGCGGTACCAGCGAGAGCACAATGGCCGCGAAGATCCACATAGGATCCTTGGTGTCGATCATCGCAAAATAGAGGAAGCCGAATACGCCGACAACGGCGGCGCCGATCATGTACATCCGCCGCCGCCCTATCAGATCGGACACGTGACCGAAGAGAGGGATCGTAACGAATTCCAGCACTGAAGCCACCAGCACTGCCGTCAGCAACAGGTTGCGTGTCGCCCCCAGGGTCGAGATGCCGTAGGTGAAGACAAAGGCCGTAAAAATATAAAAAGGCGCCTGTTCGGCCATGCGTGCAAACGCCGAGAGAAGGATGTCCTTCGGCTGGCGGCGCAGTACTTCGAGCATCGGCGTCTTCTCGATCTTCCGTTCAGCCAGGAGCCGCGCGAAGATCGGCGTTTCGAGGATATTCAAGCGGATGTAGAGACCGATCCCGACCAAGACGATACTCAGGAAGAAAGGCACTCGCCAACCCCACGTGAGGAAAGCGCTGCCGGAAATCTGACTCATGGCGAGCACTGCCAGATTGGCCAGGAATAGCCCCGCCGGCACCCCGAACTGCGGCCAGGAGGCGACGAAGCCGCGATGCGCGTTGGTGCGTGCCCATTCCATCGACATCAAGACCGATCCACCCCATTCACCGCCGACACCCACTCCCTGAATGAAGCGCAGCACCGTGAGCGCGACGGCGCCCCAGATGCCTATCGTTGCGAAGGTGGGCACAAAGGCCACGGCAAACGTAGCGAGCCCCATCAGCAATAGCGTTACGACCAGCGTGGCCTTGCGTCCGATACGATCGCCGTAATGGCCGAAAATGGCCGCGCCAACTGGCCGTGCTACAAAGCCGACGGCATAGATCAGAAAAGCCTGCAATGTGCCGACGAGCGGTGCGGACCCTGGAAAATACAGCTTCGCGAAAACCAGGCCGGTGACCGTACTGTAGAGGAAGAAGTCGTACCATTCGATCGTGGTGCCGATCGTGCTTGCGATGACGGCGCGGCGCAGCTGCCGCCGCGCCTCCTCATCGGAGAGGGGTATTGCCCCTGATTGCGTGGCAGCCATTTGGAACCTCCCTGAGAAAAAGGGCGATATCAAACATAGACAAGTTACCCGATGAGAGGTTCCGGTGGTGCAAGGTGCAACCGGCAAGAATACGCAGCGATAAATATAACAGTAAGCCATTTTTATAATTACATTTACCGTTCAATGAATGTGCGCGATCGCGCATTCGCTTCAACCTTCCCGCTTGCTTCAGGACGCATTCGCCTACCATCCATAAGCACTCCGTCTCACCGTTTATGACTGCACTCGTGAGCGGGTGTCAATCTGAAGTGCTTTCCCGTAACCGCGCCGCTATCCCTGGTAATCAATTGATTGCTTCTTGGGATGAGCAGGCGTTGGCTGCATTCACTTTGATAAGACCGACGGAGGTTAGGCAATGGACGAAAGATATTTGGGTAGCTGGTCGCGTCGCCGCGTACTGCGCGCTGGAGGGTTGAGTGCGCTAGGTGTACTTTCAGGTGCGCTGCTCGGCGAGTCGCGCGTTGCGTTCGCCGAGCCCCTGACCGGGCCCGTACCTGTCGTCGATAAAGTATCGATTCGGGTCATCACCGATTCGTCTTATTCGGCTCTGGAAAGTAGTCGTCGCGTTGGCGACGTTGACGTGCAGCGCTTCGGCTTGCCCCTCTCACAAGATCAGAGCCCGCGCCTCTCGATCGAGAACGAATGGGGCCTCTCCCTGCATGCCGAGTCCTCGCAAGGAGCGCAGAGCAGGCAGATATTGATCGACTTCGGCTATACGCCCGAGACGTTGAACAATAACATTGGCCTTCTGAAAATCGACCCGGCGCAACTCGACGCGCTACTGCTCACACACGGGCACTACGACCACTTTGGCGGCATGGTTGGCTTCCTCCAGGCCAACCGCGACAAGTTGAAAACGCGGCTGCCAATTTATCTTGGTGGCGAGGAGTGTTTTTGCACACGCGAGATTGGCGTTCGCCAGTTCGGCTCGCTCGACCGGCAGGCAATGCGTGACGCCAACCTGAACATCGTCTTCGCGGAACGTCCCGCCGTGGTGGCGGGTCACGCGTTCACCACGGGTTGGATTCCCCAGACTACGTTCGAGAAGCCGCTCAATCCCAGCACCATGACCGTCGGCGTACTCAATGGCATGGGCTGTGCCGCCGACAAATTGCCGCTGGACAAACAAAGTGCGACGTCGATTCCCGACGATTTTCAACATGAACAGAGCACGGTTTATCTGGTGAAGGATCGAGGGCTCGTGGTACTGACATCGTGCGCGCACCGCGGTGTTCTCAATACCGTCAAGACAGCGATGAAAGTGTCGGGTGTTACCCGGGTACACGCGATCGTAGGCGGCTTTCATCTTGCGCCGCAACCACCGGAGTATCAGCAGGCCACGGTGAACATGCTCAAGGAGATCAATCCAGACTACGTGATCCCGATGCATTGTTCTGGCGAAGCGTTCTACGCGATGGTGACTCAGGCAATGCCAGGAAAAGTCCTTTGGTCATCAACTGGCACGCGCTTCACATTCGGCGCCTGATAGCTCGAGTAGCCCTCCCCGAGACGAAATCAATGGGCATTTCGGACGCCGTTCGCAGTGCTCGACGGCAGGTGTCCGGGGAGGGCTCAACCAGGACACTCGATTGCCGCGACGACGATGATGAGGCTGGTCAATAGCGCCAACTGTTCAATTGATTGCAGTCGCTAAAAACGCCTCTTCTCGCGGACGTCATCGAACGCAACAACTACAATAAGAATCGTCGTTTCGATAATACTTGAAATATCGAATCAATACACGTATTGTTAGGCTTATGGACTCCAATCTCGCTGTACGCGCCCTGAGCGCGCTTGCCCATGAATCCCGCCTTGCGATCTTCCGCATGCTGGTCGTCGCGGGGCCTGACGGTATGGCTGCCGGTGAAATCGCGCAGCAACTCGGGCTGTCCCCTTCAAGCCTGTCATTTCACCTCAAGGATCTGTCCCATGCAGAGCTCGTGAAGCAACGGCAAGAAGGCCGCTTCGTCATCTACACCGCGAATTTTGACGCGATGACAGGCCTGATCGGCTTCCTGACGGAGAACTGCTGCGGTGGCGCGACCTGTGCCGCGAGCGATCTTCCCAACTGCCGCGGAGATACACCATGAAGCGCATGCACATCCACGTCGCGGTCGAAGACCTCAACGACAGCATCCGGTTCTACAGCGCCATGTTCGGCAACATGGCGCCCACGGTTCTCAAGAGCGATTACTGCAAATGGGAGCTGACCGATCCGGCCGTCAATTTCGCAATCTCGCAGCGCGGCGCGAAACCAGGCATCGACCATATTGGCATCCAGGTTGAAAGCGATGCGGAGCTGGCCGAGATGAATGCGCGCTTTGCCGTAGCGAAGCTGCCGGTACAAGCGCAAACAGGAACGACCTGTTGCTACGCCAAGTCGGACAAGGCGTGGACGATCGATCCGCAGGGCGTCGCGTGGGAGACGTTCAGAACCCTCGAAGCTGGACCGGTCTACGGCGAGTCCCACGATCAACCGCAATCAACGGCCGCATGCTGCTCGCCTGCTGAGTCCCTTGTAGTTATCCGGAGCCGCACGTGAGCGATAAACTTTACTCGATTCTGATCCTCTGCACGGGCAATAGCGCACGCAGCATCATGGCCGAGGCGCTGTTCAACGTCTTGGGGAAAGGCAAATTCCTAGCGTACAGCGCCGGCAGCCATCCTTCCGGCACGGTCAATCCATTCGCCATTGAACGATGCGAAGCTCTCGGCTACGACACGTCTGGACTGCGTAGCAAGAGCTGGGATGAGTTCGCGACACCCGACGCTCCGCACATGGATTTCGTGATCACGGTCTGCGACCAGGCGGCGGGCGAAGTCTGCCCTATCTGGCCGGGAAAACCGATAACGGCGCATTGGGGCTTTGAAGATCCGGCCGCGTTCGAGGGCAGCGATGAAGACAAGCGCAAGATCTTTAGCAAGGTTTATCGGCAGATCCTGAGCCGCGTGAGCCAGTTCGTAATCCTGCCGCTCCATGTGCTTGACAGCAACGCGATTCAGCACGAAATGCGCTTGATCGGTCAAAAGCCTGCAGAGGAATCCAATGAGCAGCACTGACACGGAGGTTGGCGGCGCACGACCGGCGATCGGGTTTTTCGAACGCTACCTGACGGCCTGGGTCGCCCTTTGTATCCTGAGCGGCATCTTTCTCGGGCAGACGCTTCCCCAGCTCTTTCAGGCGATTGGCCACATGGAAGTCGCGCAGGTCAATCTTCCTGTGGGCGTGCTCATCTGGGTAATGATCATCCCGATGCTGGTCAAGATTGATTTTGCCGCGATGACTCAGGTCAAAAGTCAGTGGCGTGGTATTGGCGTCACGCTATTTGTGAACTGGTTCGTCAAGCCATTCTCCATGGCGTTGCTCGGCTGGATCTTCATCCGCCATGTGTTCGCGCCGTGGCTTCCCGCTGATCAACTCGACAGCTACATCGCCGGCTTGATCCTTCTGGCTGCGGCCCCTTGCACAGCAATGGTGTTTGTCTGGTCGCAGCTCTGCAAGGGTGATCCGTATTTCACGTTATCGCAAGTGGCGCTGAACGACTCCATCATGATCGTGGCCTTCGCGCCGCTCGTCGCCTTGCTGCTTGGTTTGTCGGCCATTACGGTACCGTGGGATACGCTGATTATCTCGGTTGGCCTCTACATCATCATCCCGGTCATCATCGCTCAACTGCTGCGCCGAATGCTGATGGCGAAGGGCGAGTCGCATTTTCGGAATGTCGTCGCGCGCCTCGGCCCCTATTCGATCTGCGCGCTGCTTGCCACGTTGGTGCTCCTCTTCGCCTTCCAAGGGCAGGCGATCATCAAGGAACCACTCGTCATTGCAATGCTCGCAGTGCCGATCCTCATTCAGGTGTTTTTCAATTCCGGTCTCGCCTACTTGTTAAATCGCCGGCTCGGTGTCGCACATTGCGTAGCGGGTCCGTCCAGTCTGATCGGTGCCAGCAATTTCTTCGAGCTGGCGGTGGCCACGGCAATTAGTCTCTTCGGCTTCCATTCAGGCGCGGCGCTGGCCACCGTGGTCGGTGTGCTGATCGAGGTTCCGGTGATGCTGCTGGTCGTCGGCGTCGTCAACCGCTCTCAGCACTGGTACGAAACAAAACACAGCATCAAACGACAACGCGTATGAGCGTCACGATCGATCACACCCCGGGCTGCGGCACATCGCGCAATACGCTATGCCGGCATTGAGCCGGTCATCGTCGAATACCCAAAAACCCCGCTGGCGCGGGACGTCCCTCATTGACTTGGCCCGGTTATCCAAATTCATCGTGCTGCGGCAGTTGGTCGGTTATGGAATACCACGGTGCCTTCGATCCGACAAAAATGTGTGCGGTTGGGCGAATAGCCGGAGTGTCGCTAAGCGTACCTAAAGTGACGTGAACGAACTCGCCCTCGCGAACCACCGAAAACATAAGGCTTCCGCAGATCTTGCAATGGACATCGTGAGCCGCGTTCTCGTCACCGAAAATCAACAGGTCGCCTTGCCCCTGGGTGATGCCTAACTTGTTGCGCTCGATCCCCGCGAATGACTTGAACGCTGAACCCGTCGCGCGCCGGCACTTTGAACAGTGGCAGTTCAATGCATAGACGAACTCGTCCTTCACTTCGTAGTGGACTGCGCCGCAAAGGCATCGGCCTGCAAGCAACAAATTCACGTTTTCCTCTATGAAAGAAATCACGCCAACGAACTGGATAATCAAGTTCTGATTCGGTGGATTGCACTAACCTGCACTAACCTGCGCTCACATTAGAGATCTGTTAGTCGGCTATCATTTTAGTGCCTTTTTCACGATGTTTATCGAGAGCCCACCCACCTGGCGGCTAGAGCGAACACCTGTTTCGGCAGCTAGCGGAAATAGTGCCCGCGAGTCCGAAGATCGACCCGACATCACCGTCCGTTCGTCAACCACGTCACTGCCCAACTGCGCCAGCAACTGTTCGCCATCGCCAAGCAGCGCACGACCGTGCCAGAACAAACGATCCGGTCAAGGCGCGCAACGCGAAGAACGTTTGGCCGGAGCTGCGGATCATTGGGATCGCAGAGGAGCCGACGTTCGAATGGAAAATGAAAGCGCTGGCCGATGGCCGCAACTGGATCGACAGCGACCTTCACCAATGGCAAAAAGTCGCGTTCCGCGGGCATGTGCCAGAGGTCTTCTGCTCAGGGTACTCTGCCTGTGCCACAATCGCCGCATGTCGGTTTGCTCATCGCTTTCTCACGATTGCCATCTGCTGCCGCCATGACCCGTTCCAGTTGAAAATCCCGAATGTAGCGCGTCTTCTTACGCGTCGTTTTACGCATTCGGCAGCCCCTCACCTCGCTGCGCCCATGCCAGAAAATAAACAAAAATCTGAAGCCGAGACTCCATCGAATCCGGAGCGGGTCAGTGTCGCCCCGCGAAAGCGCCGACGCTGGCAGCCGTCCAGTGCGCTCCGCAGCATCTTGATGGTGGTCGTCGGTTTTATCGCCTTCGTCATTGTCTCTGGCATTGTTCTGTACAAACCGATCATGTACGGCGACATGATCGAGAACTTCGGCATAGTCATGATGCTGACCGTTCCAGTGATTGTGGCCGTCGCGTTTCGCGTGGGTCTCGATTCCTGGCTGGACTCGGAGTAAACCAAGCCGGGAAGTCCCCTCCCTCAGGCCGGCTCGTCCGCCTCCATTCCACGCAGAATCGGGCGCATGCTTGACGGCCCGTTTGACACCTGATGCGGCGACTGATGCGGCAGATCATGACTCACGTGCCGCGCCGTCTGGAACAGTTCGGCGAGCCAGTTGACGAACGCACGCACGCGCGGCGGAACGAGACGATGACGCAGATACGCAACAGATACCGGCATGGCTGCGGGCCGGTAGTGCGGCAACACTTCACGCAGCCGCCCAGAGTCGAGATACGGCTGTGCGAGCGCCCGCGGCGGCTGGATCAGCCCCAGCCCTCGCAACCCACACTCCAGATACGCGTGCTCGTCACTGACCTGCACGAAGCCCCCAAGCGGCACATTGACCGTGTCTCCATCGACCTGAAAACCGAAGTCCGCCGGGCGCCCGGTCTGCACGCACAGGCAATTCACCGCGACGTGATGGGTCAGTTCCTCAAGCTCTAGCGGCATGCCCTGACGAGCAAGATAGAGCGGGCTCGCACAGGTCACATGCTCAAGCGCGCCGAGTCGCCGCACAGACAGGCCCGAGAGTCCCGAATCCGGCAACGCTCCAATCAGGATGCAGCAATCGATCGCTTCGCCGACCAGGTCGAGCTGCCGGTTGCTGACGCCAAACGCGAGCACGATATCCTCGTAGCGCGTGTGAAAGTCATCGAGCGCGGGAAGCACGATCGCATTGGCGACTGCCGCCGGCAGCTCGACGCGCAGCCGCCCGCGCGGCCGGTTGTCGGTATGCTGCAGGCTCGCCTCGATGTCGTCAATGTCGGCGAGAATCTGTACACAACGCTCGTAATACGCGGCCCCCTCGGAGGTCAGATTGAGCCGGCGCGTGGTCCGCACGAGCAACTGGATGCCAAGCATTTCCTCCAGGCTCTGCAATAGCGTTGTCGCAGTCGCGCGCGGAATTCCGAGCGAGCTCGCTGCGCGGGTAAAACTGTTGGTGTCGACAATGCGCACGAATGTCCGCATCGCCATGATGCGGTCCATCACGGGCGTTTCTCCTATGGATTTAGAGGCACCGCGTGCACGGATGTCGCGCGGCGCCCAAGCCTGCTCGCAGTGTTTGGCCGCCGCGTTCGGCTAGTGGCAAGTGCGCCCGGCTTCGCGCTGCGAAGCCGCGTTGGTCGCAGCCGCCCCGGTATCCGCACCGCCACGAACCTCGTCATAACGATCGTGATGACGCAACCAGTCCATCATGTTGTGCTCTTCGTCTCGGCCTTTTGGCGTGAGATCGAGCAAGCTGTAGGTGCCGATGAGCGGCTCGCCGCCGCGTCCATATGCCGAGAACGTATGGAATACATCGCCGGCATCATCCTTGTAGAACACGCTGAGTCCGGGCAGCTCGTCGCTGCCGAAGCCGCCTGTCGTGACGTCGTTCATCTCGAAGTTGTAGTACACCTTACCTTTTTCACGCTGCTCAGACGTGAACGACACATGGTAGTCGTAGTTGAAGTCGCTGCCGAACGACGACACCCAGCGGAAGTGCCAACCCATGCGCTTTCTGAACGCTTCGATTTTCTCAAGCGGTGCACGCGACACCGCGACATACGCGACATCGCGCTGCTCGACATGCTGCAACGCACCGTCGATATGATCGGACACAAACGAGCAACCCGGGCACCCCTCCTCCCAGTCCGGCCCTAACATGAAGTGATAGACGATCAACTGGCTGCGTCCGTTGAACAGTTCCGCCAGCGTCTTGCGGCCATGCGGAGTATCGAACGTATAAGTCGTGTCGACCTTCACCCAGGGCAACGCGCGACGTTTTTCGGCGAGCGCGTCCCGCGCATGCGTCAACGCTTTTTCCTCGGCCAGATGCGCCTTGTGCGCCGCCAGCCATTCTTCCCTCGAAACAATCCGATGCAATTCCATGTTTCCATCCTCCTGCAGTGGTCAGGAAAATTGCTGTGCAAGTTCATCGAGGATATGGCTCCAGCCAACCTCGTGAGCATCCCGTGCTGCGACATCGGCGAACTGCTCATGCTTCAGCGTGAGCAACGTGCGCTCGCCGTCATCCTCGCCGCGCAGCGTGAACGTCACGCGCGATTCCCGCTCCGGCGTGCTGCGCCATGCCCACGTGTAGACGAGTTTTTCGTCTGGAACGACCTCCTGGTAGATGCCGCTTACGTCGTGCTCCTCGCCTTCAGGTGTGCGGAACATGATCCGGAAGCGTCCGCCAACCCGTACGTCCATCTCCGCGAGGATCACCTCATTATTGTTGGGATGCATCCACTTCACGATTTGCGACGGTTCCGTCCAGGCGGCGTAGATTTTGGCGGGCTTTGCGTTGATTCGGCGCTGGAGCGTGAGGCTGGGTTGGGCGGGCATGGGTCTTCCTCCACAAAGACTGCAAGGCGATCAAGGGTATCGGTCCAGAAGCGCTGATAGCGAGTGAGCCATTCCATTGCTTCCTCCATCGGTCCGGCGGCAAGCCGACACGCGACGGTGCGGCCGGTCTTGGCGCGCGTGATCAGACCGGCATCCGACAACACATCCAGATGCTTCATAACAGCCGGCAGCGACATCTCGAACGGCTGCGCAAGTTCGCTGACGGACAGGTCCGCATGCGCGGACAAACGTGCAAGGAGCGCACGCCGCGTTGGGTCAGCCAATGCGGCGAACGTACGGTCCAATGCGTTTTCCTGAAACTTAACCATGGAGTTAACTATAGAGACTCATAACGCGATGTCAAGCAGGTCGCAAAAGTTTTTTTAGAGTCGTGCGGGCAGTTTTTTCCTCAGTTCATTCATGAATCTTGCTCATATGCGCTTGCCGATTCCGCTGTCTAGTCACACGCTGATACAGCCGGTAAATTTAGTGCTGCAGGCAATCGAACCGGCCAAGCGCGAAGTGCCCGTGCGATGGACCGTGGCCCGGAACTAGAGTTGGAGATGACTTGATGACTAACGTACCCACTGACGTACCCACCGCTGCACGCAACGCGTTCGGCGACCTCGCACCCGCGCTCGCGGGTTACACCGACAAGGTCCTGTTCGGCGACGTCTGGGAACGCCCGGGCCTTTCCCCGCGTGATCGCAGCCTGATCACGGTCGCGAGCCTCGTCGCTCTTTACCGCACCAACGAGCTTCCGTTTCACATCGGCCGAGCACTGGACAATGGAGTGACTCGCGACGAACTGATCGAGCTGATCACTCACCTTGCTTTCTATTCTGGCTGGCCGACGGCAATGACGGCCCTGCCCATCGCCAGGCGCGTCTTCGAAAGTCGCGAAGCTTAGTTAACCGAATCAAACTTTTTGCACTTTCTTGTCGCAGGCTTAGCCTGAACGGAGCATACAGAATGGATTATCGGTATCTGGGCCGTAGCGCCCTCAAGGTCTCGCCCTTGTGTCTGGGCGCAATGATGTTCGGTGGCGAAACTGACGAGGCAACCTCAAAGCGCATCGTCGACAAAGCGTTCGATCAAGGCGTTAATTTCATCGACACCGCTGACGTTTATCACGCGGGTCGTTCGGAAGAAATCGTTGGGCGAGCCATCGCTGATCGTCGGGACAACTGGGTGGTTGCCACCAAGTTCGGCTATCCGACCACGCAAGGTCCGAACGAACAGGGTCAGTCGCGCAAGTGGATCATTCAGTCTGTTGAAGCGAGCCTGAAGCGTCTGGGCACGGACTATATCGACATCCTGTACTTTCATCGGGCGCTCGTTGACGCACCGCTGGAAGAGGGCGTGCGTGCGATCGGCGATCTGATTCGCCAGGGCAAGATCCGTTACTTCGGCTTGTCCAATTTCCGTGGCTGGCGCATTGCCGAAATCGCACGTCTCGCCGACCAGATGGGAATTGACCGGCCCGTCGCGAGCGAACCGCTCTACAACATTGTGGACCGTACCGCGGAAGTCGAGCAACTGCCGGCAGCAGCGCACTACGGTCTGGGTGTCGTTTCGTACAGTCCGCTCGCGCGTGGCGTCCTCAGCGGCAAATATGCAGTGGATGCCACACCGCCGGCCGACTCGCGCGCAGGCCGCGGCGACAAGCGAATCCAGCAGACCGAGTGGCGCCCGGAATCGCTCAGGATCGCACAAACTATCGCGGATCATGCTGCGAAATGTGGAACGACTTCCATAGCCTTCGCTCTCGCATGGGTGCTCAAGAACCGCATTGTCAGCAGCACCATAGCGGGTCCGCGTACCGAAGCGCAGTGGGACAGCTACGTCGAAGCGCTCAAGTTGGAGCTCGGACCCGAGGACGAAAAGCTTGTCGATAACCTCGTTGCGCCAGGGCATGCGTCGACACCTGGGTATACCGATCCTGGATACCCGGTCGAAGGGCGGCGAGTCGGCTGACTTATAACTTATAGGCCGGAGATTGCTTGAGCGCGACGCCACGGCTTGCATCGCATGACTGCAAGCCGGGTGTAATGCCGCCGCTCGCCTGTGTCCGCAAGACGCTCGCCAAGCAAGCACCGAGCCGCTAACCACCCGCCCTGATCCGCTTGGCAATAGTCTTATATGCCCACAATAATGGGCATATATATCCTTGTCGTTTGATCCAAGATGACTGCGTCTCGCCTGCCAATCAATCCGGGCATCTGCAACAACACTGCGCTGCGTAAAGCCGCGCGACGCTTGACCCGTTTCTACGATGCCTGCATGGCGGACACCGGTTTGCGCGCCACGCAATACACTATCCTGAGCCTGCTCGCGAACCGCGGCCCTACTACCATGGCCGCGCTTGCCGACCTGTTGTCGATGGATCGGGCGACCATGGGGCACAACCTGCGCCCGCTCGAGCGCGACGGACTGGTAACAATTCGGGTCGGAAGCGAGGACCGCCGAGAGCGTGAAGTGGGGTTGTCTACCGTAGGCGCCAGCATCGAGGCACAAAGCAAGCCCTATTGGCTGAAGGCGCAAGCAAGCTTTGAAAAAGAATTCGGCAAACAGGATGCGTTAGCTATGCGGCGAATGATGGTTCGAATCACGCAACTGGAACTCGACGCCGAGGAAGCAACTTCTTGATAGCGCGAGCGCAATACCGACACGATCACCCGTGGCATGCGGCGAAAGATACCCGTTCTCTCGCCGCAAAAAAATCCCTGATACGGGCATATGAGACTATCTCCATGAATATTCAGCGCAGTCAGAAAACCCTCGCTTCGCTCATCGCCGCCGTGATCCTGAGCGCTGCTCATCTGCCGGCCCACGCCGCAGCCACGCATGAATTCACCGACAAGGACAGGCAAGAGGTCAAGGATGTTTTTCTCCGTCAGGCAGCTGCCGCCACCGCACATGACATAGTGGCGTTCGAGGGCGTATTCGCGTCGGCGCCGGCCGGTCAACCCGACCCCGTCGTGTTAGTCGCCCGCCCGTACCGCTTCTGGGGAAAGCCGGCGCTGATCGCGCACTTCAAGGAAACATTCAAAGGCGTGTGGAAGTTCAATCCGAACGTCGATAGCATAAAGATCATCCCCCTGACTGCGGATGTTGCCCAGTTGTATGCAGAGACGCAGATCACGGGCGGACCCTTGGACGTGCCGAGCAAGGCCGCCCCCTACCTCGTCTATGAGGTTGCGGTGCGGACCGCCGAAGGCTGGCGCATTGCGGCGATCGTGCCTCTGGCTGCGCAGGCCCAGTAAGCCCATTTTTTCGTTGATCTTGTTAGGGAGTGACCGGCTGCGAACGCCGACCGTTGCCAGCTCAGCCGGTCTGGACGTCCTTCCACGCGCAGACATCGCCGGTTGCGAGCTGCCGCTGCCCGAGCACAAACGTCGCATTGACCGGTGCGGGGGCTTGCACTTGCCCTGTACCGAAGTTGAACGCGAAGGTCAGATCGCCTCGCCTGCGAATGCGCAAGCCCTCTGCAAGCAGTTGAGTCTTAATGCCGGCCTCCTTCGCCGTCCGCTCCAGCAGTGCGCGGTGTAGATCGTGGGACAACCATGCCGCTAGATATTGGACATTGGCGTGGCTCAGAACCGCCGGCCATGCATCATCGAACTGCGCATCGACACGCGTGTCGCCATTGGCGCGGACATGCTCGCGCCAATGCATCGCATGACCCTGCTGCTCGCCGAAAGAAAGCGGTGGCGTGAGCGTCGGGCGCAGCGTTTCGACTTCCAGCACCTGCATCGGCAATACCTGTTGCAGCGCGCCGGGCGGGAGGCCGGAGGGGATTGCAAATGCAGTCGTCTTCGAGCCGCTTCTCGGACCGAATACCCATCGGGCGGAACTCTTTTTTATCTGCCCGACGAGCGTTTCATCGATCACAGCAATACTTGGAACGACCACCAACCGGTACGGCGACAGATCGGCCCTACTCGAAACAATATCGACGTCCAGGCCGAGTTCACGCAGTGCCTCGTAGTAGTCGAACACCAACATCTGGTAGTCGAAGGTTTTGCCGTGACGCTGAATCTCGAACATCCATTGCGTCTCGTAGTCGAACACAATCGCGGTGGCCGCGCGCGTCGGCGCGCCGAGTTCTGACAGCGCCGCCGATGCCGCGATCTCGCGGGCCGCTTGCTGCACTTCAAGGCCGCCGGGCGACAGTTCGTTGTTAGGCAGATTAAGCCCGGAGTGCATTTGTTCCTGCGCAAACGGACACTGGCGCCAGCGGAAATACGACACCAGTTCCGCCCCATGCGCAAAAGCCTCGTAAGCCCAAAGCCGGACCATGCCCTTGGCCGGCACCGGATTCCACGACGCCCAATTCACGGGTCCCGCCTGCTGCTCCATCACCCAGAAACGTCCACCGCCGATCGCCCGATAACGATCGTGATCGAACGCGGAGACGTCGGGATGCGCAGTCCTTGCGTAACGCGCCTTCTGCTCCTCCGGCAGCGCGATCGACTCAGTGCGTGCGATCGGATAGCTGTCCCACGCAGCCACGTCGATCGCGTTATCGTCAGCAAAGCGGTAATGATCGAAGGTCGTGAAAAAGCCCATGAAGTTATGCAGCAGGTCAGCCGTAGGCGCATGCTGCCGTAGCACCTCGATCTGCTCCCGATGAAAACTCGCTACCTCGTCGGACATGAAGCGGCGGAAGTCGAGCAGATGGATCGGATTGGCATCGGTGGGGGTCAGGTTTGGCAAACCGATCGCATCGAATGACGGGTACTCCATGCTCCAGAACACATTGCCCCATGCTTCATTGAGTGCATTAATGCTCTCATAGCGAAACTGAAGCCACGCCTGAAAGCGCTTCTGTGCGGCGGGTGAATAACTCGGCACAGTATCGTGACAGCCGAGTTCGTTATCGGTCTGCCAGGCGACAATAGCGGGATGTCGCCCATAGCGCTCTGCCATTGCTGTGACAAAACGCACGCACTCACGCCGATAGACCTCGCTGGAAATATCGTAGTGGCGACGCGAGCCGAAGTTCCAGCGCACGCCATCCGCCCGCACTGGCAGCACCTCCGGATGCGCGTCGATCAGCCACTTGGGTGGCGACGCGGTCGGTGTACCCAGCACGATTTTCAGCCCCGTAGCCGCCAGCGTCTCGATGGCTTCGTCAAGCCATGCCCAGGCGAATTCGCCGGCGCGCGACTCCATCCGGCTCCACGCAAATTCCGCGATCCGCACATGCGTGATGCCGAGTTCGGCCATACGTTTTGCGTCGTCGGCCCACATTGAACGGGGCCATTGTTCCGGGTAATAACACACACCAAGTTGCATGAGAAAGTCTCGCTAGTAGATAACGGCAAACAGGCGTTCAGCCCTTGCTTGCACCAAAAGTCAGACCGGCGACGAAATGCTTTTGCATCGCGAAGAACATCAGCACGGACGGCAACGCGGCCAGCACCGAACCCGCAGCGACGAGGTTCCACGCCGTCGTCCATTGCCCTTTGAGTGCGGCGACGCCTACGGTGATCGGCGCGGCCTCATCGCCCTGCGTGAGGCATAACGCCCAGAAGTAGTCGTTCCAGACGAACGTGAACACGAGAATGCCGAGCGCGGCGAGCGCGGGCCGGATCAGCGGCAGCACGATGCGCAGGTAGATGGTCCATTCGCTCGCCCCTTCCACGCGCGCCGCCTCGATCAACTCGAACGGCAACTGCTTGATGAAGTTGCGCAAAAACAGCGTGCAAAAGCCGGTCTGGAATGACACGTGGAAAATCACCAGCGCCCACACCGTATTGAACAGCCCTACTTTCAGCGCCATGTCGCGTACGGGGATCATCAGGATCTGGATCGGCACGAAGTTGCCGGCAACAAACGCAAACAGCACGGCGGTATTGCCCGGGAACTTGTAGGTAGCCAACGCAAAACCCGCCATTGAAGCCAGCACGATCGCACCGATCACCGACGGCACCGTGATCAGCACGCTATTGGCGAAGTAATGCAGCATCGGCGTTTGCGTGAGCGCCGTGCCGTAGTTTTCGATCAGCGCGAAATGCTTCGGCCAGCCCCAATAGTCGCCATGCGCGAGTTCATCCGAAGAACGTATGGAGGTGACGAGCACGGCCAGCATAGGCAGAAGCCATATCAGAAGCGCAAGCGGCAGCGAGGCTTTGTACAGCCTGCGGTTAAGCGGTTTCCAGCGTTCGACGGGAAGCGGATACATGACACGTGACTCCTGGAAATCAGCGTTCTTCGCGCAGCATGCGGCGCAGATGGAACACGATGTAGACGAGCATGATGGCGAACAGCACGACTGCAATCGCCGCGGAATAGCCTTCGCGGTAATACTTGATCGCCTGGTCGTACATGTAATAGGCGAGCACGGTGGAACTGTCGAACGGCCCTCCGCCGCTCATCACCGCGATCAGATCGAAGCTGCGTAGCGCACCGATCACAGTGAGCACCACGGCCATGAAAGTAGCGGGCCGCAGTTGCGGAAGAATCACGTGCCATAGCAGCGCCACGCCCTTCGCGCCTTCCATGCGCGCCGCCTCGACCACCTCTGGATTGATGGCCGTCAGACCGGTGAGGTACAGCACCATGCAGAACGGCGTCTGCGGCCAAAGCGCGGCGAAGATGATGCCGAACGTCACCGTGTGTGGATCGCCGAGCACAGGAATGCCGTGGCCGACAATCAGCCTTAGCAAACCAAAGCCAGGGTCATAAAACCAGCTGAACACGAGCCCCACCACCACGCCTGACAGCACGAACGGCGCGAAGAACAGCGACTTCACGACGCGCATGCCACGGACATGCTGGTTCAGATACAACGCGAACAGCAGCCCGAGCGGCGGCGCAAGCAGGAACAGACCGAGCCAGATCAGATTGTTCTTGAGTGCCGTATAGAACGTGTCCGAGTGGAACAGCTCGATGTAGTTATCGAAGCCGGCGAATGTCTTCGGCGTCATCCCGTCCCAGTTATAAAAGCTGAGATGAATGCTGCTGATGATCGGGTACACCACGCACAGGCAAAACAACGCACAGCCCGGCAGCAGGAAGAAAAATGCGGCGCGGTGTTGATGACGGCGTGTAGTAGAGACGTGCCGGCGCCGAGCCGCGGGTAAGCGGCGCGCTACGGAATCAGACATGATCGGGTCTCGTCAGGGATCGTTGGCGAGCGCCAGCTGCTGATGCAACATGCAACCGCTGGCGCTGCGGGCTTACTTCTTGTAGATACGCTTGCGGGTCGCTTCAAGGCGAACGAGCACGGCGTCGAGCTGCGACGGATCGCTATAGAACTGCTGCATCGCCTTCATCCCTTCGTCGGCCATTTCCTTTGTCATGTCGCGGTCGTAGAACTGCGCAATGCCGCCCTTCGTATTCGCGAGCGTCTGGAAACCAACCTTCGAAATTTCGTCTTCGGGTTCAGCAGACTGGCTGTTCGACGGCAGTTGTCCCCAGCCCTTCGCGAGATCGGCGTTGATCTGCGGCTGTTCCATGAAGGCCAGCAGCTTGCGGGCATCAGCCTTGTTTTTTGCCTTCGCCGGAATCAGCAGGACGTTGACCGGTCCGTCTTCGGCCATCGGCACATTCGGGTCGATCACAGGGAAACGAAAGAAGCCAGTTTGCGGCCGGATGGAGGCCGGAATGCTTGCCGAGAAGAACGTGCCCATCAGCATCATCGAAGCCTTGCCGTTCGCGAGAAATGGCGCGATGGAATCGAGATCGTAGGACAGCGCGTCGTCAATGAAGTAGTGGTCATCGATCAGCGTTTTCCACGCGATATAAACCTTCTTCACGCGTGCATCGGTATACGGAATTTCGCCCGCCATCAATTGCTGATGAAACGCGTTGCCGTTAATGCGCAGATCGAGATAGTCGAACCATGCGGCAAGCGTCCAGCTATCGCGCGCGGCAACGGCTATTGGCGCAACGCCGCTCGCCTTCAGCTTCTTGCAGGCATCGAGGAATTCGTCCCAGGTTTTCGGCTCACCCTTGATGCCGGCCTTCTCGAACAGATCCTTCCGATAGAAGAACCCGTAAGCGTCGTAGCCAAGTGGCGCCGCGTATTGCTTGCCCTTATACGTGGACGCCTCCTTGACCGACGCGTATTGCTGCGACCAGCCGTTCTTGCTCCAGTCCGGCGACAAGTCTTCCAGCAGGCCGCGTTGTGCGTAATACGCCATGCGCTCGCCGTCGTGCCACGAGACTACATCCGGTGGATCGGTGGCGAGCCAGCCGCCCATCTGGACCTTGTACGCCTCTTCGGTGATATAGGTCACCTTGAGGTCGACGTCGGGATTGGCTTTCTTGAATTTGTCGAATGCGTCCTGCCAGGTCGAGCGCTGGTTACCGCGCGCCGATACATTGACCGTCAGTGTGGCGGCTTCCGCCACGGTGCAGCAGAGTACGCCTGCCACCAGCGCGACCGCGACTGATGCATGAGCCAGACTGCGAAGGCGATGAGCAATCATCTTTGTCTCCTTGACTACCTTGTTGGCTGACAGCAATCAACTGCCAGACGATGTAACCCGCTCTGTGGCGGAATAGGGTTTGAATCTATGCGCTTGTGCTTTAAGCGGCGATTCGTTCAGGCTCGAGCGTGCTGCGCCGGAGCGCCAGTCCATCGGCGTCGAACAGATGGCATGCCGAAGCCGGAACGTGAATATGGAGGCGCTCGCCTGGACCAATCGATGTGTCGCCGGGTGCTTTCGCGACGAGCGTGCCGGCCGCGTGATCGGCGTGAATGTAGCTGTGCTCACCAAGCTCCTCCGAGAGCACCGTGACGCACTGAATGGACTGCTCGTCGCCATCGAGCCGCAGGTGTTCCGGACGCACGCCGACCGTGACCGGCTGACCGCGTTGCAAGCGCTGGCCATCGACATGGATAACTAAGCATTCACCGCTTTGCGCCAGCGTGACCGTCACACTGCCCTTGCCGATCGACTCCACAACGGCATCAATGAAATTCATTCTCGGCGAGCCGATGAAACCCGCCACGAAGCGCGACTTCGGATGGTGATACAGATCAAGCGGCGCACCGGTCTGCGCGACGCTGCCGAACCGCTCCGCGTCGGCGCCTGCGTGCAGCAGTACGATCCTGTCGGCGAGTGTCATCGCCTCGACCTGGTCGTGGGTCACATAGACCACGCTCGCGTTTGCAAAGCGCTGATGCAGCCGGGCGATTTCCACACGTGTCTGGCCCCGCAGCGCAGCATCGAGATTCGACAGGGGTTCATCGAACAGGAACACGCCGGGTTCACGCACGATGGCGCGGCCAATCGCGACGCGCTGCCGTTGGCCACCGGAAAGTGCTTTGGGAAACCGGTCGAGGTAGCTGTCCAGCTGCAGGATGCGCGCCGCTTCGCGGACCTTCCGGTCGATCACGTCCTTGGGCTGCTTCGCGAGTTTCAGGCCGAACGCCATGTTCTCGAACACGGTCATGTGCGGAAACAGCGCGTAGCTCTGGAACACCATCGCAACGCCGCGCGCCGCAGCAGGAACATCGTTCATGAGACGTCCGCCAATATGCAGCTCGCCTTCGCTCAGGTCTTCGAGACCGGCGATCATTCTCAGCAGCGTGGACTTACCGCAACCCGATGGCCCCAGAAAAACGCAGAACTCGTGTTGTGCAATATCGAGGTTCACGCGCCGGATCACCGGCGGATGATCACCGTACGACTTCTGCACGTTCTCAAGACGGATCGTTGCCATGCTATCTCCCGGATTTAACCGCTTAAATTTTTGCGTAAAATAAGCGGCACATCCTTGTGCAGCGTGTATTTAACCGCTTAAATTCGGGTACGATGGAAGAAGTCATGATGGGTGTCTCCGTTGTGTTTTCCAGAAGTTATCAACGTCGCCAATCGCTTGCAACATTTGAATCGCATTCCCTGAATGTGGGATAAATAAAATATGGTCACCCTGTCCGAAGTTGCGAAGCGCGCGCATGTCACGGCGGCAACCGTGTCCAACGTGCTGCGCAATCGCGAAAAAGTCCGTCCGGAAACGGCTGACCGCGTGCTGAAAGCGATTGCCGATCTCGGCTATCGGCCCAACCTCAACGCTCGTGCGCTGGCTGAAGGCCGCTCGTCGACGTTAGCCTTGATGCTCTCCAATATCTCGAACCCGTTCTATCCCGAGTTCGTCCTGGCAGCCGAGCGCGCGGCCCGCAAGGCAGGTCACTTCCTGATGGTGTGCAATACCGACGACGACGCTGAGATTGGCCGCGCCTACCTGAATCAGATCGCGGGGACGCTGGCCGATGGCGTACTCGTGATGAATACGGACATTGCCATTAACGACCTGTGCGCGTCGGCCATGCACAGCGCGCCAATTCTGCTGGCCATGTGGGAGCATCCCGAGACGCCGCCCGCCCTGCCCTGCATTGCCGTGGATTTTGCCCTGGCGGGCACGCTGGCCGCCGGGCATCTGCTCGAACTCGGCCACCGCGAGATCGGCCTGCTGATCGGCGATGGTTGCGGCGGCTTGCAGGATGCCCGTTCCAACGGGTTTCGCGCCGCCATGCACGAAGCCGGGATTGAGGCAGACTCCGCGGCCGTGCTGCAGATCCGTGATTCGATCGACGCAGGTTATGCCGCCTGCATGCAGTTGATGGCGAACCGGCCGCGCCTCACCGCCATCTTCGCGACCAACGATCTGCTTGCGATCGGCGCGGCGCAGGCGTTGATCACGCTTGGCCGCAAGGTGCCGGATGACGTATCGGTGATCGGCATCACAGACATCCAACTTGCGCATCAGGTACATCCCGCTTTGACGACCGTCGCGATCCAGACCGCGGCCATTGCGGAGTTGTCGGTCGATCGGCTTATCCAGCTGATTCAGGCGCCCGAGGTGCAACCGTCCATGGTCATCGCCCCACCGCCAACACTCGTTGTGCGTGCATCGACGGGCCGCCGGCGAGCGGAATCAACCTGAAACACTAGCGGTAGCATCAATAGTGCATCACAAGACCATTTAGTTAGGAATACACAGGCTATTTGTAATAATAGTCAATTCACATCGCACAATTTCTTTCTATATGCTTTCTATAAACTGACAATGGCTGATAGCACCCCATATCAATGATATTTGCGGTACTTTCTTAAGAAAGTTCGCGGTCGCATTACATGATGTTACGCACGCTCTTATCGTAATGATTCGGAATGCTTTGACCCACACGATCGTTCAAATATCAGCCTCCGGTTCGCTACACTGCGGTACGGTCTTATTCGTCGTTCGTTGCAGGGCGTCATTGCATCCCACCCGGTGAACTTGTATGCACTCGTTCGATCACAAGGGACTCCATGCTTTTAATACCGCGTCGTGACCGCTTCCGGGCGAATGAGACCTGAAGAAGCCAACACAACGCGAATTCAAAAGCACCCTACGTCGTCGCTGGATCTTGCCCAAATGCTTCGCTAACGAAATAAGAGAATAAGACCGCAGGAATGCCCGGCTGACTCAGCGAGCTTTTTTGCGGATCATGACGGAGTTTCCGTCATATCCGGCTGAGCCGGAGATGAGAGACATGTGGCACTCGCCGGGCCAGGTTCTTTATTGGGCCACCCGGTTATCCAGGGCAGAGTTTGTTTTCGGAGGGCGTAGGTATGAGCGGTATGAGCGACACCGGTTCCACGCAGGTAAAGCGCTCGAAGCGCTGGCGTGTCTTGCTGTTGTTGGTGGTGCTGGTGCTAATAGGAGTCGTGGTCGTGCATTTGCTGCGGGCCAAGAAGCCGCAGCGCGCGGCCGCACCGCAAGTAGTGACGGTCGCCACCGCGACGCTTGGCTCAATGCCGGAAATCCTGAATGAACTGGGCACGGTGACCCCTACCGCCACCGTGACCGTGCTGCCACAACTGAGCGGATACCTGACAGCGGTCGGCTATCGCGAAGGCCAGGACGTCCAGAAGGGGCAATTCCTCGCCCAGATCGATCCACGTCAATATGAAATCGACAAGCAGCAGGCCGAGGCGACACTCGCCAAGGACCGGGCTTCACTCGCGCAGGCGCGCGCCGACCTCGCCCGCTACACGCAGTTGAACGAGCGAAAGTCCATTGCCGAGCAGACCTTTGCCGACCAGCAGTTCCTCGTGCAGCAGGACGAGGCCGCAGTGAAGGTCGACCTGGCCAACATCGCGCAGTTTGACCTCGACATCGCTTATTGCCATATCACAGCGCCGGTGGCCGGCCGGGTAGGTTTGCGCCTGGTCGATCCGGGCAACTACGTGACCGCTTCGTCGTCGCCGGGCATTGTGGTCATCACCACGATGAAGCCCACCACCGTGCAATTCACGGTGCCGCAAGACTCGCTCGCGAGCGTGCTGCAGCGCATGAACGGGGGCGCAAGCCTGCCGGTCACCGCCTACAGCAGCGACAACTCCAAGGAGATCGGCACCGGCACGCTGTACGCGGTCAGCAACCAGATGGCGACGAGCACCGGCACGATAACCCTTCGGGCCACTTTCCCCAACGACGACGAGACGCTGTTCCCGAGCGAGTTCGTCAACGTCAAGCTGCTCGTCGATACGCTGCAAAACGCCGTACTGGTGCCTACGCCAGCGGTGCAAACAGGCGCACCGGGCGACTATGTCTACCTCGTGAACACGAACAACACCGTGTCCGTGCACAAGGTCACCCTCGGCCCGAGCGACGGCAAGAACACGGTCATCACGTCCGGGCTTGCGGCGGGCAACATCGTGGTGACCGACGGCACTGACCGCCTGAGCGACGGCGCGAAGATCCAGGCGGCTGCGGCGAAACCCGCATCGGGCGGCGCTGCTGCCGCAACCCCGGCGTCCGGAGCGAGCGCGGCGAGCGGCGCTCAGGGCCAGCATAAGCACGCCCACGGCGGCGCCTCGGGTGCGGCTGCGGCCACGGCCACGGCCAACGCAGCCTCGTAGAAGCCAAACCCGCCCCCGATGAATATCTCCCGCCTGTTTATTCTCAGACCGGTAGCCACGCTGCTGCTGATGATCGCCCTCGTATTGGTGGGCCTCGTCGCGGTGCGCGTCCTGCCGGTCTCCTCGCTGCCCAACGTCGACTATCCGACCATCCAGGTGCAGACCTTCTATCCGGGCGCGAGCCCGGACGTGATGGCCACCACGGTGACTGCGCCGCTCGAAGTGCAACTGGGCGAGATTCCCGGCTTGCAACAGATGACCTCGTACAGTTCGGACGGCGCCTCGGTCATCACGTTGCAGTTCGACCTGTCGCTGAACCTCGATATCGCCGAGCAGAATGTCCAGCAGGCCATCAACGCCGCCAACAGTTTCCTGCCGACCGGCCTGCCCGCGCCGCCGACCTATGCGAAGGTGAATCCGGCCGACCAGCCGATCCTGACGCTGGCCGTCACCTCGACGTCGATGTCGCTCACGCAGTTGGAAGACGCGGCCAATAACCGCCTTGGGACGAAGATTTCGGAAGTCTCGGGCGTGGGCGTGGTGACCACCAGCGGCGGCAATGTACCCGCCATCCGCGTTGAAGCGGACCCGCACAAGCTGGCCGGTTACGGCCTGAATATCGACGATCTGCGCACGCTGCTCAGTTACGTCAACGTCAGCCAGCCGAAAGGCAACTTCGACGGTCCGGACCTCGACTACACCATCAACGGCAACGACCAGATCAGCGACCCGAAGGATTACCTGAACACGGTAATTGCTTATCAGAACGGCGCGCCCGTGTTCATGAAAGACGTCGCCAACGTGAGCCAGGCGCCTCAGGACGTCGAGCGCGGCGCCTGGTACAACGGCACGCCGGCCATCGTGCTGAACGTCCAGCGGCAACCGGGCGCGAACGTGATCGCGACCGTCAACCAGATCATGAAGCAGCTGCCGCAGCTTGAATCAACGCTGCCGGCCGGCATGAAAGTCACTGTCGTCACGGACAGCACGGGCGTGATCCGCTCGTCGGTCTCCGACGCGGCGCTCGAACTCGGGCTCGCGATCGTGCTGGTGGTCGCGGTGATCTTCGTGTTCCTGCGCAACGTCCCGGCCACCATCATTCCGAGCATCTCGGTGCCGGTGTCACTGATCGGCACGCTGGCCGTGATGTACCAGTTGAACTACTCCATCGACAACCTCTCGCTGATGGCGCTGATCATTGCCACCGGCTTCGTGGTCGACGACTCGATCGTGATGATCGAGAACATCGTGCGTTATCTTGAGGAAGGCAAGACGCCGCTCGAGGCCGCGCTCGAAGGCGCCGGGCAGATTGGCTTTACTATTCTTTCGCTGACCATCTCGCTGATTGCCGTACTGATCCCGCTGCTCTTCATGGGCGGCGTGATCGGGCGCCTCTTCAGCGAATTCGCGGTGACGCTCGCGGTCACTATCGTGCTGTCTGCCGTGGTCTCGCTGACCGTGGTTCCCATGCTCTGCGCGCGCCTCCTGAAGGCTCGGAAGGAACGCCATCCGAGCCGCTTCGAGCGCATCAGCGAGGGCCTCTTCGACAAGACGCTCGCCGCCTACGAACGGGGCTTGATCTGGGTGCTCGATCACCAGTTGCTGACCCTGATGGTCGCAGTCGGCACCGTGGTGCTGACGGGCGTCCTGTATGTCGTGATCCCGAAGGGGTTGTTCCCGGTGCAGGACGTCGGCGTGATCGAGGGTATCAGCGTGGCTGACAACTCGGTCTCCTACAAGGCGATGGTGACGCGCCAGCGGGCGCTCGCCGATGCGATCATGAAAGATCCCGATGTCGTCTCGCTCACCTCCTACGTGGGGATCGACGGCACCAACTCCACGCTGAACAACGGCCGCTTCCTGATCAACCTGCGCGACCACGACAAGCGCTCGGATACAGCACAGGAGATCGCCCGGCGCCTGCAGGATGAAGTTTCCAATGTGTCCGGGATCAAGCTCTATATGCAGCCGGAGCAGGATCTGACGCTCGACACCACGGTCTCGCCGAACCAGTACAGCTTCGTGTTGCGTGGGCCGAACCAGCAGGCGTTCCAGAAGTACGTGCCGGAGCTGGTTGCGCGCCTGAAGGCGATCCCATCGCTTGCCGATGTACAAAGCGACATGAACACCGACGGCCTGAGCGTGAATGTTGAAGTCAACCGGCAACTGGCCGCGCGTTTCGGCATCACCCCGGCCACGATTGACAACGCCCTTTATGACACGCTGGGCCAGCGTATTGTCTCGACCATCTTCCAGCAGTCGGACCAGTACCGGGTGATCCTCGTCGCCAAGCCCGAGTCGCTGCCCAACGTGGAGTCGATCGGCAATATCTATCTGCCAAGCCAGACGAGCAGCACCGGCCAGGTGCCGCTCTCCGGGATCGCCAAGATCCAGATCGTCAAATCGCCGCTCGTGATCAGCCACCTGGCGCAGTTCCCGGCCGTCACCATCTCGTTCAACCTCGCGAAGGATGCGTCGCTGAGCACGGCGGTCAAAGACGTCCACGCAGCCGAACAGGCGGTCAATCTGCCGCCGTCGATCACCTCCTCGCTGCAGGGCGCGGCGCAGGCATTCCAGGATTCGTTATCGAGCGAGGTGTACCTGCTGATCGCCGCGCTGGTGGCGGTGTATATCGTGCTGGGCGTGCTGTATGAGAGCTTCATCCATCCGGTAACCATCCTCTCCACGCTGCCTTCGGCGGGGATTGGCGCACTGCTCGCGCTGATGATCGCCGGCAGCGACCTCGACGTGATCGGCATTATCGGCATCGTGCTGCTGATTGGTATTGTCAAGAAGAACGCCATCATGATGGTGGACTTCGCGCTCGACGCCGAACGCAACCACGGCAAGGCGCCGCGCGAGGCAATCTTCCAGGCGTCGCTGCTGCGTTTCAGGCCGATCCTGATGACAACACTCGCCGCCATGCTCGGCGCCCTGCCTATGCTGCTTGGCAGCGGCACGGGTTCGGAGTTGCGTCGTCCGCTGGGGCTGGCGATCATCGGCGGGCTGACCTTGAGCCAGATGCTCACGCTCTTCACCACGCCAGTCATCTATCTGTTCTTTGATCGGATGGCGGAGCGCACGAGGCGCTGGCGCAATCGCGGGGGTGACCAAGGCAAGCCTGAAGCGCCGGCCGTTCCGGAGGAGGGTGCGCCGTGAACATATCGGCGTTATTCATCCGGCGCCCGGTCGCGACCACCCTTCTGGCGATCGCAATCCTGATCTCGGGCGCTCTGGCTTATTTCCAGCTTCCTGTCGCGCCGCTGCCGAATATCGCCTTTCCGGTGATCGTGGTGCAGGCCAACATGGCTGGCGCGAGCCCGGACATCATGGCGGCGACCGTGGCCGAACCGCTTGAGCGGCGGCTCGGCACGATTGCCAACGTGGAAGAGCTGACTTCGATCAGCTATGTCGGCTCGTCGATGATCGTGGTCGAGTTCGGTTTGAACCGCGATATCAACGGCGCCGCCCGCGACGTCGAGGCGGCCATCCAGGCGGCGCGCGCAGACTTGCCGACCACCCTGCGCAGCAATCCGACCTATCGCCAGTACAACCCGGCGGATTCGCCCATCATGGTGCTTGCGCTGACCTCGGACACGCTCACCAAGGCGCAGCTCTACGACTCCGCGGATTCCGTAATCCAGCAGCAACTCTCGCAGGTCAACGGCGTGGGCCAGATCACGCTGGGCGGCGGCGCGTTGCCCTCGGTGCGCGTCGAGTTGCAGCCGGGCAAACTGAATAGCTACGGCCTCGGCCTCGAGGACGTCCGCGCGGCTATCAGTGCCGCCAATGCCAACAGCGCGAAGGGACACCTCGACCAGGGCGACCAGCGCTACGTGGTCTTGTCCAACGACCAGATCAACAAGGCGGCGCCCTACCGCGACCTGGTCGTTGCCTACCGCAACGGCGCGCCCGTGCTGCTGCGCGATGTCGCCCAGGTCAGGGACTCCAACGAAAATATCCGCAACGCCGGACTCTATAACGGCAAGTCGGCCGTGCTGGTGATCGTCTATCCAATGCCCGGCAGTAACGTCGTGAGCACCGTCTCGCAGATCAGGAACGTCCTGCCGGCCATTGAGGCGACGCTGCCGAGCAGCGTCCATGTGGGCGTTGCCATCGACCGCTCGGAGTCGGTCCGGGCCTCGGTGGCCGATACCGAGCGCACGCTGTTCATCGCCGTGCTGCTGGTGGTCGGCGTGGTGTTCATCTTTCTGCAGTCGCCGCGCGCCACGCTGGTGCCGGCGGTGGCGTTGCCGCTGTCAATCGTGGGTACCTTCGGGCCGATGTACCTGCTCGGCTACAGCATTGACAACCTCTCGCTGATGGCGCTCACAATCGGCACCGGCTTCGTGGTGGACGATGCGGTGGTGGTGCTGGAAAACATCACGCGCCACCTCGAAATGGGTTTAAGTCCGAAAGAAGCTGCGCTGAAAGGCAGTGGCGAAGTGGGCTTCACGGTGATCTCGATGAGCCTCTCGCTGATCGCGGTGTTCCTGCCCATTCTGCTGATGCCGGGCATTGTCGGCCTGCTGTTCCACGAGTTCGCAGTGACGCTGTCCATTGCGATCCTGATCTCGCTCCTGATCTCGCTCACGGTCACACCGGCCATGTGCGCGTACGTGCTGAGCCGCGAGCACGCCGGACATTCAAGGGCTCGCTGGGCGGTCTGGATCGAAGCGCAATTCGAGCGTTTCAAGAACGGCTACGCGCGTTCGCTCACCGCCGTACTGGACCATTCGCTGCTGGTCATCCTGTTGCTGATCGCGCTGCTGGTGGGCAACGTCTTCCTGTTCAAGCTGCTGCCGGCCACCTTCTTCCCGGAGCAGGACACGGGCATCCTGGGCGGGCAGATCATCGCCGATCAGAGCATCTCCTTCACGGCGATGGAAAAGAAGCTCGCCCAGTTGCAGTCGATCGTGCAGAAGGATCCGGCGGTTCAATCGGTGGCCGGCTTTACCGGCGGCCGCGCGCTGAACACCGCAAACGTGTTTATTGAACTCAAGCCGCTGGCCCAGCGCCATGCGACCGCCACCGAAGTGGTCAACCGCTTGCGGCCCAAGCTGAACCAGGTCTCCGGCGCGCGGCTTTTCCTGCAGGCGCAGCAGGATCTTCGAATCGGTGGACGGCAGTCGGCCGCCGAATACCAGTACACGCTGACAAGCGATGATTCCGCCGCGCTGTTCGCGTGGACGCCCAAGCTAGTGACCGCGCTCAACAAGGACCACGACCAGCTGCTCGACGTCAACTCGGACCTCCAGCAAAATGGTCTGCAGACCTACGTCAACTTCAACCGCGCCACGGCGGCTCGCTACGGCTTCGCGCCGAACCAGATTGACAACGTGCTCTATGACGCGTTCGGCCAGCGGACCGTATCGACCATCTACAACGCGCTTAACCAGTACTTCGTGGTGATGGAGGTGGCGCCGCAGTACTGGCAGTATCCCCAGACGCTCAACCAGATTTTCATGAGCACGGCGGCGGGCAATCCGACCGGCTCGCAGCAGACGCAAATGCCGGGTTCAACGGTCACCGGCGTGACGGCCGCGAGCGCAGTCAGCACTGGGTCGAGTGCGTCTTCGAGCACCAACTCGCTGAACTCGAACGCGCAAGCTAACGCGACCAACAACAGCATTTCCAATAGCAAGGGCGGCAGTTCGAGCGGCAGCGCGGACAGCACCTCGGCCGAGACGATGGTGCCGCTGCCGGCACTCGCCAGCTACGTCAGCAACCATACGTCGACCCAGGTGAACCATCAAAGCGGGCTGGTGGCCGCAACCATCTCCTTCAACCTCCCCGCCGGCGGGTCGCTCAGCAAGGCCCAGGTCGACCTTGAGAATGCGGAGCGCGAAATTGGCATGCCGGCCAGCATCCACGGTGCGTTCGCGGGCGCGGCGCAAGCCTACGCGCAGTCGATGGGCACCATCCCGCTGCTGATCCTCGCGGCTCTCGGTGTGGTCTACATCGTGCTGGGGGTACTCTATGAGAGTTCGATTCACCCGCTCACAATCTTGTCGACGCTGCCCTCGGCCGGTATTGGCGCCACCCTCGCGCTGCTGATTTTCGGCACGCCGTTCTCCGTGATCGCGTTGATCGGCATTATCTTGCTGATTGGTATTGTCAAGAAGAACGGCATCATGATGGTGGACGTGGCGATCCAGTTGCAGCGCAACGAAGGCATGCCGGCCAAGGAGGCCATTCACGCCGCCGCCGTCGTGCGTCTGCGGCCGATCATGATGACCACGTTCGCCGCCGTGCTCGGTGCGGTGCCGCTCGCGATCGGTATTGGCCAGGGCGCGTCGCTGCGCCAGCCGCTGGGTATTACCGTGATGGGCGGCCTGATCCTGAGCCAGGTCTTTACGCTGTACACCACACCGGTGATCTACCTGTACCTGGACCGGTTGCGCTTCAAGCTCGTCAAGTGGTCTTCCCGACTGCCATGGAACCGGCAAGATGAACAAATGGGGCCGCCGGAGCAATCGGGGCAAACGGATACGAAGGCATGAAGATGAAGATTTCCTCCAAACCCCTGGCCGCCGTGGCGGCCCTGCTGCTCGGCGGCTGTATGGTCGGTCCTGACTACCACCGGCCGCAGGTCAGCGTCCCCGCGACCTTCCGCGAATTGCCCGGCTGGACCCAAGCCGAGCCAAACGCTGACGGGCCCAAGGGCGCGTGGTGGACCGGTTTCAACGATCCTCTCCTTGACCAGCTCGAACCGCTGGTGAAGGTCTCCAACCAGACCGTGGCCCAGGACTACGCCAACTATCAGGAGGCGCTCGCCGACGTGAAGGTTGCGCGCGCCGGCCTGTTTCCAGTCATTGGCGTGACTGGTTCGGCCACCCGGCAACGCAGCGCGACCGGCACGACAACCACCAGCGCGAGCCGCAGCTTCGCCAACCTGCAAACCGTGAATAACTCGGGCTCGCTCGAAGGCAATGTCAGTTGGGCGCCCGACCTGTGGGGCTCGGTGCGCCGTACGATTGAACAGAATGCCGCGACCGCGCAAGCCAGTGAAGCGACGCTCGCGAATGCAACGCTCTCCGAACAGATTGCACTCGCGACCGCCGTGATTGATTTGCGGACCAGCGACGCCAATATTGACTTGCTGCAGCAGACGGTCAAAGCGTACCAGCACTATCTGAACGTAGTGGCTGACCAGGACAAGTTCGGCACCATCGCGCCTTCCGACGTGATCACCGCGCGCACTCAACTCGAAACCGCGCAGTCAAACCTGATCGCGCTCGGCGTGGCACGCGCCCAATACGAGCATGCCATTGCGGTGCTGGTCGGCAAGAACCCCGAGGACCTGGTCATCCCGCACAGCACCGCGATGCCCACTTTGCCGGCAATTCCGGTTGGCGTTCCTTCAACCCTGCTGCAACGCCGGCCTGATATAGCGACGGCCGAGCGCCAGATGGCGTCCGAGAATGCCGCGATCGGAGTCGCGGTGGCGGCGTATTACCCGACGGTATCGCTGTCCGCGCTGGACGGCTTCACGCAGTCGCCGTTGGGCGGCTTGCTGCATATAGCCAATTACGTTTGGTCACTGGGCGGCAGCGCCACCGAGACTATTTTCGACGGCGGCGAGCGCAGCGGTGAAGTCGCGAAGGCCAAGGCGGCTTATCAGGCAGCCGTCGCGAATTACCGCGGCACCGTGCTGACCGCGTTTCAAGATGTCGAGAATGATCTGTCCGGCTTGCGGATTCTCGCCGAGCAGTCTGACGCGCTCGATGCCGCCGTGCGCGATGCAACCCGCGGCGCTGAAATTGCCTTCAACGAATATCAGGCCGGCACGGTGGACTACACCACCGTGGCGACCGCGCAAGCGACCCAGTTGAGCAATCAGCAAACCGCGTTGAACGTGCAGGAGTCGCGGCTGCTCGATGCCGCTTCCCTGATTGGCGACCTCGGCGGGGGCTGGTCGGATAGCGCGCTGCACGATCCACGGAATCCGGACAGTGCGGCGAGTGCCGCGGATGCCGCCAGCGCTGCTAGTGCTGCGACTCAAGCGACTCAAGCGACTCAGTAAGTCGAAGAGATTGTTCACGCGGGTTCATTGGCGACGCTTCCTACCGCTGCGTGGTTCCAAAGCCCGGTTGCGCCGGCGCATTGCCGGCGGGCTGCCCCGTCGCGAGCTTGCTCCCCGAGGCGGGGAAGGCGATCAGCATCAACACGACGCCCGCCATCAATACAACGGCAAGCCCGATCAACCCAACCTCCGCGCTTCCCGTATGCATCTTGGTCCAGCCCACGAATGCCGGGCTCACGAACCCGCCCGTGCCACCGAGACTCGTGATCATCGCGATGCCGCCAGCCGCCGATGAGCGCGGCAAGAATGTCTGCGGTATCGTCCAGAACACGACGAAACAGCCATACGACGCCGCTGCCGCCAATGCGAGCAGACACACGCCGATCGTCACGTTGTGGCCCGCTATGGGCAGCAGCGCAAACGCGAGTGCCGTCACGGCCGCGCTGCCCGCCACGTGCCAGCGGCGGTCCATCATCCGGTCGGAACTCGCTCCAACAACGTAAGTCCCGATCGCTGCCGCAATGAACACGAGGGCCGACAGCAAGCCGACATTGAGCACGTTCGCGACGCCCAAATCGCGAATAATCGTCGGCGCCCAGAAGCCGATTGCATTGAACGGCATCATCACGGCGAAATAGACGAGCGCCGCAAGATAGACACGCGGATTGGCGAGCGCGCCACGCAGTCCGTCGAGATGGCCGGAGCGCTTCGACTGTTCGTCGGCAAGGAGTTCACGCGATATCAACGCCTTCTCGCCGTCGCTGAGCCATCGAACCTCCGCGGGCGAATCGCCGAGATAGAAAAAAGCGAAGATGCCGAGCGTGACAGCGGGCACGCCTTCCAGAAGGAAGAGCCACTGCCAGCCGGGCAAACCGCCCACCCCTGCCAGTCGCGTCATGATGAACCCCGACATCGGGCCACCAATGATCCCCGCCACAGCGGTGGCCATCATCAGGAATGCGGTGACGCGTGCGCGCCGGGCACCCGGAAACCAGCAGCTCAGATAGAAGATGATCCCGGGGAAAAAGCCCGCTTCGGTGACACCCAGCAAAAACCGCATGGCGTAGAACTGTGTCGGTGTGCGAACGAACATCATCAGGCTCGACGCGAGCCCCCACGCGAACATGATGCGCAGGAGCGTGCGGCGCGCGCCGACGCGTTGCATCCAGAGATTGCTCGGCACCTCGAAGAGCACGTAGCCGATAAAGAACAGGCCCGCGCCCAGGCCGTACGTCGACTCGGAAAAGCCGAGGTCGTGCATGAACTGCAGCTTGGCGAAGCTGATGTTCACACGGTCGATATAGCTGATCACGTAGCAGAGAAACAGTAGCGGAATCAGCCGGAAAAACACCTTGCGATAGGTACGCTCGACTTCGTCGGCCGTAGTGTCGCCGGAGGTCGCTGCGCCGGTTTGCGGTTGGCTGTGCATGATGGTCTCGCGAAGAATGCGAACTGACGTTGAGCGTCGCGGTGTCTCGGCGACGCCCGGTTTCAAAGCGGCCGGGAGAACTCGGGAACACTATCCGTCGATAACAGCCTGGGCGCAATGCTCGCTTTCATGTGCCTCGCTGCCAGCGGCCGTGGGTGGCGGCAGGCAACGCGCAAGCGCATCGCCCGCGCGTACGCCCTTGCCTGCAGGCAGAACAAACAGCGGGTTGATGTCGAACTCCTTCAGACCCGGTGCGAGGTCGAGTGCCATCGCGGACATTGCAACAATTGCGTCGGCCAGTGCATCGATATCACCCGGTGGCTTGCCGCGCGCGCCGTTGAGTATTGCGTATGCACGGAGTTCGCGGATCATCGCGTGCGCGTCAGCGCGTGAGACCGGAGCGAGGCGCCACGCCACGTCCTTCAGCACCTCGGCGTAGATCCCGCCGAGTCCGCACATCACAGCAGGTCCGAACGACGGATCATTCTCTATGCCGACGATCATCTCCACCGCATCGCGAATCTCTTCCTGCACGAGCACACCGTCGATCCGCGCGCCGCAAACATGGTGCCGTGCGTTCGCGACAATTTCATCGAACGCGTCCGCGAGCATCGCCTCGTCGCGAATGCCGACGCGCACCGCGCCAGCTTCGGTCTTGTGCGGGATATCGGGCGACTGGACCTTGATGACAAGTGGAAAACCGATCGACCGCGCGATCGACCGCGCTTCGTCCTGGTTGCGAGCGAGCGCGCCCTTGGGTGTGTCGATCCCATAGTGCGAAAGGAGCGCCTGCGCCGCGTGCTCCGTCAGGTAGCCCGGACTCTCGGCGAGCAACGCGTGCGCTTCCCTGACATGACGGCGCACAGGTGCCGGCGCGAGTCGTGCCGCCGCCTGGGCGCGGCGTGCCTGCGCATAGTTCGACAGCACCGCGAAAGCGCGCCCGCAGCGCACGGGCGTTGCATAGAGCGGCACGCCGCTCTGCTCGATCACGTCGTACGCTTCGCTCGCCATGTCGCGGCGCGCATTCCAGGCGAGCATCATCGGCTTGTTGGTCGCGCGGTAGACACGCACGATCGCCTCGGCCATCGCGAGCGCGACCTCGCCGCTCGCAGCCGCCGCCATGATCGCGATCGAGTCGATGCCGGGATCGTCGGCGATGATCTGCAGGGCATCGGCAAATATCTTTGGCTCGGCGAGGATGCCCGCGGTCAGGTCAACGGGATTATTCAGCGACGCAAACGACGGCACGATGGGCTCGAGCGCGGCGAGCGTCTGCGGAGACAAAGGCGGAAGCGTCATGCCCCGTTCGCTGCATGCATCGGTGATGAGAATGCCGGCGCCGCCCGAGAGCGTCACGACGGCGATCCGGTTGCCGCCCGGCAGGCGTCCCGCTTCGAACGCCTTCGCGTAGTCGCCGAGATCGGCCACGTCCGTGACTTCGATCACGCCCGTCTGACGGAACGCCGTGCGATATAACGTTGACGCACCGCCGAGATTCGACGTATGCGAAGCGGCCGCCTTCGCGCCATCTGTGGTATTGCCGACCTTCCACGCGAGGAGCGGCTTGCCAGCATCGAGGGCGCGGGTTGCGACTTCAACGAGCCGCCCCGCATCCTTCAATCCTTCGATGTACGTAGCAATCAGCGACGTTTTTGTATCGTCGATGCAAGCGTCGACAAGGTCGAGCAGACTCACATCAGCTTCGTTGCCGGTCGTGATGAAATGCCGCAAGCCGATGCCGAGTTCGTCGGCCATGAGCAACAGCGCGCAGCCGAACCCGCCGCTCTGCGAAATCAGCGAGAGGCCCCCGGGCCGATAATCGACGCCAAATGGCGCGCCGAAACCTGCGTAGACGCCAGTGTCCGTGCTGACGAGACCCTGGCAATTCGGTCCGATGATGCGAAGGCCAAAAGCCTTCGCAATCGACGTGCATTCACGTTGCAGCGCGGCCCCGGCAACGCCCGCTTCGGCGAAGCCCGAGCTGTAGACAATCGCGTAGCGGATGCCTTTCTTGCCGCACTCGCGCAACATGTCTGGCACGCGCCGCGCGGCGACGAGGATCAACGCGAGATCGGGCGTTGTGGGCAGGCTCTCAATGCTTGCGTAGCACGCAACCCCCGCAATGTCAGCGTATTTGGGGTTCACCGGATACAGCACGCCTTGATAGCTGTGCTGCATGAGAAAGCGCATCGGCTGGCCGCTGATCGATTTAGGATCGTTCGACGCACCGATGATCGCGATCGAACGTGGACTGACCAGCCGCTCTATGTCGAGCGCGTGTGGCAGCGTCATTGATGGTTGCATGGCGGCGCTCATGCGGCACGCGCAGCAGTCGTGCCGACGCTGTCCTTCGCCTGCGCTTCCTTAGCCTCTGCCGCGCGCCGCAGCGTAATCTTCGCGATGTTCAATTGATGGATCTGCGTGGTGCCTTCATAGATGCGAAATGCGCGGACATCGCGATAGAACCGTTCCACTGCATTGCCCGCGAGATAACCGCGTCCGCCGAGCATCTGCACGGCCCGGTCCGCAACCCGCCCGCACATCTCAGAGGCGAACATCTTGCACATTGATGCTTCCAGCGCGACGTCCTCGCCGGCATCGCGTTTGCGCGCGGTGTCGAGAATCATCGAGCGGGCCGCATAGATCTCCGTCTGGCATTCGGCTATCAGCGCCTGCACGAGCTGGAAGTCGGAGACTGGCTTGCCGAACTGCTCGCGAGTGGACGTATAAGCAACCGCTTCGTCGAGCATGCGGATAGCGGGACCTGTGCACAGCGCGGCAAGGTGGATGCGCTGCTTGTTCAGCACCTTCATCGTCGTGCGAAATCCCTGCCCTTCAATTCCACCAATCAGGTTCGCCGCCGGCACGCGGCACGCTTTGAAATGCACATCGCCGACGGGAGAACCCGCCTGTCCCATCTTCTGATACGGCTCGCTCGTCGAAAGGCCGGCCGTGCCACGCTCAACCAGGAACGCGGAAATGCCGCCTGCCCCCGGGATTGACGGATCGGTGCGGGCCATGACCGTGAAGAGATCAGCAATGGGCGCATTCGTGATGAAACACTTGTTGCCGTCGAGCACATAGTGGTCGCCGTCGCGCCGGGCGGTTGTCTGTAGCGCGGTCGCGTCGGACCCGGCATCCGGCTCGGTCAGCGCGAACGCGCCGGTCATCAACCCCGATGCAAGTAGCGGCAGGTAACGCTGCTTCTGGTCGTCCGTGCCGTCCGCGACGAGTGCCTCGGAGCCGATGCCCGTGTTCGTCCCCACGCGCGCTCGAAACGCGACCGACGCTTGCGAAAGCGCGAACGCACCGCGAACAAGTTGTTCCGTCGAAAGGCCTGCACCGCCGAAATCGCGCGGGATGCTCCAGCCGAAGTAGCCGAGTTCGCGCATCCGCTCGACGAGATCCGCGGGGACCTGATCCGCCTGCTCGATCTCGTTTTCGCGCGAAATCGCCTCTTCTCGCACGAAACGCGTTATATCGGCGAGTAGTGAATTGAACGTATCGACCTCAGCGTCGAATTCAAGAATTTGTCTGCCCATTGCTGTCTCCGTCATGTGTTCGGCTTATGGCTTCACTATCGAACTTTCCGAACAAAAAGGCGCTCGGTGTTCGACTATGCTGAACAGAGTTTGAATATGCAGAACACGCGGAGCAAAATGAGGCAATTGGAGGAGGCACCATGGACCGCAATAAGACGCCGGAAACGGCACCGATCGCGAGCGATTATCTGGATTCGAAGGCGCGCTATGTTCCCGATGAATTCGACGGCGACCGGCAATTCGCCACCACGCTGGCGCGCGGCCTTGACATACTCCATACGTTCACGCCGCGCGATTCGCAGCTTGGCAACGCTGAACTTGCGGCGCGCACCGGCATGACCAAGGCCACGATCTCGCGGTTCACGTACACGCTGACGAGGCTCGGCTACTTGCGCGTGAACCGGATGAACAACAAGTTCCAGCTCGGCTCGGCCGTGCTGTCGCTCGGCTATCCGTTGCTCGCGAGTCTCGCCGTGCGGCAGATCGCGCGACCGTCGATGAAGGAGCTGGCGGACCACATCCGCGGTTCGGTGTCGCTTGGCATGCGCGACCGGCTGAACGTGGTGTACCTTGAAAGCAGCCGCAGCAGCACGCCGCTCGGCTTGCCCGCGGACATCGGCTTGAGCTATCCGATTGTTCGCACCGCCATGGGCCGCGCCCTTCTCGCGGCGCTGCCGGGCGAACGGCGCGAGGCGCTATTAAATGAGATCTCAGTCAAGACGCCCGACGAATGGAACACCTTCCGGGACCGGGTGCTGCAGAGCATCGACTATTTTCATGAACGCGGCTTTTGCGTGTCGTACGGCGATCTGCGACGCGAAGTGCACGCCGTGGCCGTGCCGATGAGGCCATCGGCCGACGGCGAGATTCTAGTGTTCAACTGCGGCGTGCCTTCTTACCTGCTCAAGGACGGACAGTTGGAGCGCGATGTCGGGCCGCGCTTGTTGTCCATGGTGCGAAGTGTGGAAGGAGCGATGGGGATTTATTAGGGTGACGGGCTGGAGAGGCGATTAAAGCCCAGACAGTTCCATTGGTAATCCCTGACGCTACGAAACAGGTCGTCCGCAATAAGCCTCGATTCGGTACCCGTCAGGGTCGATGACATAAGCGGCGTAATAGTCGCTCACGAAGGCGCTTTTTTCCACTCACCATAGTGCCATCTATTCAACCGATCCGCTCGCCCGAACAAAAGACACGAGAGAACCGGTCGAATAAGTCCACGTTATAGCTCGTGCTCCATCAGGTACGTACGTAGTGCATCGTTCATGCGTGTTTGCCACCCGTCACCCTTAGCCCTTAACCGCTCAATGATGTCAGCGTCGTAGCGGCTTGTCACAAGCACTTTCGGGCTGTCCTTGGGTGGACGGCCCATGCGTTTTTTTTTCCAGCAATTCCGAAAACGGCCGCATTGCCTTGATGTTGGCGCTCGGCACTTCGGCAGAATCAAATTCATGCTCGATTTCCACAGTGGTTTTTTCACGCTTACTCATAGTCTCTCACCTCTCTAGCGTTCGCTTTGGGCAGGCTGATAACGCGCATGGATTCATCCCGGAACGGGTCATCGCATGTCAGCGGTATCGAGTCGTCCAAGACTCCCGGCAAGCCTCAACCGCGCAGCGCGCCAGTCTGCAAGCGCCTGTACACGCTGCTGCTGCGCGTTCGCCAGCGCTGTCTGCGCATTCAGCAATTCAAGAATATTGCCTACGCCGGCCTGATATCGATGCTGAGCCGCAACAAACGATCGTTGCGCAATATCAAGCAGCGTTGCGCTGTCCTTTACGCTGTCTGTCGAAGTCTGCACGGCTTGGTAGCTGTTCCAGACCTCCAACCCGACCTGCTGGCGCGCGTCATCGAGCGCGTCCTGCTGCTGTTCGAGCTGCGCCTGCGTCTGCCGGACCTGATACGTGCGATTGAAGCCTTCGAAGAATGGAATTGTCACCTGTACACCCACATACCACTCGTGTCCGCTTGCAGGGTATTCCGGAATGCCCAATCCCAGACTGGCCGGCTGATTGTCCCGGCTGTATTTCGACACGAGGCTGAGGTTCGGCAGGCCCTGCGCGCGAGTCTGGTCTACTTTTGCGGCCGCCGCATCCGCTTGTGCCAGCGCCGCCAGGACCGTGGGGTGGTCGCGGCGGGCATCCTCAATCAGTTCGCCCACCGATTGCGTGAAAGCCGCGTCAGGCTGCACGCCATCTGTTACGACCGGCAGGACAACGGGTACGTCTGGCAAGAGATCCATATCGGAGGCGAGCGTTCCTGCAGCCGCTTGCCATGTCCCTTGAGCCTTGTTACGGCTCAGCACGGCCTGTGTATAGGCCGTCTGCGCCTGCAGTGCGTCCGAGATGGGCGCTATACCTCTGTCGACACGTGCAGACGCGGCCTTCGCGCTGTCGCCAGCCATGCGTTCAATATCCAACGCGACGGCGAGCGCACCCGCGGCGGCCTGTGCAGCGTAATAATCCTTCGCAACTGCCACAAAGAGACTTTGGAGCGTCGCATTCTCGGTCGACCGGGCTGCGGCGAGCAGTGCTGACGCGTTGCGAACGGCCGCTGCGCGAGCGCCAAAGTCATAGAGTGTCCAGTTCAACGACACGCTTTCGGTATTGATGGTCGCGAGTGTTGCCGAGCTCAGTGTCGGATGGCCTGTGACGTCAGTGACAGCATTGTCGCGCATGACCTGTCCGTTGCCGGAAATAGTGGGCAAATACGCCGAGCGTGCGACGCCGAGGCCTGCCGCCTGAATCTTCACGTCTGCCCAAGCTTCCCGCGTTTTAGGATTGCCGCACAACGCGCGCTCAATCGCTTCCGTCAATAGAAGTGGCCTGGATAGCAAGCCGAATTGGCATCCAACCGCATCCGGCACCATTGCACCGGCGGGGGTCGGCGAGATCCCCACTTCAGTGCGAAGCACATCGAAAGCCTCCGCGCTCGATGTCGCCATAAACAGCCCCGTCGCCACCATAGTCACCAGCAGTTGCTTAGCGCTCACGCATGCTCTCCTGGGCGCTTTCCATCAATGGACCAAGGAAGTACCCTGCCACGCTGCGTTTGCCGGTCTTGATATCGGCTGTGACTTCCATGCCGGGGGTGAGTCTGATCCATTTTTTCTCCACGCGAATCCGGTTGGTCGACAGCCGGATTCGAACCGGGAAAGTCAGGCCAAGCTTCTTGTCCTGGACTGCATCGTTCGACACCGACACGACCGTCCCCGTGATAAACCCGTAGCGCGTATAGGGAAACGCTTCGACCTTGACAGCGACAGCCTGGCCGGCATCCACGAAGCCTATATCCTTGTTCTGGAGTTGAGCCTCCACTTCCAGCGTGTCGTCCGGCACGATCTCCATCAGGGATTGAGCCGTCGTCACAACGCCGCCGAGGGTATGCGCAGCCAGTTGCTGAACGGTCCCTGAAACCGGTGCGCTCAGGCTTAACAACGCCTGACGGGTTTGCGCCTTGGTCTCGTCATCCCGGTTTTGAGCGACCTGCTGCGTGTCCTTTTCCAGTTCATCAAGTTGGTCTCTGCGGAATTTCGACGAGGCAGATTCGATCTCCGCACGCTGCTCCGCAATACCCGCAGCCAGTTCGCGCGCGTGACTCTGTTGTGCGGGTAGTTCGTGCTCCTGACCGAGTGCCGTCTGCTCCTTGTCGAGATAGTCAGTCTGCGCAACATATTTATCCCCCGCGAGCGATTTGTATTCGTTCGCCTGCTGACGGGCAAGAGGCGCCGTTGCCTGGAGTTTCGCGACCTCCTGACGGGTGCTGTCGAGTTCCGCCTCCCGCTTGAGCAGCTCAGCGCGAGCGCTGTCGACTTTGTCCTGGTATTCGAGGAATGCGCCTTCAGCCAGGCGCTGCGCTTCTTGCATCCGGTCATCGGTAGCGCCTTCGACGTGCTTAACCACTGGTGGCCGATTGTCATGTAACGCAGCGAGAAGCGCATTCGCGCGGGCAGCTCCGAGTTGGGCATCGAGTTTCGATGACTGTGCTTTGTCGGCGTCGGCCGCCGCCTGCGTCGTGTCGAGTTTCATGAGCAACTGGCCCGCAGTCACGCGCTCGCCGTCGTGGACCAGAATCTCGCGGACCACGCCCGTCATGGCCGGCTGGATCACCTTGATGCGCGCATCAGGTACAAATTTGCCCGATGCCGACACGACGATATCCAGTCTGCCAACGATACCAATCAGCAGAACCAGTACCGTGAAAATCACAATACTGCGCATCGCCCAGCGTGGCGCCGGATGCACCGGTGTTTCAACCAGTTCAAGCTGTGCGGGGAGGAACGCAAGCTCATGCTCAGCACGGGCGGCAGAGTCAAACTGATCGCGTACAGTCCAGGCACTGCGGAACACAGCGGCATAGCGGCATAGCGGTCGAATAAATCGCTCAACGCCTGCAATCGCAAGAATTTCATGGTCAGCCGTCCTGCAGCGATACGAGGTGCGCGTAGTAGCCGCCGAGCCGCAGCAATGCTTCGTGGTTTCCCTGCTCGACGATCTGGCCTTTATCCATCGCTACGATCTGGTCAGCATGCCGCACCGCCGTCAGCCGGTGGGCAATGATGATCACCGTGCGTCCTGCGCACATTGCCTTCATGTTGTTCTGGATCACTCGCTCAGTTTCAAAGTCCAGCGCACTCGTTGCTTCGTCAAAGACCAGGATGCGCGGATTGGTCAGGAGCGCGCGTGCGATTGCCAGACGCTGCCGCTGGCCACCGGACAGGTTCGAACCGTGCTCACCGACCATCGTGTCGTAGGCTTCCGGCAGCTCACAGATAAAGTCGTGCGCACCGGCAAATTTCGCGGCTGCGATCACCGCGGCGAGCGGTGCCCCGGGATCGGTCAACGCGATGTTGTCCCGGATCGAACGGTTGAAGAGCAGGTTCTCCTGCAGCACGACGCCGATCTGGCGACGTAACCACGCGGGATCGGCCAGGGCCAGATCGATACCGTCGATTCGAACGGTGCCCTGCTCCGGGATGTACAGTCGTTGCAGCAGCTTCGTCAGCGTGCTTTTGCCAGACCCAGAGCGACCCACGATACCGATTACCTGCCCCGCGGCTATATTCAGTCCGACGCTGTCAAGAATCGGTGGCCCGTCCGGGCGATAACGGAAACGGATATTGTCGAAGCTGATATCGCCCTTGAGGGCAGGAAGCGCCTGACGGCTTTGCGGCAGTTCTGTGCGGGAATTCAGAATGTCGCCCAGGCGACTCATCGAAATGCCAACTTGCTGGAAATCCTGCCAGAGCTGCGCCAACCTGAGTACCGGCGCACTCACCCGTTGCGACATCATGTTGAAGGCAATCAGTTCTCCAACGGTCAGCTTGCCGTCTATAACCAGCTTCGCGCCCAGAAACAAGGTGCTCAGCGTCACTAGCTTGCCGACCAACTGGATGAGTTGCTGCCCCACATTGCCCAGCGAACTCACCCGAAAGCCCGCACTGACATACGCGGCCAACTGCGTCTCCCAGCGCTTGATGAACTGCGGTTCCACGGCCATCGCCTTGACCGTCTCGATGCCCGAGACCGCCTCGACAAGGAAGGACTGGTTGTCCGCCCCACGGGAAAACTTCTCGTTCAGGCGACTGCGGAGAACTGGCGTCAGACCCGCCGAGATCGCCCCGTAGACCGGCAGCGAGATAGCGACGACCAATGTCAACCAGACGCTGTAAAGACACATCACGGCGAGGAAGATGAACGAGAACGTCAGGTCGATAAGTGCGGTCAGCGCCTGTCCGGTCAGGAAGTTCCGGATGTTCTCGAGCTCACGGACGCGGGCAACCGTATCGCCCACTCGGCGCGCTCCGAAGTAAGCCAGCGGCAACGCGACGAGGTGACGGAAAAGCCGAGCCCCTAACTCGACGTCGATGCGGTTTGTGGTGTGCGCGAACACGTAATTGCGCAGCCCGGTAAGCAGTACCTCGAATACCGAACTCACCAGCAGCGCCACACACACTACGTTGAGTGTGCTGTACGTCCGGTTGACGAGAACCTTGTCCATCACCACCTGGAACATCAGCGGCGATACCAGTCCAAAGAGTTGCAAGACGAGCGAAACACCGAGGACTTCGAGAAGCAGCCGCCGATACTTGACGACGGCAGGAATGAACCAGGAGAAGTCGAAACGGGCCAGTTCGCCCGCCAGCGACGCCCTTGATGTGAACAGTAGGACCCGGCCACTGGAACGCTCAATGACCTCGTCGATTGGTCGCACAGCGGGCGACTGCATGCCGGGTTCCAATACCAGCGCTGTCTTGCCGTCTGAACCAGCCAGAATAAAGTGTCTGCCCGTGCGATCCAATACAAGTGCCGGGAACGGTGTTTGCGCGAGGCGTTCTGGCATTAATGCAACGGCGCGCGCCTTAAGCCCGATACCGCGTGCGGACAACACAAGTTGCGCTTCGGAAAATGCATCGCTTGTGACTGCCGCGGCATGCTTGAGTTGCGACGGGTCGGTGGCTATGCCATGAAAGCGTGCAATGAGCACCAGTGCCAACAGGCCAGCATCTTCCATCTGTGCCGGTTGCTCTTCAATACCCATGGTTCAATTGCCGGTAGTGTTGTTCAATCTGCAGTGCCGCCGCTTCGGCGGACACGCTTTTGGTCGCGATCGAAATGTCTGGCGCGCAAGGCGGTTCATATGGATCGTCCCACCCGGTCAGCCCCTTGATCTCGCCAGCCCTCGCGCGTGCGTACAGTCCCTTGGGGTCGCGTTCGATACACGTTTGCAGAGGCGTATCGATGAGGACTGGGAAGCAACGGTGGTCACCAATCCGTCGGCGCGCGACTTGCCGGTCGGCCTGGTATGGAGAAATCGCGCTGACCAGAACGATGAGGCCCGTGTCGACCATCAATCGCGCCACTTCGCCGATGCGCCTCACGTTCTCGGCGCGGTCCTCCCTCGCAAAGCCAAGGTCACGGTTGAGTCCCGTGCGCAGTTCGTCTCCGTCCAGCACGGACACGCGGTATCCGTGCGCTCGCAGGTTGCGTGCGGCGTGCGTCGCAATCGTCGACTTTCCTGCGCCTGACAATCCGGTGAGCCAGTAGCAGCAGCCTATTTGTGCGTTGTGCGTATGCATATTCACGTCCTACAGTATCCGGACGCGATGCACATTGAGTTCCGGCTTTTCCCAGAAGTGGGTATGCGCGTACTTCGCGAAAAGATCAGGTGGAATAGATGGCTTGCGTGCCCGATGCTCGACCTTCGCCCTGACCTTGTGCAATCCGGGCATACCCAGCAGTGCGTCGTAGTCAGGCTCGTCATATGCCACGTGGTCCAGGTCGTGACTGAACCAGGGTTCGCCAAGTTCGTCATAGAGTCCACGCAGGGTCTGCTCCGGCGCACGCACCAGATGATCGTACGGCACGACGATCAGCCGTTTCGCCTCGTCACCGAACCACCCTTCGCGCAGATTGCTCCATGGCAAGCCGATCAAACCGTTCTCCGAATTCATGAGCGTTTCCACGCGGGCATAAACAGAAGAACCCGGCTGGAAATTGAACATGCGGGACAGTTGAAGGGGATTCTTCGCCAGCATTCGCTCTACGCTGTCAATAATCCAACCGATGTCGCGCACGCAGCAAATAATGCGGGATTCGGGATATAGCGCCTTCAGCAGCGCCGCACTTCCCGTCCAGATTCGATTGGTATCGAACACGACCTCGCTCGGCTGAATGCCTGCGTAGTAGCTGTCGAAAACGCCACGCAGCATGGCGGCGCGCTTTGCGTCGTCAAAGAACACGGCAAACTCGCCCCCACACATTTTTTTATGCATCGTTCCGCACAGAGAGGCGACGGGACTGGTCATCGCCGCCGTGAAACGCGGATTCTGGCGCAGCAAAGCACACAGCAGAGTCGATCCGGAACGGGGCAGACCCGAAATGAGATGAAGCTTGTTGACCACAGAAGATCCGGTAATTCCCGCAGCGTTCACCACGAGAAATATTCTATAAATACAATTAGTTATCCTGATGTCATCGCGCGCTTGTGCTTGCGAGGACATCAGGGTAATTCAGTGTCGCTAGATCAAGCCTAGTGCACGGATGCAGCGAGCATGGGCTGTGCGTTCAGTTGCTGGATGGCCGCAAGGCTCGTGATACCGGCCGGCATGGGAGCGTACGACGCCATCGCCTGGATCAACTGGTCGATCTGACTTCCCGACGTGTTGGACGCGGTAGATGCGGCGGCGCTCGAGGACAATCCCGGGCTGTACGTCGACTGGATGCCAGCAATATCCGTACTGTCGAGCGTCCGGTTATTCGAACCCAGGTCGTAGTACATGATCGAGTTCTGGTCGGCGTTGTCGGCCAACCCGAATGCATGCCCGATCTCGTGCAGCATGACCTGCTCGAGCGTTGCGTCGGTTCCGGAGTACGTGAGTTGACCGCTGGCGCCTGCGACCAACGCGTCCTGGTTCGGATCTTCCAGTTCGATGTTGGCCCCAGCCATTTGTCCGTTCTTGGCCTGGTAGGCGGTGTAGCCCACCACGCCCGTGCTCGCGGTATTGAGCTCGCCGAAGCCAACGCTGATGTCCGATTGGGCCGAACCCGAAACCTCCTCGAACGTGATGCCAGACGCAGCCGACCATGTGGCGAATGCCTGCTGGAGATCGGTCTCGTAGGCGCTGTCTGCTGCAGCACCCGCTTGCGAGTTACTTGCGCCCGGTGTGCCGGCGAGGCTCCAGGTGATGACATTGCTATCCCACTTCGCCCCTTCGAGCATCGACATGCCGGTTCCGGCGGTGGGTGTGGACATCGCCGTTTCGTAGGCTTGATGGAGACCGGATTCGGCTGCAGTTGCACCCGCCTGATCACCTTTCGCCAGATCCGCTTGGGCGATTGAACCGATGTTGCTGCCTACCGCCGCCTGGACCGTGCTCGCGCTGCCGGCGAAGCCGTAGCCGCCGTAAAAGCCATAGCCGCCACTGACAATTGTGGCTCCCCATCCTTCTGAATCCGCCAGCATACGATCGGAGTTATTGTCACCGCCAATGTAATATCCCGTTTCCGAACCGGTCAAGGAATTGAACATAGAAGCTGAGGTCTCTGTACCGGTGCTCTGGTTAAACATATCGACCTGCGACGCGTAGTCTCCGCCGCTGAATAATACTTTCTCGTAAGCGTATTGCGCTCCTGGATTGAATAGGTCAGCTTCAGTTTCCACTCCATTCGTGCCATAGAGAACGCTCTCCATCTCCTGGCCTACCGTGTTGTAGCTGATGTCCTGGATTACGTTGTTGCCGCTGAAATACAGCGCGTAGGCCGCATTCTGATCGCCTGCATTAAAGAGCAGCCGCTCGGTCTCTGTCGTTCCACCACCAAAAATGTCCTCTTGGGTTTCCTGACCTGTTCCCGTGTTAAAGCTTGCCTGATAGCTCTCTGTTCCATTCGCACCGTAGTAAATCTGCGTTCCCGCGTACTTACCCCCCGCAGAGAACAGATTCGCCTGCGACGTGCCATTGACGAAGTCGAACAGGTCCTCGGTCTGCGTTCCGCTAGCGTTCGTCCCGCTGTAGAAAACATCTTCCACGGATTGCCCGCTGGACAGCCCAGTGTAGAGGAGCTCCTGCGATGTCCCATTGGAGAGATTGAAGAGAGCCGCGGTCTGGGTGCCGGTTCCGTTCGCGCCGGTAAAGGCTTGCGTTTCCGATGTCTCGCCACTCGGCAGTCCGGTGAAAGTGCTCACCTGCGAGTTACCCGCACTGAAATCTACAATCTGCGAAGATTCAGCGCCGGTTCCATTGGCCGCCTTATAGTTATCGACCAGTTCCGAAACCCCGCTGCCGAGGCCAGTAAAGAATTGCGCCTGCGACGTGCCGTTAGTGAAATCGTAGAGGTCTTCGGTCTCCGTTCCACTCGCGTTTGCTCCACTGAAGAATTGGTCCACGGACGACTCCCCACTGGACAAACCAGTGAACGAGTATTCCTGCGATGTCCCGTTGGTGAGGTCGAAAAGCGCTGCGGTCTGGGTGCCGGTTCCGTTGGCGCCAGTGAAGGCCTGAGTTTCTGATGTTTCGTTACTCGCCAAGCCGGTGAACGTTGTCACCTGCGAGTTACCCGCACTGAAGTCAGTGATCTGCGAAGATTCGGTTCCGGTGCCGTTGGTCGCCATATAGTTCTCGACCAATTCCGAGATCCCACTGCCCAAGCCAGTGAAGTATTGCGCCTGCGAAGTGCCGTTAGTGAAATCGTAAAGGCCCTCGGTCTGCGTTCCGCTGGCGTTCGTCCCGCTGAAGAATTGGTCGAGCGACGACTCTCCGCTGGACAGCCCCGTGAACGAGTACTCTTGCGAAGTCCCGTTGGTGAGATTGAAAAGCGCTGCGGTCTGGGTGCCGGTTCCGTTGGCGCCAGTGAAGGCCTGCGTTTCGGATGTTTCGTTACTCGCCAACCCAGTGTAAGTGCTCACCTGTGAATTACCCGCACTGAAGTCGGTGATCTGCGACGTTTCGGCGCCAGCGCCGTCAGCCCCCATATAGTTCTCGATCAGTTCCGACACTCCACTGCTTAGGCCTGTGAAATATTGAACCGCCCCGGATTTGGTGGAGGCTCCAACTCTTGAGAGTGATTCATCGGGTTTTTCCCGACCCCGAAGGATGAAGCGCACGACTGCTGCAGGCGGATCTGGGAAGGAATACGATTACGAGGCAGCGGTGGTCGAGGTCGGCCCATTATCTGGTGCACTGAGCCCGTTTGAGAGTTGGACCCGCAACCCTGCGAGCACCCCGAATTGTGACCGAGGGCAAATGTCGCCCTGCCGGAGCACGCTTACCAGAATCCGATAACGAGGGTTGTCGCCGCTGCCATTCTCTATCTTGCAGGAGGGCAGCATGCAGGTACTCTATCCGCGCTGTGCCGGGCTGGACATACATAAGGACATCATCGTCGCCTGCGTCCGTTGTGTGTCTGCGCCGGAGCACCGTGAAGTGCAGAGATTTTGCAGTACCACTAAGGGATTGCTGGCGCTGTCGGACTGGCTGGCCGTCCATGGCTGTTCCCACGTGGCAATGGAAGCCACCGGCGTTTACTGGAAGCCAGTGTGGCACGTTCTCGAGGGCTCCTTCGAACTCGTGCTGGGCAACGCTGCGCATATTCGGAACGTGCCTGGCCGCAAAACCGATGTGAACGATGCGACGTGGATCGCAGACCTGCTCGCACACGGGCTGATCCGCTCCAGCTTCGTCCCGCCGGCCGCGATCCAGGAGTTACGTGATCTGACACGCACACGCAAACAGCTGACGCGCGAGATCGCCCAGCATTGTCTGCGTGTCCAGAAGGTGCTCGAGGATGCCAATCTCAAACTGGGCAGTGTCCTTTCTGACGTACTTGGCGGCAGCGGACGCGCGATTCTGAAGGCCATCATCTCGGGCGAGAACGATCCGGTGCTGCTCGCGGCACTGGCGCAAGGTCACGCGCGCAAGAAGACGAGTGAACTACGCGAAGCATTGCGCGGCCGCATAACTTCACATCACCGTACGATGCTCGCGCTGCATTTGCAGCTCATCGACGCCCTTGAGCACGCGCTGACTGAACTGGATGCCGCCGTGGGACTTGCTCTGACGCCAATCCGGCAGCACGTTCAACTGCTAAGAACCATTCCCGGCGTCGGTGACCTGACCGCGCGGGTCCTGGTGGCCGAGATTGGGGTCGACATGACGCGCTTTCCCGATTCCGCTCACCTCATATCGTGGGCCGGACTGTGTCCCCGCAATGATGAGAGCGCCGGTAAGCGCCGCAGTACGCGTGTCCGCAAGAGCGGCACATGGCTCAAGACGGCACTCGTGACTGCCGCATGGGCCGCAGTACGTACGAAGAACAGCTACCTGTTCGCCCAGTTCACTCGCGTCAAGGCGCGGCGCGGTTCAAAGAAAGCAATCATCGCAGTGGCTGCGTCGATGCTCACCGCAGCGTGGCACATGCTTCGCAATGGCGTGGAATACGCAGATCTCGGTGCAGACTATTTCACCCGGCACGACATGCAGAGCACCGTTAAGCGATTACTAAAACGCCTCACGGATCTTGGATATCCGGTGCAGCCAGCTTCCCCGTCATAACGGCTTCTTACCAGAATGGAGCCATGAGCAAGCCAAGCCAATTTTCCCCTGAAGTCCGAGAGCGCGCCGTTCGTCTGGTGCGCGAGCAGCGTGGCGAGCACCCGTCACTGTGGGCAGCTGTTGAAACCATTGCGCCGATGATCGGTTGTTCGAGCCAGACCCTATTGGGCTGGGTCAAGCGTGAGCAGATCGACAGCGGCGAGCGCGAAGGCGTGACCACGTCGGAGCGTGAACGCCTCAAGACGCTGGAACGTGAGAACAAGGAACTGCGCCGCGCCAACGAGATTCTGAAGTTGGCGAGCGCGTTTTTCGCCCAGGCGGAGCTCGACCGCCGTCTGAAGTCCTGAAGGCCTTCGTCGATCAGCATCGCGACACCTTCGGGGTCGAGTCGATCTGCAAGGTCTTGCGGATTGCCCCGTCGGGCTATCGGCGTCATGCCGCGCAACTTCGCGATCCGTCGCGGCGCTGTGCTCGCGCGATACGCGATGAACTTCTGCAACCCGAGATCAAGCGTGTCTGGCAGGCCAACATGCAAGTGTACGGCGCGGATAAGGTCTGGAAGCAGATGAACCGGGAGCGCATCGAGGTGGCTCGCTGCACCGTTGAACGATTGATGAGGCGACTGGGTTTGCGTGGCGTGATGCGAGGCAAGCGTGTTCGCACGACCGTCCCCAATGCCTGCGCCCCGCGCCCGCTGGATCGGGTCAATCGCCAGTTCAACGCTTCGCGGCCAAACCAGCTTTGGGTCTCGGACTTCACCTACGTCTCGACGTGGCAGGGCTGGTTGTACGTCGCGTTCGTGATCGACGTGTTCGCTCGGCGGATCGTTGGTTGGCGCGTCAGCACGTCGATGACCACGGACTTCGTTCTGGATGCGCTTGAACAGGCACTTTACGCACGGCGACCAGGCGGCGACGGAATGCTGATACACCACTCCGACAGAGGTTCGCAATACGTCAGCGTTCGCTATAGCGAGCGGCTCGCCGAAGCGGGCATCGAACCGTCGGTCGGCAGTCGGGGCGATAGCTACGATAATGCCCTCGCTGAAACGATCAACGGCTTGTACAAGGCTGAACTGATTCATCGCCGCACCTGGAAAACACGTGAGTCCGTCGAGTTGGCAACGCTGGAATGGGTGGCCTGGTTCAATCACCATCGGCTGATGGAACCGCTTGGCTATATCCCGCCCGCTGAAGCTGAGGCAAACTACTACCGGCAACTTGAAACATCCGCCGTTGAACCCGTATTAACTTAAACCAAGCAGCCTCCACGATTCCCGGGGCGGTTCATATTGTGCCTGCGACGTCCCGTTGGTGAAATCGTAAAGACTCTCGGTCTGCGTGCCGCTGGCGTTCGTCCCGCTGAAGAATTGGTCGACCGACGACTCCCCGCTCGACAAGCCGGTAAACGAATACTCTTGTGAAGTCCCGTTGGTAAGGTTGAAAAGCGCGGCAGTCTGGGTGCCGGTTCCGTTGGCGCCAGTGAAGGCCTGCGTTTCGGATGTTTCGTTACTCGCCAACCCAGTGTAAGTGCTCACCTGTGAATTACCCGCACTGAAGTCGGTGATCTGCGAAGTTTCGGTGCCGGCGCCGTCAGCCCCCATATAGTTTTCGATCAGTTCCGACACTCCACTGCTCAGGCCCGTGAAATATTGCGCCTGTGAAGTGCCGTTGGTGAAATCGTAAAGGCTCTCGGTCTGTGTTCCACTAGCATTAGTGCCACTGAAGAACTGATCGACGGACGATTCTCCGCTGGGTAACCCAGTGAACGAGTATTCTTGCGAAGTCCCGTTAGTCAGATTGAACAGAGCCCCAGTGCGCGTACCGGTTCCGTTCGCACCGCTGAAGGCGTCCGTTTCCGATGTTTCGTTGCTCGGCAATCCCGTGTAAAAGGTAACCTGCGAAGTGCCGTTGGTGAAATCGGAAAGGGCCTCTGTTTCCTGGCTCGCCGTATTGTAGAAATCCTCGCCTGACTCAACGCCATTCGTATAGTTGATTACGTCGGCCAGATAGCCGTTGGTAAACTGTCGATCTTGCGTGAGTTCACCAGTTGAACCGAAAGTGTCGGTGTCGCTTAGCGCGCCGCTTGCATTGCTTATAGAAAGGCTCATTGAGCCGTCGTTGTTGGTAGTAAAACTGTCTGTCGCGCCACCGCCAAAAGGACCGTTGTTACCAGAGGCGCTGATGGTACCGTCCGAGATGGTGAACTGCTGTCCAGTGACCGCGTTCTCAACTGTGTTGCTATCAGAAGAATCGAGCGTGACCGTAGAGCCGGCGTTTTGGGTGATTGTGTTGTTGTGCCCGCTTATTGCGGCGCTTGCACCGGCCGAAATATTAATCGCCGCGCCAGACAGTGTTGCGTTAAAACCGGTACCGCTTATGCTGAGTGTCTGCACTGTACCGCTTTGCGTTTCAGTGCCACCTGCACCGCCAATCAAATCATTAGGATTAACCGATGAAGTGACGCTTTGATTAAATGTGCATTCCGAGCCGCCAGGATTATAGTTAATTGTCGTAACAGTTTTAAGACCATTCTCGCCATTTACATCAGTAGTAACTTCCGAAGCTATATTGGTTCTTGAGACGCTCGTATATGTGGTTGATTCAGTGTACGAGTCATCAGCGCTCCGCCAAGTTTGGGTGACTACCATGCCATTTTCTGAAACGATAGTCATATCGGGTTGCGATGAGCCAGTAACGACTACCGCTGGAAGAGTAAGGTCGGATGTTTGATCAGATAAATTTAAACCCGAATACACATTTGAGGAGCCGCTTATATTTGAGCTGACGTCATTCGGTAACAAACCAACACCCCCTAAGATTACGGCTGCTACTCCGGTAGCAGCCGCTAACGCTAATGCCTCGGGCAAGGCAATGGTTCCAATCCCTGCAAGGACAACGCTAGATGCCCCCGCCGCTTGCGCAGCGGCTACAGCAACCAGTAGCCCCCCAGATACCAAACCCGCAACATCGCTGACCAGAGCTTTAGTAGTAGTACCGGATATACCGCCGGTCGTTTCGTAATCTTTTATAGCTTGTTGAATATCGGCTTGAAAAATGGCAGCGCCTCCAACAAGCCCCGTTATTCCGCCGACCGTGTCCGAAACCACATGAAGGGCATTAGCCGCGAGTGCGCCTATCTGGATACCGTTCCCAGTAGTAGATAGGGTTGACGAATCCGGATTGGCTACGTTACTAGCATTCTCGCCGCCTCCTAATGCCGCTAGCCATTGATTGATCTGACTCAAACCGGATGCCGAAACTGCGTTCACAGAGGCCATAGATATTCTCCTTGTCAGCCTATTTAGTAAATACCCCTAAAATCAATTATTGATATTAAAAACCAAATCGCACATGCGATAGACGACAAAAACCACGAATACCGTGAATAATCCCTACTTTTGTAATTTGAAACCGATTTTTCATAAGTCAAAACTTCGATTCCATTTACCTCGCACCCCCATATCTCGTGCAACGAACGATTTTTACTTACTGAAAGATATGCAATTGGTTGGCCTGAATATTCACTGATTAGATCTTCGATGACACTAGGCGCAACATCGAAGCCATAGGTGTCTTCTTTGTATGTGATCACCTCAGTTGGTCTCGCAAATCCGACAAGGATTGAATTCCTGGTTATGATCTTACTCATTAAAAACGGCCCGATTCGAGTCAAATCGTCCTTATGCGGAATAATTGAATCCTCTCCTCTAAGACTTGCCATCCAATGGGTCGTCGTGACGCCTTGAAACAACGACACAATTGAGAATAATAAGAGAAATAATGCCCATGGATTTTGACGTCCAGGCAAGTTCAATCCTAAATTAATGCCGCGAAATTTCATGCCGAAACAACTACCTGTGGTTGTTATAAATAGCGATGCTGTCTAGCTAAAACAGAACATAAATCTATACAGATTGTCAAAATTACGCGTTGACAAAATCAATCTCGCGCGTAAGCGGATTGAGGCAGCCAGACACACAGCCGTGATCAAGGCATCAGGTTTGAGGCACTTGATCGTCGACGCGACGGCGATGTCTAAGGAATCGCGCACCCGACCGACTCACGCTACTTCCGATCGATGAAGCTACGTACGATAAGTTAAAGGCGTTATCGGTCACTTCAAGCACATTTAATCGAGACATATTTGACCTTCACTTTACGTTAATTCGATATATCAGCTGCAAGACGGAAGCCGATCGTACTACTACGCATATTTGGCCGCGCCCCCCCTCTGTTGGCTGAACGAACAGCGATTGGTATAGACGCCCAACTCGCACCTCGCAGAACTCTTGAAGAGCAGCCGTACATCTTTACGCCTTCGCGTGCCACGGCAATGGAACCATCTGAGTACCCCAAAGATGAACAATCTGAGATCCATTGATATGCATTACCTAACATGTCAAACAACCCCCACGGGTTGGGTCTAAATGACCCCACTGGAGCCGTTGTAATATATCCATCGTTACATTCGACAAAGGGCACGCTAGGATCAAGCAACCTTGCGGTCGAATCTCTAGCATTCTCGTATTTACACTGCTCGAACGAATTACCGCCCCAGTAAGATGACGTCGCGGTTCCGGCTCTCGCCGCATATTCCCATTCTTCCTCGGTCGGCAAACGAAAATGTTCGCCTGTATTGTTCGAAATTTTTAAATCAATCCACGCAATGAATTTCTGCGCGTCGTCCCATGAAATGCAAACAGCAGGGTCTTGATCTGTCTGTTTAAACCCCGGATTTTTCCAGCTCGCATTGCTATCTAATATCCATTTCCGCCCATTGAATATTTTGCACCCTTTTCCATCAAATCCTGTTTCACTGGCAAACATCCCGAACTGTTTCCGCGTTACCGAGAATTTTGCGATTTCAAAAGATTTAATATTTACCTTATGACGCGGCGTCTCTCCCAAGTACATAAATCTATATTGATCCTCGCCCTTGAACTCTTCTTCCGTAGCGCCCATTAGATACTCACCGGCTGGTAAGAAAACCATCTCCGAACAGACATCACAATCACGGAAGTGCGTAAATGCGTCTCTCACGGGCTTCGCATATAACGACGTAGATGTAAAATTAGCCACTACGAGCAAAAGGCTTACAATTAAGTTTATTCGAATTCTTAAAAACATTTTTATCACCGCTTACATCAATCAGAGCAAGCCAAGGAACGACAAACTCAAGAATTGGCTTCAATAATTCGATTAGAAATACGGCAACATTGCCAAGCGAAACTCGACCCAACACGTCAGTGCGCAATCACAATCCTAGATACATTCGGCAATTACAGGCATTGTGATTCCCTCTTCCTGCGTGGACCCATCAATGTATTAAATATGAACTTAATAACGGATGTTGGGTGTCAAAAGTTGTTACTTTTAATAACGGACCGATTACAATCTTTCATTATCAATTCATTTACTCGGATTGTTCTTATTTTAATAAGACTAATCCTAGCCAATCGATGCCTTGCACTAGATGATCGGATTCAGGGCGAGCGAATAGCACGCACTTTGATCGATACATGACGTTCCGCTAATCCGGTAACCATCGGCCGAACCGCGAGCTTGGAACCCAACGCGCGGACGCCAACAAGAAGGGTTGCGCGACCAGATGCCTGACCAGCCTCTGGAATGCCTTGTTCGATACCGCAATTAAGCCTACCTATCAAGGAACGCCGCCCAATTAGCGAATCAGCAAACAAGGCGGTTAACTCGCGCGGTGTTCTGTCCTCCTTTTGCTTATTGCTCCCGTAGGGAGGACGTCGCTATTCTGATAGTCGACGACGAATCGCGGGCCCTTATCCACCGCTCCCGCCGAAGGCGCGCCGGCCAAGGCACATAGGTCGCAATCGGTTAGACAGTCGCGTCGTGTTGGTCAGCATTTGATTTGTGGTGCGCACGCGCATCCCTGTGGGATGCCGCCGAGGGAGGTGGCAGCGGTGCGGGCGTGATGACTTGCTGGCGGAGGCTGCGCGACTGGCAAGAGGCAGGTTTCCGGATCGCCTGCATGGAAATCTTTTCGCCGGAGTGCCGAATGCTCGTTTGGCGGAAACTGCAACAGCCGTTTTGTTAGCACGTCTTCGGAGTTGAGCGCCGATCGTAGAAGACCATCCGCCTACCGATTTGAGGAAAACTGCGATCCGTTTTGGTGCCTGGCCTTCAGCCAAACGTCGTCTTTTCAATCTCGCTACGCCGACAAGATGGAAATCGAGAAACCGTCCCATCCCTTCGAGCCGGCCGTTTGCACCGCCGTAGAGTCAAGTTTCGGATGCTTGCCCAGCAAGTCAAAGTACTTCCGCAAACCGATCACATCAGGGTCCGTGCTGGCAAAGTCGGTCATCCTGCCCTTTCTGATGACGTTGTCACCGACGATGATGGCGCCGGGACGACACAGTTCAAGCGACAACTGCAGATAGTCGGGGTACGTTTTCTTATCGGCGTCGATAAACACCATGTCGAACGGTTCCGCCTTTTCATCGATCAGTTGCGCCAGCGTCTGCATCGCCGGACCCACCATCACCGACACCGTCTCCGAGAACCCCGCGAACGCAATGTTCTTCGTCGCCACCGCCGCGTAATCGGGGTTGGCTTCCAGCGTGACCAGCGTGCCACCGGATGAAAGCCCGCGTGCCAGCCAGATCGAGCTATATCCGCCGAGTGTTCCGATTTCAAGAATCCGCCGGGCTCCGCGTATGCGTGCCAGCAACTGAAGAAATTTGCCTTGATTGCGCGCGACGTTGATTGACGGCAAACCCGCTTCGGCGCTACACCGCAACGCCGCTTCCAGTGCTTCGTCCGCCGGCACCAGTTGACAACAAAATAGGTATCGAGTAAATCCCATTGCTGCGGATCCATGGTTTCGTCCGAAGTTGACTGGGCGAAATCATTCTATGTCATCGCCATGCAGTCGCGCGCAAGCAGGGGCGTGATGAAGGCGCATGTCTCACGGTAGCCATTCCAGTCCTTCATCACCTTCGCCTCCCCCTCAGATCCGGCCAGCGGTTACGCCGCCATCGACCGGCAGCACCGTGCCGGTAATCCACGATGCCTCAGCGGACGCAAGAAAGAGCATGGCCGACGCGACATCTGCGGGCTGGCCGTTCCGGCCGAGCGGATGGAACGCGTTGAACGACGGCAGCGTTTCCTTCACTTGATCGTCGGTCATGAACGTGTTGTAGACAGGGGTCTCAACAACGGCAGGTGCGACCGTATTGATCCGGATGTTCAAGGGCGCGAGTTCGATCGCGAGATTGCGGGTCAGTGCATGCACGCCCGCATTCGCGGCGGAGTACGCGGCTGACGGCGTAGCGCCGATCGCCTGCAGTGCCCACAACGAACCGGTCTGCACGATCGCGCCGCCTCCGCGCAGCTTCATCGCACGTGCCGCAGCCTGGGCCATGAAGAACTTGCCTTTCAGGATGGTGTCGATAAACCAGTCGTACTCCTTCTCATCCACTTCCAGAAACGGCTTGGGACTAAAAACGCCTGCGTTATTGATCAGGATATCGACACCGCCAAACGCCTGCGTTGCCAGTTCGACCAGCGCGGCAGCCGTTGCAGGCAGAGCAATGTCTCCGGCGTGGTAACGCACCTTCATGCCGCTCGGATCAATCTCCTTCGCTGCCTGCTCAAGCTTCGACACGTCGCGCCCGCCTATAACAACAGATGCGCCCGCCGCAACGAGCTGCTTCGCCACTTCTTTGCCAATTCCAGAACCGCCACCCGTTACTATTGCTACCTTTAAAGAAAAACTATTCATTACCGTCACCTATTTTTAACAACGATTCTTTACGCGAAATGCTCGCGCCCGGTGTTTCGGACATTCCACCACGAACCGGTATGTCCTCAACGCATGGAGCTAGTTTAGAAACCCTGCGTCGTGCCGACAAATCAGTTAATCTTCCCGGACGTTAAAGAAAATCTTTGTATCTCATGAAATATCCGGTTCACTTGAACGCGCTTCGGGCATTCGAAGCGAGCGCACGACATCAGAGTTTCTCGGCTGCGGCAACGGAGCTGAACGTTACGTCGGCGGCTGTAGGGCAACTGGTCCGCGGCCTTGAAGAGTGGTTGGGAGTTCCACTCTTTCACCGCAGCGCCAGCGGCACCATCCGCCTCGTCCCGACCGATACCGCGCAGCGCGCGCTACCGGATATCCGCGCGGGCTTCGACCGGCTGACCCTGGGACTTGCGCGCCTGCAGGAAGCGTCGACAAACGGTGTGCTGACCGTGACAACGAGCCCGGCGTTCGCCGCGAAGTGGTTGCTTCCGCGAATCGACCGCTTCCAGCAGGCCCATCCGGAGACCGATCTGCGTCTTGACACAAGCCTCAAGTTGCTTGATTTCGCAGCTCAGGGTATAGACATTGGCGTGCGATATGGCGCAGGCTCGTGGCCCGGTTTCACTGCCGAGAAGCTGTTTGACGAAGAAATCTATCCCGTCTGCTCACCTGAATTCCGGCGCAAGAATGGTGGAATTCGAACCCTGTCCGGACTCAAGGGATGCACACTGATTCACGATCTCTCGATGGAAAGCAGTTCCGGTTTCCCGACCTGGCGCACATGGCTGGAGATGGCTGGTATCCCTGGTGTCGCTTCGAATCGCGGACTTCGCATCAATAACTCGGCTGCCGTGGTGCAAGCCGCCATCGACGGACACGGCGTTGCCCTTGGCCGGAGTGTCATGGTGCACGACGACCTGGCGGCCGGGCGCCTTGTCCGGCTCTTCAGCCGCACGACCTGTCCGTCGCAGCTCGCGTATTACGTGGTCTATCGGCCTGAGTGCGCGGTGCTGCCGCGGCTGTCAGCGTTTCGCGACTGGCTGCAGTCGGAGTCGCTGATCATGCAGCAAGGCACCGAAAAATAAGCGTTATTGCCGGGCACGATCGTGACGACGCTCCCGTCTATTGGTTCTTCCGGTCCACCCATTGATGCCACCTTTTAATCGATGGCATTATTCGTCTACGGTTGTCCCCACCCGAAGCGCTTCAGCGAGCCCGCGAATGTCCTTTCATACCTGGTTTCTTTTCGCAATAGCGTATCTGGTCACCACTATTTCGCCCGGACCCAACGTCCTGCTCGTCATCCGCAACACGGTTCGATTCGGCGGCCGCGGCACGGCTGCGACCATTGCCGGAAATCTGCTGGCTCAGTTGGTCGTGGTGCTGCTTGTGGCATTGGGTGTGGGCGCGGTGCTCGCAGCCATGCCGCCGTTGTTTCTCGCCATGAAGATCTTGGGTGCGGTTTATCTCATGTTCCTGGGCGTAAAGCAGTTGAGGAGCGGGAAGAGAAGCGTGAACAAAAGCGGGAAACTTGGGGCAACCGCATCCGTCAATGCACTGCCCACGCCCTCTCTCGACAAGCGCAAAATTTTTCGGGAAGCGTTATTGGTTTCGGGAAGCAATCCCAAGACGCTGATCTTCCTGTCTGCGTTCATGCCGCAGTTCATCACGCACGACCAGCCGCTGCCGGCGCAGTTCATCGTTATGTATCTGACAGTGGCTTGCACCGTGGCGCTGGTTCACACCGTCTACTCGTTCGGAGTGCGCCGGATTCATAACGGGCTTGGCACAAGCCGGTGGATTGAAGCCCTCAAGCGTTGCAGCGGCCTTGTCTTCTTCGGCTTAGGTATCAAGCTTTTAACGGCAAGGCAAGCTTGACGATGCGGTCCGCGCGGTTCGTACAGTTACCGCGAACGTCCGTCGGGGAAGACGCCCCTCACCTCACCGGCTGGGTTCTCGCCCATCGATTCAATCCAGCGCAAACAAGCAACAACGAAGCCGTCACGAAGAACACCGCGCGCAAGCCGACGTGCGCACCGATCTGGCCGCCAATCAACGGGCCTATAACCTGCCCGCTGAACTGCGCCGATTGCAGATAGCCGAGCGTCTTGCCGGAATTGTGATCGGCGACTGCGTGCCGGATCTCCTTGGCTATCGATGGAAGCAGTCCTGCGAGTGTCATCCCCATCAAGCCGCGAAGAATGGCCAACTGCCACCATTCGGTGACGAACGCCTGCGGGACCATTACCAAGCTGGTAGCAATCAAACACCCGATGATGACCTTCGAGCTTCCGATGCGATCAGCGAGCGCGCCAAAACGCGCGGCCGTCAACATGCTGCCGAATGCCGATGCCGCCATCACGATCCCGGCCGTGCGCGCGAGATGGTCGCCCGGCACGCCGAGTTGCCCGATATAAACAGTGATGATCGGCTCGATCGACATGTTGGCGAGCAACACCATCATTGCCGTCACCAGCAGCGCGAGGATCACCGCCCGGTTGATTGTGGGAGGCAAGGCCGCGCCGGCGTCGGTACGCTTCTTCACGTCGGTCGTACGATCGAAGTCTTCGCGCACAACCACAATGGTCAGCAACGCAGCCACGGCGATGATCGCGCCGCCCACGAAGAACGTGCCGCGGATGCCGACGTATGTCGGCAGGAAACCGCCGACCAGCGGCCCCACGAGATTGCCCGCGAACGCACCCGTCGACAGCACGCCCAGCGCCCAGCCTGCGCGCTCACGTGGCGCCTGCGTGCCGACCATGACGATCGAAGCGGAGGCATAACCGCCGATCAGCCCCGCGATCAGCCGCAATACGACCAGCTCCGTCAGGTTATGCGCGAGTCCGATCAACGACATCACGATCGCCATGCCAACCGCCGCACGGATCAGCATGGGCTTGCGGCCATAACGGTCCGCCAGGCGTCCCCAGAGTGGCGCGGTAATCGCAGTGCCGAAGAACGTTGCCCCGAATGCGACACCCGACCACTGCACGACCGCCGCCGGAGAACTCACGCCCAACTGCTGCACATACAGCGGCAGGAACGGCAGCAGCATGCTGAGACTGAGCAGCGTTGTAAAAGACCCGAATACGCAGACAAATAGATTGCGCCGCCAGTATGGCGCGTTGCGTTCGGCATAGCTGAGCCTCTGGACATGTCCGTCCATCGGCATGAGAGAACTGGTTGCTTGCGGATTCATGAGTGCCTCGAGCGTTCTATCCGACATTGAGCGACGGCCGGAAGCAAGTACATCAATCCGGGTCACCATCGCAAAGAAGTAGACCGCTTGCATATTATCTCAATTTGGGAATATGATGTTTACATCGTTCTCTAATTGAGATTTTTATGGATCACACCAGTCTCGACATTTTTCGCGTCGTCGCCGCCGAACTCAGCGTGACCCGGGCGGCCAAGCGGCTCGGCCGCGTGCAGTCGAACGTAACCACGCGAATCCAGCAACTCGAGGAGGAACTGGGGGTGGCACTGTTTCGGCGCGACGGCAATCGTCTTACGCTGAGCGCGGAAGGCGAACGTTTTCTCGGGTACGCGAACCGAATGCTCGCGCTGGCTGACGAAGCGCGACAAGTGCTGAGCCCGCAAGCGCCCTCGGGCACGCTCAGAATCGGCACCATGGAAAGTACGGCCGCGGCTCGTCTTCCTGCACCGCTTGCCGCCCTTCATGTGCAGTACCCCGACGTCCAGCTCAGGATTTCGACGGCGCCATCGCGACAAATGATCGAACAGGTTCGCACTGGTCTGCTGGATTGCGCGTTCGCTGCGCTCCCGCCCTGTGGCGAGATGGCATCGGCATCCGATCTCGAAGCGGCCGGGCTTCACGGCGAACCAGTCTTTCGCGAGGAAATTCTGCTCGTGCTGCCGCCCGGACATGCCGCCGTTCGTCAGGGCGCGGATATCACCGTGCGTTCGCTTGCCGCGTTTGCAGAAGGCTGCAGCTACCGCCTGCTAGCCGAAGAGTGGTTTGGCCAGGACAGGTCACCGCTCGACATTCAGGAGGTCGGGTCCTATCACAGCATGCTGGCGTGCGTTGCGGCAGGCGGTTGCGTGTCCCTCGTGCCGCGCAGCGTGCTCGAGTTGCTACGTGAACCGCCCGACTTCCGAACCCATGTTGTGGCGAAGGTAGATACCTGGCTCATCCATCGAAACGGATACGAGACCGCGGCGTTGAACGCACTGCGCGAAGCACTTACACCGTTCGTGTCGAAGCATCACGCAGCAAGGAGAAAATCATCATGAGCACGAGCACGATTCGAAAGGCTTCATCGACAGCCAGCCAAGGCATGGCAGCGCTGATCGCCGCGCTCGTCATGGCGGTCGGCATCGGGTTCGGACGCTTTGCGTTCACGGGCATTTACCCGGTCATGGTCAGCGATGCCGTGCTGACCGTGCACCAGGGCACGCTCGCCGCATCGGCGAACTATGCGGGTTATCTGGCCGGAGCGCTGCTGACTGCTGCAGTGCATCCGCGACACTCGCGCAGGCTGTGCATGCTTGCGCTCGCGGGCATCGTGGTGTGTCTCGGAGTGACGGCGCTGTTGAATGCGCCCTGTCTGATCATCGCGATGCGCGGCATCACGGGCGCCGTCAGCGCGGTCACCATGGTGGCGGCTTCGCTCTGGCTGCTGCAACATCGCGGCCACGCGGGCGGTGCCCCGTTGTTATATGCAGGTGTTGGCATGGGCATTGTGCTGTCGTCGGAAATGCTGGTCGCGGGACGTGCGTTCAACCTCCATAGCGCCGGGCTTTGGTGGGTATTGGCAGCAGGCGCATTGATCCTTGCCGCAATTGCGCTGCCGAGTCTCGATGCACGGCCGGTTGACGCCTCCGGCACGCGTGCAACCGTGCACGGACACGAGTCCTTCCCTGCGCTGGGTGCGGGACGGCTGATCGTGCTCTACGGGCTGGCGGGCTTCGGCTACATCATCACCGCGACCTATCTGCCGTTCTTCGTCCGGAACGCACTGGGTTCAATCAATCCTATCCAGATCTGGGCGTTGTTCGGCCTGGGCGCGGTTCCGTCGTGCTTCATCTGGCACGCGGTCCATATGCGCCTTGGCACGCGGCGCGCGCTGTTCCTGAATCTCGCGCTGCAAGCGATCGGCGTCATCTTGCCGGTGGTGTCGCCCAACCCGGCCGGGTACCTCGGCAGCGCATTGATCGTTGGCGGTACATTCATGGGCACCACGACAATTTCGATGCTCGCGGGCCGCCGGGTAGCACACACGATGCGCATGAGCATTCTCGCCGTGATGACCGCATGCTTTGGCATCGGGCAGATCGTGGGACCGCTCGTCGCCAATGCGATGTACGCACCGCATCATTCGTTTTCGGGATCATTGGAGACGGCTGCGGCCGCGCTGAGTGTGGCGGCGCTGCTTTGCATCCGTCTGGGCAGGTTTGGGCAGGGGTCGGCGATTGTCCAGCACTAGCATTAGCACTGGTGTGCTCGCCGGATGTCTGCAAAAATCCAATCCTGGAGTCTCCGAAGAGATTCGTTCTGCTTCAATACCGCAACGTTGACTGGGACAGGTAACCATGAAGGGAAGCTGTTTGTGTGGAGCGATTCGCTATGAGGCGGCGGCACTTTCGTCGCCCATCTCGCACTGCCATTGCCAAACGTGCCAGAAGGCTCACGCCAGCGCGTACGCAACAACGGCGCGAGTGTTGCGGAAAGACTTTCGCTGGACGTCGGGCGCAAGTTTGTTGCGCAGCTTCGAGTCTTCTCCGGGCAAGCTCCGTCATTTCTGTTCCGTCTGCGGCACCCAACTTATTGCTGAGCGGCCGGAACAAGCTCACATCATTCTGCGGATTCCCACGCTCGACGAAGATCCTGGCGTAACGCCCGCCATGCATATCTGGACTTCACACGACCAACCCTGGACGACTGAAAACAGCGACATACCAAGGTATTCCGAATGGCCGACCGCATAGTAAGCGGGAGACGCCGACCGATACCATCCGGTTTAGTCGGCTTACGGTACAGAGCCATGTAGATGAAATGGCAATAGAATAGTTGGATGACTACTTACGCCGCTCTCTTGCGGGCCGTGAACGTTGGCGGCACCGGCAAGCTCCCCATGTCCGAACTTCGCGCGATGTGCGCCTCCGTTGGTTTTTCCAATGTGCGCACGTATATTGCCAGCGGCAACGTTGTGTTCGAAAGCAAGCTTTCGGAAGTATCCGTGAAATCGAAGCTGGAGCGTTGTCTTGAGACTTATGCCGGCAAGCCGGTAGGGATTCTGATCCGTTCGGGCGCTGAGCTAGCGGCAGTTCTTGCCAACAATCCCTTCAGCTCAGCGGCGCCGAATCAAACCGTCGCAATCTTTCTCGACGCACCGCCTCCCGCAGATGTGCTGGATAGTGTGAGTGGTCAGCGAACAGAAGAAATCGCACTCGGGACACGCGAGATTTACGTGCACTACAAAGACGGAATAGCCCGTTCAAAACTTAAAATCCCGGTCGCCGGGACTGGAACCGCTCGCAACATGAATACCGTGGCCACGCTTGTCGAATGGACGGCAGCGTAGATGGGTTGTCATGGCTTGGATTACAGAATCCCGGCGTGTTTCGCGGAGTGAATCAATGCTGGAAGCAATAACCATAAGCGTCTCTATCGATCGCGATTGGCAAGACCTGTACAACGCGATATGGCGTCCTGAAGCGTTCCAGAGTTGGGCGTCGGGACTGGCCGATTCGACGCTCGAAGAGTGCGGCGATCACTGGAAAGCGCACGGCCCGGAAGGAAGCGTGACCATTCGATTCACCGGGCACAATCCGTTTGGCGTAATGGATCATTACGTTCGCCTGAGCACCGGCGAGGAAATCTACGTGCCGCTGCGCGTATTTCAAAATGGCGCCGGAGCCGAGGTAGCGTTCACGTTGTTTCGGCAACCGGGTATGTCGGCTGAAAAATTCGAAGCAGACGCGGCCTGGGTGCGACGCGATCTGGCCGCGCTTTGTGCGCAGTTTTCTTCCTGATTGCCAGCTTCCGATTAAATGGCGGCGTCAGGGTCCGATCAGTAACGTGCAGCTCGCGGCTTCAGACGAAGACGAACCAACGAGATGGAAAGTCATGAACGACAAGCCAGATGCAGCGCCCGACAGCACAGCAGCGAGAGTCGCCTTGTGGCGCGCTCTGCATCTTGAGGCCGACCTGCCGCCGCACGTGCTGGAAGACGAAATCGGCCTGAAGCTGCTGGCCCCGGACAAGGACTGGCGCAGCCGCGGAGACATGGACCCGCAGTTCACTCGCCCCTTTCGCGCCTCAATAGTGGCTCGTGCCCGCTTCATTGAGGATCTGGTCGTGGAACAGGCCGGCCACGGGCTTGGTCAGTATGTGATCCTCGGCGCCGGCCTCGACAGCTTCGCACAGCGCAGGCCAGAGGTCGCATCCCGCCTCCGGGTGTTCGAGATTGATCAGCCAGGGCCTCAGGCGTGGAAGCGTCAACGTCTGATCGAGCTCGGCTTCGGCGTCCCGGAGTGGCTGCGCTTCGTGCCAGTCGATTTCGAGGCAGGAGAGGCTTGGGCGGAAAAGCTCGCGACCGCCGGCTTCGATGAAAGCAAGCCGGCAATCGTGGTCTCCACAGGCGTCAGCATGTATCTCACCAAAGAGGCGAACATGGCTACGCTGCGCCAGGTCGCGGCCCTCGCGCGAGGATCGACGCTCGCGATGACATTCCTGCTCCCGCTGGAGATGGCAGACCCCGAGATACGTCCCGGGCTTGAGATGGCGGCGAAGGGAGCGCGAGCAAGCGGGACACCGTTCCTCAGCTTTTTCACGCCGCAGGAGATCCTGACACTTGCCCGCGAAGCTGGCTTTAGAGAAGCGCGGCACGTCTCGGCGACCGATCTTTCCGGGCGCTACTTCGCGGGCAGGACAGACGGTCTGCGTCCGCCAAATAACGCGGAAGAGCTGCTGGTAGCAAATACGTAGCAGTCCGCACGTGTTGGCATGACCGCGCGCATGAGCGTTTCATTTTGAAAGCTGCAATAGAAGTCATCCCGGGTCGAAGCGCGGTTCAGGATCGAGCTTGTGCCGATCGCTGACAGGCAAAGGCCGGCCACCTACGACCGCTCGCCAACACTCGCAGTTCGTCAACTGATTGACGTTTTCGCCCGGAAAGCGGCCCTTCCTATGTTGTTATCAACCAGGCATTAGGCGGATTCACCCGCATCCTCAGGTGCGCCGAACCATCGCGATAAGGCCTGGGCAGTCTCCTTGTCGTCAGGGGCGGCTTCACTCGCCCAGGCGACGAACCCGTCAGGACGCACCAGTACAGCGCGCAAACCCAGCCGGTCCCTGACGTCGCCTGCGACATAGCTGACCCGGCCTCGCCAACGGCTCGCAAGCGCCTGAAGCGATGCGCCTGTATCGAAGTCCAGGAAGAGGCCTTTCCCTTCGCGCAGAAGGCTGCCAACCTTCGTTCCGTCGACCAGTTCGAAATCAGGCACGCTGCGGCCCGCCAAGGGATGACTGCTGCCAAGATCGTAGCGCAGCGAAATACCCCACACGCGCTCAGCGAAATACGTCGCGCCATCGCGGGTCTCGATTAGATCCCGCATGATGGCTTCGAGCGCGCGCGTGCTTTGGGTTGGTCGCATGAGTGCGACTTGCGCGCGCGACCAGTCGAGAACGCGTGCTCCTACGGGTTGTCGCTCCAGCTGATAGCTGTCGAGTAGACCGGCCGGCGCGACGCCACGGATCGTGGATGCCAGCTTCCAGCCTAGGTTCATCGCGTCTCCGAGCCCGAGGTTGAGTCCTTGACCGCCCAAAGGAGAATGGATGTGCGCGGCATCGCCCGCGAGCAGCACACGCCCTTTGCGATACGTTGTCACCTGGTAGGCGCGATCTGTCCAGGTGGTAGCGAGCCGAAGGTTTTTCAGGGTGATTTCTGTGCCGGACACGCGGCGCAAGACCGCCTGCACACGCTCCAGCGTGATCGGCTGGATCCGGTGAAAAGCGCCGCCGTCGAATTCCACCATCGCGATCGTGCCGGGCTTCGCGTAGGTGTACATGCCGCTCGACGTATAGTGCCGGCCGGCGCGGAGCGCTTCCGGGTCGGCGATCTCGACTTCGACGGAATAGCCGGTGAACTCAGGATCGGTGCCGACGAAATCGAATCCGCCCGCCTTGCGAATCGCACTTCGGCCACCGTCGCAACCGACGAGCCAGCGTCCGCGAAAAGTCTCCCCGCCAGCGAGAACGGTCACATCTTCGTCTGACGCGTGAAATTCGTCAGCGCTGAAGCCACGCCGAATGTCGGCCCCCATCGCGCACGCTCGGCGGCCCAGGACTGTTTCGAGCGTCTCCAATGCGACTGCCATGCTGGTGTCGGCCGGGCTTGGCAAGCGATACGGCCACTTCGAGGTGTCGATGTCGTCGTGATAGAACTGGATGCCCGCAAAATGGCCGGCTGGCCGGCGCGGCTGTTGCATCCAGTGTGCGGTCTTCTTACCCTTGTCTTCGGCATCATTCGCACGCTGAGCCGCGACTATCTCGTCAAGCAACCCACGACGGTAGAGCGCTTCAATTGTGGGCGTTGAAAGACCGCGCATTCCAAATGGAAGGCGCTTCAAGGGGGAGTGTGGGTCTTCGGATTGCTCCAGCACCAGGACCGATAAGTCCAACAGGCGCAGCTCGCAGGCGAGAAACAGGCCGACGGGGCCGCCTCCGGCAATTACAACGTCATAGATATCTTGATGATGCTTGTGCATGAACTACTCCTATGTCGATGTCCGACCGGAGCGTTCTTCAGAATGAGAACCACACGGACGAACGTTCGGACGCCTGGGGGCGTCACATGTTCGTCGTGGGGATCTTATGCACGAAGCCAAAGACCAGAGCTTTCGTTACCGAAAGGACTTGGGCTTACCAAACCAAGTCTGCCTTTTCCGACGCAGCTTTATAACATTCTGATCATGAGGCCGCAACAAGCAGCGACGGTCCAACAGGCATAGACCGCCCCATCAACCTGACACCTGAACTTGAAGTGCGGGGAGGCTGACAGGGTCAAACGGGTTCAAACGGATTGATGCCGGCCGATCGCGCGGGGCCCCTCTGAGCCAGCAACACGTCACCCGGCGTGATTCGAAACGGCCGATCCATAGGTTTCAGCGATCGCCAAGCCCTCCAGAGGACAATCGTCTACTTGGAACTATACTGAGGCACTTGGAGGGTTCAATGGCAGATCATGACCGACTACATCCACTACGTCCGCTCCTGAAAAATTGGATTTGGGAGCATGGTCGGATTGGGACCCGCTATCTCGACTGCGTCGATGGCGAAATCAAGTTCGATGAAGGCAAGAAATCGCATTTCGCAGCCGAGAACTATATCTATGTAGCTCTTGATAAAGACGCTAAAGACGATCCATCCGCGGATGGTCCTTCGATCCAGGACGCGGGTCTTGCCCGGTTTTTGCGGGCGGCGCAATTAGGCACGCCAGAGGAAGCCGGTTCTGTAGCGGAAGTTCAGCGCGCGGTGCAGGATTGCGTGGAGCTCGGCCTGTTTAGCGCCTATCAACTGGAGGCTCGGGAGGCATTGGCCCGCTATGCGCAGGAGGCCATGTTCGACGACGAGATCCGCGCGGCGGTTGTAGAAGACATCCGGCGTATTTACACCGGCATGCGGGAGCAACTGGCGCTGTACGATTTCAGCGTGCTTTACGGCTTGCCCACGCCGCTGCTGATCAGCGAGACGCCCTTCATCGACTGGCGCGTGCGCGCCACTCCGGGACTTCCGTTTGTATCGCTTCCGTTGGGACCTTACTGCCTGCTGGTAGGCGCGGTATCGGGCAGAAAAAGCCGGATCGGCCCGGTGGTCTGGAAGGCCGCCTCGGCGATGGGCCCATTGAAGGACCACAACCGCCTGATCGCGCAGCACGCACGCCTGTGGCTGGTGGCAACTACGGATGACCAGCTCGTCGCGGCGCAAAGCCGCCTTGCCGCAGCCATGGGCTCCAGGCAAGAGGATGCGAAGCCCTGATCGCTGGAGCCAGCCATTGCTGACAGACGGCCGATCCGTTGCAGCGCGGCTATGCTGGATGGCCGGATCTCATCTACGGCCAGCCCCGCCATCTCCAGGCATGCAGGTCGTGGTCGACAATACCGTGCGTGCTACGCTGCGGCTCCGTTCCCCCGAAACTGTTACCCTGTCCGTTCCCGACCGCAGCTTGGTCGCACGTGGCGGAGCCAAGCGCTTGGCGTCAAGCAACACAGGATTTTGAATGTTCGGTTTTCTGCGCAGTTATTTTTCCAACGACCTGGCGATCGATCTCGGCACCTCGAATACGCTGATCTACATGCGTGGCAAGGGTATCGTCCTTGACGAACCCTCGGTCGTGTCAATTCGTCAGGAAGGCGGCCCGAATGCCAAAAAAACCATTCTGGCCGTGGGCAAGGAAGCCAAGCAAATGCTCGGCAAGGTGCCCGGCAACATTGAAGCCATCCGCCCGATGAAGGACGGCGTGATCGCCGACTTCAGCATTACCGAGCAAATGATCAAACGCTTTATCCGGATGGCCCACGAACCCCGCATGTTGGCACCATCGCCGCGGATTGTTGTATGCGTGCCCTGCGGATCCACCCAGGTCGAGCGACGTGCAATCAAGGAGGCCGCGCATAGCGCCGGAGCCTCGCAGGTCTACCTGATCGAAGAACCCATGGCGGCCGCAACCGGTGCCGGTCTGCCTGTGTCCGAGGCGACCGGCTCCATGGTGGTCGACATCGGCGGTGGCACCACCGAAGTCGGCGTCATTGCACTTGGCGGCATTGTGTACAAGGGTTCCGTGCGCGTTGGCGGCGACAAATTCGATGACGCGATCGTCAACTATATCCGCCGCAACTACGGCATGCTGATTGGTGAGCAGACCGCTGAAGCGATCAAGAAGCAGATAGGCTCCGCGTTCCCCGGCTCGGAAGTCCTGGAAATGGAAGTGAGGGGCCGCAACATGTCCGAAGGTATACCGCGTAGCTTCACGGTATCCAGCAATGAGATCCTCGAAGCCCTCTCCGATCCGCTGAACCAGATAGTCTCGGCAGTCAAAATCGCGCTCGAAAACACGCCACCGGAACTTGGCGCCGACATTGCCGAGCGCGGCATCATGCTCGCGGGCGGCGGTGCACTGCTGCGAGATCTCGACCGCCTGCTGGCTGAAGAGACCGGCTTGCCGGTGCTCGTCGCTGAAGCCCCCCTGACGTGCGTCGTGCGTGGCTCGGGCATGGCGCTCGAACGCATGGACAAATTCGGCAGCGTCTTCTCGTACGAATGAAGGTGGAGGAGCAGTCGCTCTTACAACTACTGCTTGCGAATCTTCAAGCGATTGCGCCTCCAGCGGTCGATCAGTTCCCGTCACCGTTCACCTTGACGATCTGACCGTTGATCTCGTCGCTCGCGAGGCTTGCAGATCATGTTATGTAATCCTTATCTTTTTGAGTTCCTACATCTTTTGATCGCCATTATCAGAGTCATCGCGTTTTGGTGCCGAACAAACTATTCAGCTTGACCGCGCGATCGTCGGCTATGGTCGATAAAGCGCCTATGGCGGCATTGATACGCCAAAGCCGGAGTGTTGAGCTCCACTTGATGGAGGCATATGTTTCGGATGCTATTCACATCTCCTTTTAGAACAGCTTTTGCCATTGATCCTGTTTGTGCATATCTGCGCGGGTGTTGACCTCGATCAGGACGCCACCAGGCGAGCGGCAAAAGAACCGCGAGCCACGCGAGTTGTTAAAGACCTCCGTTTCCATGCGAACGCCGCCCTCCAGAAATTCCTTATACAGGGTATGGACATCATCCAGGCTCTCGAGCTCCAGGCCGAAGTGGAAGTTTTTGGGCCAAACTGGCACCTCCTCCGTGACGTGGTCCAGAACGATGTCAAAACCATCCCGTTTGAGCAGGCAGCTCTCTCCAGCGGCGACGATCTCGCAGCCGAGGTATTTCTCGAAAAATGCAGCCGTTTCGGCTACGTTGGTAGTGGGAAAGCTCAGGTGGTTCAGCTTTGCTTCTTTATGAAGATTCATGATCGATCTCGCGGAAAGGTTGAAATGCGCCGTAGAGGGAACGGTCACCGATCGGACCGCTATGCGGTTGTGCCGATCGTGCGATGTTCCACAGGGTCTATTTTGCGAGTAATTGCTCGACTTTAAAACTCGCATTAGACCGTGCACCCGCCTTGGCCCACAGCCCAGAAATGACGGGGGTTTTAGGCATGTGCCACAGCAACGTATGAACGATTGCTCGCATTTCCAAAGCCGCCCGAACAGCTCTCGCTATCTCGGAACCAGGATGCACGCGGTGGTGACTCGACGACTCCTGAAGACGTTCTTCCGCAGCCCGGAAAGGCGCCTATTTGCGGGCTCGCGCCTTTCCGGGTTGACGATCCACAATCCCCAAGTATCCGAATAAGGCACGGCTGACACGGCTTTCCAGATCTCGTCGATCCGTTTCACCGCGCTCTCCCGCTGCGTCCACCATGGCGCGAACGACCACGATAAGGTCGTCAGCCGCGGTCTCCATGTTTAGCTGCGCTGGAATGTCCTCACGGGTCAGAATCTGCCGAATCACCTCGCGGAAAGCAGCCTTCGATGTCGCCAGTTCATTGGCAATGGCGGGACGGTTTTCCTCGAAGTCGAGTGCGCGTGCAAGCGCAGGACGACGCAGTTGCTGGTGGACCGAGACGGTAATCAGGTGCCTCAATGCCCCCTGACCCGTGGGTTCGCTCAATGCGCCTGCAGCCTCTGCAAAGAACACGGCCCCTTCCCTCTTGCTAAGGGCAACAATAAGCGCGTCCTTGTTGGGAAAGTATTGATACAGCGAGCCGACGCCAACGCCCGCGCGCTGCGCGACGAGATTGGTATTCATCCCGTCCATCCCCTTCGTTTCGAGCACGCGGGCCGCTGCCTCCAGAATCGTGGCAACGGTTTGTTCGGCACGGGATTGCTGTGGAATCTTTCGCGGCTTTAATGATTGACGCTTATTCGTCGTCACGATCCGACCTGTTAGAAAGCGAGTATTAGCTCGGATTCTACAGCGGAACGGATGAATGTTTACCCCATCAGCAAGGGACACGGCCGGTTAGTTAGCAGCATGTTTAAAAACAATAGACAGGTATCCGAAATATAAATGCAATAAATCCTTCACTGAGCCATTTGAAGGCTAGTTGTACGATAGCAGTCCTGCAGTCACGGGAAATGATCATGCCAGATCTCATGTTTCCTCAGACAAGTGCGGTCAGCGAGCGTGCTCGTAGCGCGAGTCTGGCAATCTTCCTGCTGATCATCGCCATTGGCGTCGCTTACGTCGCCGTTCATCTGGTCATAGATCTCGAGCCGGTTCAACAAAGCTCTGCATTCCCTTACGTCCTGCTCGGGTTCGCGCTGCTGATCGCGCTTGGCTTCGAGTTCGTCAATGGTTTTCACGACACAGCGAATGCCGTGGCCACCGTTATCTACACTCACTCGCTAACACCGAATCTCGCCGTGCTTTGGTCGGGCGCGTGGAATTTTGCGGGCGTCATGGTTTCCAGCGGCGCGGTAGCGTTCGGGATTGTGCAGTTGCTCCCCGTCGAACTGATTTTGCAGGTGGGCGGGCACGCGGGTTTCGCCATGGTGTTTGCGCTATTAATTGCGGCGATCGTCTGGAACCTGGCAACCTGGTATTTCGGACTCCCCTCCTCCAGTTCGCATACCTTGATTGGTTCGATCATAGGCGTCGGCCTGATGAATCAGCTGATGCGCGGTCCCTCCGGCACCAGCGGGGTCGACTGGGCGCAGGCGGTCGGTGTCGGAAAGTCACTGCTGTTTTCGCCGATTGTCGGTTTTTTGCTCGCGGGGCTGCTTCTGCTGATACTCAAGGCCGTGGTGCGCGTCCCCGCGCTCTATGCGGAACCAGTCGGGAACAAGCCACCTCCGCTCTGGATTCGCGGCGTGCTGATCCTGACCTGTACAGGAGTCTCCTTCGCCCATGGATCGAACGATGGGCAGAAGGGTATGGGCCTGATCATGCTGATCCTCATTGGCACGGTGCCGACAGCTTATGCTCTGAACAAAGCAGTCACTCCCGCGCAAACGCAGACTTTCGTGAACGCTGCACACCAGGCATCCGCCGTGTTCGGCAAGTACGCTCCGAGCTCCGCCACTTCCGCGAACCCTCGCGCGGATGTCGAAACATATGTGCGGACCCGTCAGATGACGCAGGCAACGCTGCCGGCGATAAAACAACTGACCGACACCGTGGCCCAGCAGGTCACAACAGCGGGGTCGATCAGCACCGTTCCGCCAAGCCTGGTCGACAATGTCCGCAACAGCATGTATGTGGTGTCGGAAGCAATTCGTCTGATGGAAGCGTCAAAGCAGCCTGCCTTCACGGCCGACGACCTGACCACTATCAATGCCTACAACCTGCAACTTAATCACGCGACCAAATTCATCCCCACATGGGTCAAGGTCGCGGTTGCCATTGCACTGGGACTCGGCACGATGGTCGGCTGGAAGCGGATTGTCGTGACGGTCGGCGAAAAAATCGGCAAGCAGCACTTGACCTATGGTCAGGGCGCATCGGCAGAGGTGGTCGCAATGCTGACCATCGGAGCCGCGGATCTATACGGACTCCCGGTATCGACCACGCACATACTGACGTCGGGCGTCGCGGGCACGATGGCAGCGAATGGATCGGGCCTCCAATGGAACACCCTGAGAAGCCTGGTGCTGGCCTGGGTGCTGACGCTGCCGGCGTCCATTGCGTTGGCCGGGGCGCTCTATTGGATTTTTCGGGCGATCGCCTGAAGCACATAGGCCGCGCACGTTTCCATTCATTCCCGGTGGCGACGCACGCGGGCTTGGGCCGTCGAGTCTTTGCTGTATGTGCCATGGTGCATGCGCTGAACTGAACCGAACGACGCACCGGACGGCATCGACACTACCGTGTTATCGCGCCTTGCTCGCCGTTGCAACCCACTGTTCAAATTGCGGTTTGTTGCCCGCGAGCCAATCGTCGGCGAGCTTCGTGATCTGCGTAGACGAACCACCGTTCTTACTGATTGCATACTCCCATTGCGACCACGTTGCGACAGGGAATTTGATCTGTTCGATCAGCAACTTGATTGCGGGATTGGCGGCGATGAACTCCTTGTTCGCCACGGAATCGAAGTTCCATGACGACATCGCCATGCGGCAGGGGTCAGCACCGCCAGCACAGCCTTCCACTCCTTTCACAAGGGCCGTTCCCTTGTTGGGCACATTGGGCGGCAAGGCATCCGCGGGCGTAGGCAGCCATACCACGTCCTTTCCCGGAACCAGTGCGTTCGTTGCCCAGGACGGACTCCAGGCGTAGAAAAACGCGGGCTTGCCTTCCTTCACGCGCGTAACTGCATCTACCATCAACGCCTCGTATTTGCCGCGCACGGCATGGACGGTTTGCTTGAGCCCGAATTTATCGAGTTGGTAGTCCACTACGTCACCGCAACTCCAGCCCGGGTCGCAACTGATCAGTTCCGCACGCCCGTCGCTGCCGAACAGCCCCGCTATCTTGGGATCCTTCAACTGCTCAAGACTAGTGATGTTGTACGCAAGCGCAGTCTTCCTGTCGATGACATAGCCATTGATGCCGCCGCCTACAATCATGCCGCTGCCGACTATTTGCGCCTGCTTCTCAACAGCTTGAAAACCTGGCTCGCGCTGCGGGAAATTTACATCGGTCGCCAGATCCTCGTCCCCCTGCGCCGCAGCCTGGAAGAACAGCGTGGTGTTCATCGTGCTCAGCTTCACGTCGTAGCCGAGCGCCTTCATTGCTTTCATCACGATCTGTGCCGCGACATAATTCCCGCCAAGGCTGTCGCCTTGCGCGTAGTGAATCGTCTTGCCATCGCCGGGCAGCGTTGGCGTGGTCTGCGTGGCTGCAACCACCCTCGCCGATGTCAGGCCGACAACTGCGACAGCTGCGAGTGCGCTTACTGCCCGGACAAATGATCTCATCAATGCTCCTCTTTCGTGATCGTTCGATCGTCTGGTTTTCAAACCAGACGCGCTTTGTGTATGTTTACTTAGTTTTACTAATATCACCCGATTTCCGATACGTCATTACAGGGCTTTTTCCGCATCGCGGGCCGTGTCTGGCGCCGTGCCCCGTGGAATTCGTCCACCCCGGATAAACCTCGCCAGCACCGGCAGAAGCGCGCTGCGGGTTCCGCCCTTCGACTGGGCCAACTTCTGGGTGATCCGGTCAAGCATCATTGCGAGGAGCACAATAGCGATACCGCCTATGGCCGCCTGGCCGACATCGAGACGTCCCAGCCCTTGAAGCACCACCAGGCCAAGGCCCTCGGCACCGATCATCGCGATCACTACGGACATCACCATGGCGGTGAGCACGGTCTGGTTGAGACCGCCAAGGATGGTCGGGATTGCCAGCGGCAACTGCACCTCCCAAAGAAGCTGACGCTTGTCTGCTCCGAAAGCGAGACCCGCTTCAACAATCTCATGGTCGACCATGCGAATCCCGAGGTGAGTGAAGCGGATGAGCGGCGGCATGGCCGTGATGACGACCGCGACCTCGCCCGGTACCGTACCCACGCCAAAGAGCATCACCACCGGCACGAGATACACAAACGTCGGTGTGGTCTGCATGATGTCCAGCACCGGACGGACGATCCGCCAGACGCGGTCGCTGCGCGCACACCAAATGCCGATCGGAATGCCGATCACCGCGCAGAACACAATTGCGGTTGCGATCAGCGAGAGCGTTGTGATGGCTTGAGCCCAGACGCCCAGCATCGCAATCACGATCAGCCCCACTACGGTGAACGCAGCGACCCCAAGGCTCGCCAACCGCCACGCGAGCAGGAACATCAACAACAACATGAGCGGGAACGGGATCGCGTGAAGCACGCTGTCGTTGAAGTGCAATAGCCGTTCGACGGGCCATTTGATGAGCAGAAAAAACGGGCGCAGGTTGAGCGCGATCCATTGCACACCGTGCTGAATCCAATCGCCGACCGGCAGCACTGCAAGATCATCGGCTTTAATTAACATGGCGTACTCCCGCGGCGCTCGGAGCGCCAATGCCGGCAAGAATCTGCCCGGCTTCCAGACGGCCTATCAGCCGGCCGGTGTCGTCTATGACGCCGATCGTTCCACCGGCGCGATAACTGCCGGCGACGTCGACAAGCTTGGTATGAGCGGGTACGCAGGTGAAGCGGGTGTCCGGCCGGGGCATCGAGCCGCCGCGTGCCAGTTCGATCCCGGACGCCGTCACGGTGCCGAGGATGCGCTCATCGGCGTCGAGCATGAAACCCGGTCCCGGTTCGCCGGAAGCGTCGCCCAGCACGATCCCGGCCGGGCCGCGCAGGATGGTCACGAGCGACGTCATCACCGAACCTGCATCGAACAGTCTTCCGCGGTCGACTTCACGGGTGAACGCAGCGACGTAATCACTGCCCGGTTCAAGCACGATCGATTGCGGCGTGCCTTCACGCACAAGCCGTCCCTCCGACATGATGGCAATGCGCGAGCCGAGCTTGAGCGCTTCCTGGAAGTCATGTGTGATGAACAGGATGGTCTTGCTTAACGTGCGCTGCAGGCGCAACAACTCGTCCTGCATCTCGGTGCGGATCAGCGGGTCCAGCGCGCTGAACGCTTCGTCCATGATGAGGATGTCGGCATCGGTGGCAAGCGCACGCGCCAGGCCAACGCGTTGACGCATCCCGCCGCTCAGTTCATGCGGCATGTGGTATCCCCAGCGCGCGAGGCCGACAACGCTCAGCACTTCCTCGGCGCGCTTGCGCCGCTCGGGGGCCGACATGCCGCGCAGCTTCAACCCGAACTCGACGTTTTCGATAACCCGTCTGTTCGGCAGCAACGCGAAATGCTGAAAGACCATGGAGATCCGATTGCGCCGCACATCACGCAAACCGGCTTCGTCGAGCGTGCAGATGTCCTCGTCGTCCAGCAGGATCTTCCCGGCGCTCGGTTCGTTGAGCCGATTAATGCAGCGTGCCAGCGTGGACTTGCCCGAACCCGACAGTCCCATGATCATGTACATCGCACCCGACGGCACACTCAGGGAAACGTCGTCGAGACCGACGACCTGGCCCAGCGTCTCCTGCACCTCCGACTTGGTTTTCCCGGCGTTCAGCATTGCCAACGCCCTCTCCGGCTTGTCCGTGAACACCTTGTACAAGTGCTCGATCTTCAAGCGCTCGGTCATAGCCTCTTCTCCTCTTGAGAGCCGGCGGAACGGGACAGATGCTGCAACGGTGAAAAGTCCGTGGGCACGAGAATCCTGTTTTCCGCCTGCTCGATGTTCTCTGACAGCTTGGGCAGGAAAGCCTGCCATCTTGGATCGTCCGCCAGTTGCTGACGGCGGCGCGCCCGGTCCTGAAGGTCTGCGTAAGCCCACAAATGCGTCACCTGGCTCAAGGGGCCGATATCGGTCGTGAAATACCCTACGAGACCACCAAGGATGGGCTGCTGGATCGCCAACCCTTCCTCGCGCACAAGTTGAAGATAACGGCCCATGCGGCCGTTCTTGATCCGATAGATCCGCTCTTCGACAATCATCGGCCCGTCTCCTCACGCATCTGCTTATCTTCACCCGCCAGAAAGCGACGCATCATTGTCGCGACGAGATCCGGCGCTTCGATCAGGATCGAATGCCGCAGGGCGGGCAGGATCTCTAGTTGCGAACCGGGGATGCATTGGTGCATGAAGTTAGCCATGCGCGGATTGGAACCCTGATCCTCCTCTCCGGTCGCGATCAGGGTCGGTACGCTGATCTGATCGATAAGACCGCCGAAGTCCGTTTGTGCCAGCACGCGATAGGCGGACGCGTAGCAGTCGGGATCGTTCTCGGCGTTGCGCTGGCGCATGCGCGCGACCAGCTCCGGATTACGCTCCTGAAACCCTTCGGTAAGCCACCGCGACAACGACGCATCGTAGTGCGAGCCCCGGTCGCCGGCTTGCAGCGCAGCAAGCCGCGCTGCGACCCGCTCACGCTCCTCGGACGTACGGCCAGCTACCGTGGCCAGCAACACGAGCTTCCGAAGGCGCTGTGCGTGCGTGAGCGCCAGCCGCTGCGCAATCAGGCCACCGAGCGAGAAACCGGCGAGATCGAATTGCGCAAAGCCGACATGGTCAGCGAGCGCCAGCACGTCACCGACGAAATCATCGATCTCGTAGCGCCCCTTGATCAGCGATGAGCGCCCATGACCACGCAGATCCAGCGTCAGGATGCGGAAAATGTCGCCAAGTTTTGCGGCAACGCCTTCCCACGCTTCGAGGCTCGAACCCACGCCGTGAATGCAGACCAGTGAGCGCGAACCCTCCCCCTGAAGCCGATAATTCAGCACCACGCCACGGCTGGTGAACGTGCGGTCACCCACCATTTGCGTCGTTGAAGTCCTGGCGGCGTCCATGGCTCAGTACCCCGCAGCCGCGGCGCTCGGCTCGCCCTGCGAATCCCGTTTGAGTTCAGCATCGCGGGCGGCAAAATGCGGCATCACTTCATCGATAAAGAGGCGCAGCGTCTTGACCTGCAGCTCGAACGGCAGATTGAACGAGAGGCCCAGGCAGTATTGATCGACGCCCTGGTCCTCGTAAATCTGCAGCTTCCTGATCACTTCGTCCGGCGTGCCGAACATCAGGTTGTCGCGAATGTTGACGGGGTCGTAGTTGGCGCGATTTGCCACTGTTTCGTAAGGCACGGGCTCAGGGAAACCGTCGGTGACGGTGCCAATGTTCTGCATCAGGTTCTCGAAGGTGCGGCCGTAATCCACGCTGTGTCGCACAGCGGTTTGCCAGTCATCAGGGCGATCGTATACGCAGGTGCGCCGCTGCATCATGAAGCGCGGGCGCGCACGCTCGGGATGGTCGGCCACCGCCTTGCGGAATTTTTCGCCGAGCACCACGACTTCAGCCGGTGGCGCGGACAACGGTGTAGACAAGATGTTCGCACCAATACCCACGGCCCAGTCGAAACTGCCGGGGTCACGCGTGGCAACCCAAATAGGCGGATGCGGCTGCTGCAATGGCTTGGGCACGGACGTCGCAAGCGGAAATTTCCAGTAGTGGCCATCATGCGCATAATCGCCGGCCCAGAGCTTCTGCACGGCCGGCACGAGCTCCTTCATATACCCTACGCCCTCCTGCTGAGGAATGCCGCCGGCCATGCGATCGAACTCGTACTGGTACGCACCGCGCGCAATCCCGAATTCGAGGCGTCCACCGGTCAGGTGATCGCACATGGCGGCTTCGCCTGCGAGCCGGATAGGGGACCAGTACGGCGCAACCAGCGTCGCCGTTCCGAGTCTGATGCGCTGCGTGTGCTGAGACAGCCAAGTCAGGATAGCGAACGGATTAGGCGAAACGGTGCATTCAATGGTGTGATGCTCGGCGGTCCAGAGCGTCTCGAACCCGCCTTCATCGGCTATGCGCGCCAGCGCAAGCATATTGGACATGGCGGTCGACATTGAATCCGTCGGCGAAAACCGCTCCATGCTGATTGAGATGGCAAATTTCATAATGGGTCTCTTGGCTTGGTTTTTTTGGCGAGGCGCGTGGCTTAGCGCAAACGAATAACGAACGGGTCTTGCATGGCGCCCGAGTAGTCGATCACGACGTTCTTCAGGCGCGAGAATTCACGCATCACTTCGAAGCCGCCACGACGCCCGTAACCGCTTCGCTTGGTGCCGCCGTTCGCGGACATATAAGCCGCCGAGCGATACGTGTTGACCCAGACCGTGCCCGCTTCAATGTCGCGTGCAAAGCGCAGCGCGCGGTCGATGTTCTGGGTCCAGATGCCCGCGGCCAAGCCGTATTCGGTATCGTTCGCGAGCGCGATGAGTTCCTCTTCCGTGTCGAACGGAACCACGCCCACAACCGGTCCGAAAATCTCCTCCTGCATGAAGCGCATCTCATTGCGAGCCTGCGTCATCACGGTCGGCTCGAAGTACCAGCCACGCGATAGCGCCGAGTCCTTCGGCTGGCCCCCGCCTATCGCGATCTTCGCGCCCTCGTTCACACCGGACGCAACGTAACCCACTACCTTATCGAGTTGACTGGCGAGGGCGAGCGGCCCGATATCCGTGTCGTCGGCCATTGGATGCCCTACCTTGACACGACGCGTACGCTCGACCAACGCCTCAACAAAGCGCTCATAGACTGGTGCTTCGACGAAACAGCGGGAACCCGCCACACAGGTTTGCCCGGCCGCCGCGAAGATGCCCGACACCACGCCGTTGACCGCGCGCTCCACATCGACATCCGAGAACACAACGTGCGGCGACTTGCCTCCCAGTTCCATCTGGCAGGGGACAAGATTTTCTGCCGCGTTGCCGGCGATCTTGCGACCGGTCACCGTGCTGCCGGTGAAGACGAATTTGGCGATGCCAGGATGGCGCGTGAGCGCATCGCCGGTGGTCATACCGTCGCCGGTGACCACGTTGAACACGCCCGGCGGAAACCCCGCCTCGATCGCCAGTTCAGCGAGCGCGAGCGTCGAAGCCGTCGCGTGTTCCGAAGGCTTTACGACTACTGTATTGCCTATCGCGAGACACGGCGCGAGCGTACCCGTCAGCATCATCAGCGGCGAATTCCACGGGATGATCATCCCCACCACGCCTATCGGTTCACGCAAATTGAAATTCAGCGTGTCGAGCTTGTTGACGGGAATCGTGTCGCCCTGAAGCTTGTCGGCCATCCCGGCGAAGTACAGATACGAGTCAGGGATAGCCCGCATCTGGGCACGCATTTCCTTGATGAGCTTGCCGTTGTCGCGGCATTCGATCAGCGCCAGTTCGTCCGCATTTGCGAGGACGAGATCTGCGAGACGGCGCACCAGTTTGCCGCGATCGGTTTGCGTGATCCGACGCCACGCCGGATTCTTCAGCGCCGCTTGCGCCGAACGCACGGCGGCGTCCACGTCCTCGGCATTCGCCTGCGCAAACTCATACCAGGGCTCGCCCGTCGTGGGGTCATAACTCGATACATACTGGCCGCTGCGTGGAGGTGTGAACTCTCCATGGATGAATAGATTCTGTCTCGACCCTTGCAAACTTTCGACTGTCGTTTTCATCATGTCCTTTCCAAATTCAAGGTTGCGGATGCTGCATCTGCGTGTGCATGTGTGGCTGTGCTGCGCTCACCATCGCGACACGGCCGCCGTCGTGTGAATCCATGTAAATGCCGAACCGTCCTCCTGCGCTCTCGGTCACATAGCGCCGCAGCATTCCGCGAATTTCCATCGTCGGAATGTCGTCGTACGGAAGCTGGTCGAGCGGGAAGAAACGGAAGTTCCCGGGGATCTCGCAGGCCGCACGCGGCAACGCGAGCCGGGCGCGGTAGATCAGGTAACCGGAGTCGCTGCCGGCTGCGTCGAAGACGGAATAGAGGAATGTGTCGTCGGGCAGCAATTCCAGATCGCCTCCTCCTGCAATAGGAAGCCGGCCATTGACGAGCCGATGTGGCGCGTTGGGTAACGTCCAGCCGTTCTTGCCATCGCTTGCCAGCAGCAGCGACCCTTCTGCCTCGATGAGATAGCCGACAATCATGTTGTGCGATGAGAGCCAGCCAGGCGGCAACGGATTCTTGACCTGCGCGTAGCGGCCGCGGCAAAAGCCTAGCGGCGCAGAGGGACTGGTTCCAAAGGCCTGGACCCGGCCGATGAGAATCGTGTGGTCCCCTGCATCCACCCGGTCATGGACCGTGCAGTCGAACCACGTCAGGCATTCCGTCAGCACCGGGGCGCCGGTGTGGACGCCGTCGTGGCTGACGGCCGCGAATTTATCGGCGGATTTGGAGGCGAACAGATTGGAGACGTCGGTCTGCGCTTCGTGCAGCAGATTGACAGCGAAGTGATCGGTGTCCTGAAAGACAGGAAAACTCGAGGCGCCCTTTCCTACGCATACGAGGAGAAGCGGCGGATCGAGCGACACCGACGTGAACGAGTTTGCCGTCATCCCGCGCGGGCGGCCTTCGGCGTCGCGGGTCGTGATGACCGTCACCCCCGTCACGAAGGTGCCGAACGCGCGGCGCAAGGCTACCGGATCAACGGCGACGGGTTTATCTGAAACTTCGGCTTGCATGTACTTCACCTCGAACGTCGTTACGTTGAGGTCTAAGTTAAGTCATGCAAAAAACGATTTCTTCCGCTGGACCGAAGGACATTCGAGGCTAATTAACCTCTCATTCGAGGTATCGACTTTGAGTGCTTCGCGGACGGTATGCTGCTCTCGACCAAGCTGTGCAGTTGCAACGCAAGTTCGATCGCGAAACGCTGCTCCGGCGTTTCGACCTGGATGCCAAACAGGTCCGAGATGCGCGACAGGCGATACCGCAAGGTCGTCACGTGAAGGTCCATCGCATCGGCGCAATGCTGACTGCGACAACCCGAGCGGACATAGGCAGCCAGGGTTTCGAGGTAAGCCGACTTGTGCTTCTTGTCGTGTTCCACTACCCGGCCTATGGCGCCGTCGATAAAGCTGCGCACATCGGCGGAGTCGGCTGCGCCGATCAGCATGGGCAACGGTCCGAAGTCGGGAACCGTCATCGCGCCCCGTCTGCCGAATGTGCGGGCAACCCGGATCATGCGCCAGCAGCGTTCCCATTCTTTCGCGATCGATTCGAGCCCTTCGCACGTATCGCCAACCACCACTATGGGTTCACTGCCAAACGAACGGAACAAGGTCTCGGAGACGCGCTGCGCCAATCGTGCGACCCGGTCCATCTCCATGCCCTCTTCCTGCGGCACGAGACACACCAGCGCCCCACCGACCGTCACGATGTGGACCGCAATATGTTGCTGCGCAGCAAGCAGTTCGACCGCGCGATGACCATCGACAGAAAGATCCGCAGACGCGTTCGTTCGATCCGGAAAATCGGTCACGAGCATGCGCATGGGGGACGCGAGTGATAGCCCGAGGCGGCGGGCGCGGCGCAGCATATCCTGCTCGTCGCGCCAGCGCCGCTCGACGATTTCGAAGAACAATTCGGTGAGCGTTCGCGTCTCGAAGCGAAAGCGTATGACGCTGCGCATCAACTGCACGCTCAGCGCAAACTTCGCACTTTCGATGAGGAGTTTCTGAAGATCGTTCGCGTCGGACTTGTCGAAGGTCAGCAGCGCGCCGACCGCTTCGTCGTCGACCATCAGCGATTCTATGCGGGCGTCGAGCGAGAGCCTGTCGCCGAGGTGCAGCGTGATTGTCTCGGCGCGCCGGGTGGTGACAGCGTCGCGGACTTCGCCGAGAATCTGACGCCCGGTCGCGCCCTCGAGCATGAGCCGCCATGCGGCATCGTCATGAACGCCCGGCACCGGCGATGCGGATGCAAGCAGGCTGCTCGCGAAGAAATCCAGAACGAGCACAGGCGCCTTAAGAAGATCGCCGAGCATAGCGGTGAGGGTTTCTGTGGAACCACCGGCCAGCACTTCCTGCAACAGCGAACCCTGAGCGCCGAGCACGTGGCGCAATTGCTCGGCTGCAGCAATCTGCGCGCGATGGCGATGCGCGCGTTCAATCGCAATTGCCCCCAGATGCACAATGATCCCCATGAATGCGAGGTCATCCGCGGACACGTCCACCACTTTGCGCGACGTGACGGACATGACCATGGGCCGCCCTTCTACATCAACGCTCGCCATGGGATAGATGAGTACGGTGCAATAGCCGCGCTCATGTGCTTCAAGCCGATATCCGGGGAATTCCACGGACTCACGCGCGTCGCGGATGTACACAGGCTCGAAGCGCTGCAGGGCAACAAGCGCAGGACTGGTCGCCAGTTCCCAGCGATCTCCTAGCGGGCGGCGCAGCATGGCGTTGGTCTCGTAACGCGCGGTGACCATCGCGAAACCGTGCGCCAGGTCCACGGTCATGATCGAGCCCAGGTCCCACGAGCCATGCCTGCATGCTGCCTGGATAAGATCCCGCAGCAATGTATCAAGGTCGCCGTCTGAGTTGATTTGGCTCGCGACATCACGTAGCGACACGATTCGCGACAGTTGATCTGGCATATCAGAGCATCCAAAAGTCTTATTTCAATATACGACATAACGTAGCAAAAAATAAAAGATTCATCCGCCGAAGGCGCGGAGGACTCACCCCATTCACATCGTTAGCATTCGGTATAGGACGACGAACCGCTAACCACGCTAACCAATGGAGTGCGCAAATGGAAACTGGGATTCGCAAGATCGCGACGTTTATTGAAGAGACCGTTATTGAAGGTGGCCGGGCAGCAGAGCGGCCCATTACGACGGTGGTCGTTGCAGCAATTGTTCGGAACCCGTGGGCAGGTCGGGGCTTCGTGGAAGACCTCCGGCCGGAGATCCTGCGAATTGCCCCTGTGCTGGGCGCCGAGTTGACACGCCGGCTTGTGGCCATCATGCCCGCCGATCGCGTCGAGGCGTATGGCAAGGCAGCTACCGTAGGTGTCAACGGTGAAATCGAGCACGGCTCGGCACTGATTCATACGCTTCGCTTTGGCAACATGTTCCGCGAGGCGGTCAACGGCACCGCATTTCTCAGCTTCACGAACACACGCTCCGGTCCCGGCGCACTCATCTCTGTCCCAATGATCCATAAGTCCGAAACGGGCAAGCGGTCGCACTTCATCACGGCGACGTTCCAGGTAGCGGATGCTCCCGGCCCGGATGAAATCCTGATCGCGATCGCTGCGGCAGATGGCGGCCGCGCTCATCCGCGCATTGCCGATCGCTTTCAGGACATGGCGGAGATGGAGGCTGAAAAAGCGGGCGCTTGACCAGCAGGATGTGCTGCCGGCCATGACTTGGACCGGCTTGATCCGACCCGACGCTTGACTGAGCCGGACCAAGTCCGCTTGCTGCGGCAAAGGTGCCTGGCGTTGCTGCGGCGTCAGGCTTCGCCGGACCACAGGAGCGAACGGCCTGGGCACTTGCCGCTACTCAGGCGGCAAGTGCCGTCTTCGTCAGCTCGTAGCTATGCTCCACATTGTCGCGTAAAGAGATCGCTTACTGCTCTCGCACGCGACGGCTTTGCATGGGCTCTTCACGCTGAATTCGAACTTCACCTGCATGCCGTTGGAGTTTTCATGTCTGACCCGATCGCTCTGATCAGCAACATACGTTCCGATTACGAAGCAAGCTATCTGTCAGCGCTTGCTTCTGCCATGCCTGCTGAAAAAATCTTCCTGTTTCGCCAGATGAGCGCAGACCAGCGCGCGCGGGTTCAGATCGCGATAGTCGCGAACCCCGATCCGGCCGACGTAACCGCGTTGCCCAATCTGGTCTGGGTGCAAAGCTTATGGGCAGGCGTGGAGCAGCTCGTTACCCGACTGCCGGCCGACGGACCACCGATCGTGCGCATGATCGACCCCGAAATGTCCAGGACAATGGCGGAAGCGGTGCTTGCGTGGACGTACTATTTGCAGCGCGACATGCCGGCCTACAAGCGCCAACAGAGGCAGGGGCTCTGGCACCAGCATGCGTATCGCAAGCCTTCGAGCCTGACCGCCGGAATACTCGGGCTCGGTTCGCTCGGGACGGCGGCAGCCGCTCGCCTCAGAGAAGCAGGCTTCAAAGTCGCCGGCTGGAGCCGGTCGGCAAAACAGATCCCCGGCGTACAGACGTTTTCAAACGACGACGGGCTTATCACCATGCTGCGCATGAGCGATATTGTCGTTTGTCTCGTGCCGCTGACGGCCCAGACGCGAGGCTTGCTGCATGCCGGCCTGCTTGCCCTTATGAAACCGGGAGCGAGTCTCATCAATTTCGCTCGAGGACCCGTTGTTGTGACGGACGATCTGCTCGATGCGCTCGACAGCGGGCATCTGTCACATGCGGTCCTCGATGTCTTCGATGAAGAACCGCTACCATCCCATTCTCGCCTATGGCAACATCCGCAGGTAAGCGTGCTTCCTCATATCTCCGCACCCACCGATTTCGAAACCGCGGCAGCGGTTATCGCGGCGAACATTAACGCTTACCGGGAAGACGGAGCTGTGCCTGGCAGCGTGGACCTCATGCTCGGTTACTAACGTTGTTCGTGAAGGAGTAGTAATGCGTGCATCACCCGTTGCGCCGGCCGTGGCACTCATCGGCCACGATCTCGATCCCAATGGCGGCCACGAACGCGAACGCCTGATCGTGTCATCGAAACACGCCTTGACGCCCGGCGCGAATAACGCGATCGAGCGCGATAGCCCGGTGGCCGTCTAACGGTGATCAAGCTCGACCGCTACGACATCGCCATCCTGCGCGTTCTCGCGCGCGATGGCCGCATCACGAAATCAAAGCTTGCCGAAGAGGTGAACCTGTCGATTTCACCCACATGGGAACGCGTGCGCAAGCTCGAGGAGAGCGGCGTCATCAAGGGTTATCGTGCGGAACTCGACTGGGTCGGAAGCGTCAACGCGAGCCGGATCGTGGTGGAAGTCACGCTGGCGCGGCATACAGAGCGAGACATGCGGCGCTTTGAGGAGGCCATGCAGGCCGCGCCGGAAGTGACGCAGTGCTATGCAACGGGCGGCGGTGTGGATTATGTACTGCATGTGGTGTCACGCGATATCTATCACTACCAGCGCTTCATCGACTCCTTGCTGATAGGTGAAATCGGCATCGAACGCTACTTTACTTATATTGTTACCAAGGTCGTGAAGAGCATGCCTGACAGCGTGCCCGAGTGGGATTGAAGAACACTTCGGGGTGGTGTCGGGAAGAAGAATGACCATCGGGCGCAATCGGGCGCATCCCTATCCTCACCACACCGATGATGTCCCCCACCCTCCCAAGAAGCCAACGAATGCGCGCTCTGGAAACGCAATAGAGCGTCCCGCAGATCGCACGTCACTCCGCGGATCCCCAACTCATCCGAGCCAACCAAGCCATCGCTTCGCTGCATTGGAGCCGTAGCTATCACCTGCTGCGCCCTCACCGCATTGCCCCACTGCCCGCAACGAAGCCGTCGGGCCAGCACCGTCCATTGAACGGTAGGCCATCTTGTCACCACCGTCCTTCCTTTCGGCGGAAGACGCATTTTTTGGCGTCAAGTAACTTGTATCGCATCTGCACGACGGCAAAACCGATCATCACTTCGATGAGTCGCCGCAGCGGTAGTACACCAAACCTCAACATCACATAGGGAGACAACGTTCATGAAAGCAATGATGCGAGCGGCAACAGTCGCGGCGTGCGTAGCACTGGCAATGCCTGCTATGGCCGCATCCCCGCAGGCGCTGCCAGGCGCGGGCAAGACGATTCACTATGCGCAGACCGACAGCCTGGGCGCGAATTACGTCGCGGTGCAGATTGTGAAGAAGGCGCTCACGTCGCTGGGCTACGAGGTAAATTTGAGCACGATGGGAACGGTGCTGTTCTTTCAGGCGGTCGCGCAAGGCGACGTCGACATGGAGACCGACGTCAATTTTCCGCAGAGCGAGCCTGATTTCCGCGTGGTCCAGAGCCAGGCGGAAATGGTCGGCGCCGGTGAGATCATTGGCGGTGGTATCAATGGCTATCTGATCGACAAGAAAACCGCGTTGGCGCACAACATCACCAGTCTCGAACAGATGAAGGACCCGAAGATCGCGGGGCTGTTCGGGGACGATAACAAAGCACAACTGATCAGTTGCGATCCCGGCTGGAGTTGCGGTGACGTCGTCAACTATCAGTTGGACAAATTCGGACTCCGTCAAACAGTGCATCCCGTGAGTGGCAAATACGAGGCACTGATGGCGGACGTCGTGACTCGCGTCAAGGAAGGCAAGCCTGCGTTCTTTTACGCGTGGAGTCCGTCATGGACGACCAACGTGCTGGTTCCGGGCAAAGACGTCGTGTGGCTGCCAACGCCCGCCGACGCATTGCCGCCGAACGTGCCGAACCGGGGCTCAGCGCTCGTGAATGGTGTTGAAGGGTGTGCGGGCGGCGCCAATCCGTGCCGCATGGCCATGGCATCCTGGAATTACGGTGCGGTCGCGAACAAGCAATTTATCGCGGCCAATCCGGTCGTCAAGAAACTCGTCGAGCAGATCCGTTTTCCATCGGCGACATGGTCAGCCTGGGAACTTGCAATCAGCAAGGGCAACGGCGCTACGACGGTCGTTTCGACACTGGCGGATCAGTGGTTAGCCGCGAACAAAACGCAGTTCGACGGCTGGCTTGATACGGCCCGTAGTGCGCACTGAAGCGCGCTGAAGGAGTGGCGGCCATCGTGCAGGACGGTGGTCGCGATGCGGCCGAGCCGTTCCCGCATCTTTCTGTCGAACGGCTTTTGCGACCTTCAATTGCAGACGTCCATGCTTCGCGGTCGAACGACGCGAAGCTCGTGTGAACCGTTCAGGCGGTATCGATTCGCGCGAGGTTTGCGCTTGCAGTCCACTTGGCTGCCGTTGCGATTCTTTGAGTAATTTTACTTAACCGCTCATTCAAGCCGTTTCCCCACAAAGCGCTCGCTGGTCCGCTGATTCAATTCCAGTACCCGCACCACGTAACAACCCGCTGCTTCCCTGCAATGAACAACGGGCGCGCGACCGCTTGAGATACATGCTCGGTGTCATGCCGCAGAAGCGTTTGAAATGCCGTGCAAAATGGCTCTGGTCGAAGAACCCGACTTCAGCCGCAACCACCGATCCCGGCACGCCCGCCAGCAACAACGCTTGCGCACGCTCAATCCGCAGCCCGCATAAATACCGGTACGGTGAAGAACCAAATTGCTGCCGGAACGCAGTCGCGAATCGCGACACGCTAAGCGCCGACAACTCGGCAAGTTGCGCAAGCGTCACGGGTTCATCGAAGTGCGCCTCAATGAACGCCCGCGCTTCGGTCAGCGGCATGGCTTGTTTCATGAGACCGCCGTCACGGGTTGAGCTTGCGATGAAGAGGCGAACGCCGCGAACCGGCTGACCGAAAACGGATCAAGCGGAATTGGTGTACTACCAGTATCGATCAGCTCGGCAAGCGTCTCGCCCACGCCGGGGCCAATCTGGAACCCCGAGCCGCTGAAGCCGAACGCATAAAACAGACCGTCGGTTGTCGAGCTGCGACCGATCACCGGCTCCCCGTCGGGCAGGTAGCCCTCCACACCGCTCCAGACGCGGATCACGTGCAGCGGAGCCATCGCGGGGACCAGGCGGCGCAGTTGCGCGATCTGACGCACGGTGTTGATCGGCAGCACGGAGGCGCGTCGCGTGAGGGCATCGGCGGGACCGGGCGGGCCGCCACCTATGATGATGTTGCCGCGTGGAATCTGGCGGAAGTAGATGCCCTCCTGCTTGATCGATGTGAACACACCTATCGACGACTTGAAGACATACGGTACGGGTTCAGTGACGGACATTTGCGGTCCGCTTGCGCGCAGCGGCACCGGCTCGCCAAACTGCTCAGTGAGCCGGCTGGCCCACGCGCCCGCGCAAATGACGAGCTGCGCGGCCCGATACACTACGCCTGCCGCAGTCTCGACGCGAAAACCATCGCCGTCCTTCTCCACATGCGCGATCTCCGTGTTCTCCACCACCTGCGCGCCAAGACGCGCCGCCGCGCGGCCGAAGGCCGGCGCGGCGAGGCGCGGGTTCGCATGGCCGTCGAGCGGCGAGATGGAAGCGGCCAGCACTTCGCGGCCGAGAAAAGGGAAACGATCGAACATAGCCCGGCCGTGCAGCACTTCCAGATCGAGGCCATAGGCGCGGGCATCGGCGGCATAGCGGTCGAAGGTATCCGCATCGTGCGCGTGATAACAGACCCGCGTGTGGCTCGACGGCAGGAATTCGATGTCCTCGCCCAGCAGTTCCTTCGAACGCTGCCACGTGTTGAGCGCGCGGTTCGCCATCGCGAGTTGCGGCAGCGCACGGCCTTGCCTGCGGATACCGCCGAAGTTGACCCCGCTCGCTTGCTGGCCGGTCAGGCCGCGCTCGAGCAGGATCACGGAACAAGCGGGGTTGCGGCGGCGCAGGAAGAACGCAGTGGTCGTGCCCATGATGCCGCCGCCGATCACGATCACATCGGCTCGGCGATCGCCTCGATGATCGGCTTGTTGTGACATGGTCATTCGATTGCCCCCTCTTCCTCGACCAACGCCACCGGCAACGGCTTCACGGGTGCCTGCCCACGCAGCCGTCCAACGGAAGCCAGCGGCACGGATGCCGCCGCCGCGATCACTTCCGCCCCGGCGTGAGCGCAAAAGCGTCCCTGGCACCGGCCCATGCCCACGCGTGAAAACGCCTTGGCGCGATTCGCTTCCTTCGCACCGGTTTCGCGTACCACACGGCGTAGTTCGCCTGCGGTAATGGCTTCGCAACGGCACACAATAGTCTCGTCCGGCAGCATGCCCGCGAATCGGGCCGGCCATGGAAACGCCTCACGCAGGCCGGCCGCGAAGCGGCTGAAGACCCGCAGTTGTTCGCGCAAGGCAGCTTGGCCTTCGACCTTCAAACCGCTGTCTTGCATTGCGGCTAGTGCGGCCAGGCGGCCTGATCTTTCGGCGGCATCGGCACCACGGATACGCGCACCGTCGCCCGCCAGATAGGTCCCTTTGACACTGCTGCGGCCGTCTTCATCGCTGGCGGGGAGCCATTGCTGCGCGGCTTCATCGAAGGAAAATTCGCAGCCGGCGAGATCGGCGAGTTGCGTCTCCGGACGCAAGTGGTAACCCAGCGCGACTGCATCGCAAGCCACCTTGAAGGGCACGCCGCTTTGCAGCGCGACTTCAACATGGCTCACGCCGTGCTCAGGCGAACCGCTTATTTCCAGCGGCCGCACGCCGCGATACACCCTCACGCGCGCTTTCCTTAGCACTCCCATCAAAGCGATGCCTTTTCTAAGCGCAGCGGGAATGGCGAGCAGCTTCGGCAACGCGCGGAGTCGTTGCAAAAGCGTGGAGGTATCGAAGACGGCGGACACCACCGCACCCGCTTTCACATACTGCGCAGCAACAAGATAAAGCAGTGGCCCGGTGCCCATCAGCACGACTCGCGAACCGATCGAGCACCCCTGCGACTTCAGCGCGACTTGCGCGCCGCCCAGACTATAAGTGCCGGCGTAATGCCAGCCTTTGACCGGCATCAGCCGGTCCGTTGCGCCGCTGCAAATGATCAGCGCATCGAATTCGAGTGTACGGTAGGACGTTCCACTGACAAGATGCACGGCGTTCGCCGAAATGTTCCAGACCAGCGTTTCAGGCAAGTAGTCGATACGGCTCTTGAGCGCGTCGAAGCTTTGATGCAGCGCCGCCGCACGCGGGCTCTCGGTGCCATAGAGCGTGTCGTAAGAGCGCGTGAAACCTTCCGGCTGCCGTCGATAAATCTGCCCGCCGTCTCGCCGCCCTTCATCTATTACCGTAGGCCGCAGACCCGCTTCCACCAGCGCCTCAGCCGCCCGCACGCCCGCCGGCCCCGTGCCGATCACGATTACCCGCGCGGCCATACGCCCTCCCCGGCTGTAGCCAGTTGCGTGACAATCGACATGCCCGCTACCGCTGGCGTCGTACACGCACGCAGCCGCTCGCCATCAGCGGTCCAGACCCAGCAATCCTGGCATGCGCCCATCAGGCAGAAACCCGCGCGCCTGCCATCGCCGAATTCGGAGTCCCGCAAGGTCCTCATGCCAGTCAGCAACGCGACCATCAGCGTGTCGCCAACGGCTGCCTGCCGCGTCACGCCATCGACGGTTATTGCAAACGTCTTGCGCTCCGTTTCCGCCAGCCGCACGAACCGTCCGCTCATGCTTCAACCGCCTCTATGGTCTGCAGCCGGCTGAGTTCGGCCGTTGAATGGTGGCAAAGAATTTCCGCGCCCGAAGGCAGTTTCTTCACAGCCGGCGGCGTGGCGTTGCATTTACCGTCTATACGAACCGGACAACGCGCCCTGAAGCTGCACAGCTCGGCTATGTCAGCGCTCTCGCCCATCTGCGGCAACGCGGCGCTGCCAATCAGGCGGCGTGCGTCGAGCCAGCCGGGTTTCAGCGCGGGCACGGAGTCGACCAGCAAACCCGTGTACGGGTGATACGGCGGCGCCGCGAGCACTTCGCGCTCACCCGCCTCCACGCGATGTCCCGCGTACAGCACGATCACTTCGTCGCAGATCGAACGCACCGTTGAAATGTCGTGGCTGATGAACATGTACGACACACCCAGCTCACGCCGCAATTCTGCAAGCAGGTCAAGAATCGCCGCACCGACCACGGTGTCCAGCGCGGACGTCACTTCGTCGCAGAGGATCAGCGCGGGATCGGCCGCGAGCGCACGCGCCAGGTTGACACGCTGCTTCTGGCCGCCCGACAAACCGCCCGGCGCGCGCTCTGCAATCGATGCCGGCAGTTTGACGAGATCGAGTAATTCCAGCGTCCGCTTGCGCGCCGCCGCCCCACGCAGATGATGATAAAAAGCGAGCGGCCTGCTGAGGATATCGGCAATGGTATGGCTCGGGTTCAACGCCGTATCGGCGTTCTGGAACACAATCTGGATCTGCCGGTATTGCTCAGGAGTACGTTTCGATAGTTGAGCCGGCAGCGGCTTGCCATCGAAGAAAACCTCACCGCGCGCCCGGTCGACCAGACCCGCCACCACACGCGCCAGCGTCGTCTTGCCCGAGCCTGATTCGCCGATCACCCCCAGCGTGCTGCCGCGTGGAATCAAGAGACTGATGTCGTCGAGCACCCGCACGGCCGGCGCACCGTAACGATCGATGCGGCCATACCCCGCCGCCAGCCCGCGGATTTCGAGCAAGGGCGGCGCGAGTTTCTGCGCCGCCGTCTGCACGGACAACACTGGTTCCGGCCGTCGCGTGGCAGCCAGCAACTGCTGCGTGTACGCGTCGACGGGCGCATCGAGCACTTGCGCGACCAGACCGTCCTCTTTCACCAAGCCGCCGTTCAGCACGACGATCCGGTCCGCCATTTGCGCCACCACCGCGAGATCATGCGACACGTAAATCGCCGTGGTACCCAACTCACGAATCACCTTCTTGAACGCCGCAAGCACTTCAATTTGCGTGGTCACATCGAGCGCCGTTGTCGGCTCGTCGAACACCACCACCGCCGGATCGGTGATCAGCGCCATGGCCGCCATCAGACGCTGCAACTGTCCACCCGAGACCTGGTGCGGGTAACGCTCGCCGATCGTTTCCGGCTCCGGCAACGCAAGCGCACGAAACAACTCGATCGCTTTGCGACGTGCCGCATCTTTCGTCATCAGGTGATGCAGCAGCGCAGGTTCCGTCACCTGATCAATGATCGTGCGCGCCGGATTGAACCCGGAAGATGCACTCTGCGCTACATAAGCCACGGTCCGGGCACGCAGCGCCCGCCGGCCCTGCTGAGTGAGTTCAAGCACTTCCGTCTCGCCGATCCGCACCGACCCGCCGCTGATGGAACACCCTTGCCGCGCATATCCCAGCAGCGCCAGCGCGATGGTCGTCTTGCCCGAACCCGACTCGCCGATCAACGCCAGCACTTCGCCTTTCTTCACCGAAAAGTCGACGCCCTTGACGATCTCGGTCACCGGATCGGGGGCGGCGCCTGCCACCACTCGCAGGCCCTTCACTTGAATCATGTCGATTGTGTGGGCAGTCATTGCGCAGCTCCTTGCCCGCGGCCGCCACGGCGGCGCAAGTTATCGATCAGCAGATTCACGCCGATAGTCAGCGTCGCGATCGCGATAGCCGGCATCATGACGGCGGGCGCCCCTTCAGACAGTCCGCCGATGTTCTCGCGCACGAGCGAGCCCCAGTCGGCATTGGGCGGCTGCACACCGAGGCCCAGAAAGCTCAGGCCGCTAAGCAGCAACACGATGAACACGAAGCGCAGGCCGAAGTCAGCGAGCATCGGATGGATCATGTTGGGCAGCACTTCCACGCGCGCGATGTAGAACAGCCGTTCGCCGCGAGCCCGCGCGACCTGCACGTATTCGAGCGTCATCAGGTTGACCGCGAGCGAGCGCGAGATGCGGAACGCACCGGGAATGTAGGCGAGCGCGGCGACACCCATCAGCATGGGGATGGACGAGCCAAACGCAGCGATCACGACCAGCGCAAGCACCTTGCTTGGAATGGAGATCAACGCGTCGAACAGGCGGCTCAGGATTTCATCGACCCAGCGGCCGGACACAGCGGCGACCAGGCCGAAGAACGTGCCGATCAGGCTCGCCATCAACGCCGCGGCCAATGCCAGCCCGACCGTATAGCGGGTGCCGTAGAGAATCCGGCTGAGCATGTCGCGGCCGAGATAGTCCGTGCCCAGCAGGAACGCATGGCTCGACCCGGCGAATACATCCACGGACGAAAGCGCACCGCTTTTATACGGCGCAATCCACGGGCCGATGACCGCGATTGTCAGCCAGAATACGACCAGCACGAGGCCGATCAGGCCAAGCACGGAGAAGCGCCGGTGCAGCCGCTTCAGCACGCCCGGTTTTGGCCCTGCGAGCTCAGGCTCCGGGACGGCGAGGTCATTGACGATTTCATCGAGGCCCATGTCGTAGAGCTCAGTACCGGGATGGTGAATGGAGGAGTTGGCGGGTCGGTTCATCGTTGACGCAGCCTCGGGTTGGATAGGATTTGAGCCAGATCGGCAATCAGCACAAGCAGCAGGTAAGCCGCGCAGAACACCATGACGCAGCCCTGCACGAGCGGCATGTCGCGGTTCGTGACGGCGTCGACCATGAGGCTGGCGAGGCCCGGATAATTGAAGATCGATTCAACAATCACCACGCCGCCGAACAAATACGACAAGCTCAGCGCCACCGCATTCGCGATCGGGCCAATGGTGTTCGGCAGCACGTGGCGCAAGACCACGCGCATGGGTGAAGCGCCTTTCAGGATCGCCATCTCTACATACGATGCATTGAGCTGATCGAGCACGGCGGCGCGGGTCATGCGCGCCATCTGGGCAACGAGGACGCAGCACAGCGTCATGACGGGCATGGCGTAGATCCGCAACAATCCGCCGAACGACGACACCTCGGACAAGTACGACAACGCGGGCAGCCAACGCAGCTTGACGGCGAACACCAGCACGGCGATGGTCGCAATCAGGAACTCCGGCACGGCGACGGTAGATAACGTCAGCACGTTGAGCACGCGGTCGAGCAGCGAGCCGCGAAACATGGCCGACGAGATACCGATGAAAAGCGCGACCGGAACGGACACCAGCGCCGTCAATCCGGCCAGCACGAGGGAGTTCGGCAAGCGCGTGGCAATCAACTGACTGACCGGCAAGCTATTAGACAGCGATGTGCCGAAGTTACCGGTGACGACCAGGTAGAGCCACTCCAAGTAGCGCTGCAAGGCCGGCTGGTCGAGCCCGAACTGGTGCCGTAACGCTGTCACCGCTTCGGGTGTGGCTGCCTGCCCGAGCGCCTGCTGCGCGGCGTCGCCGGGGAGCAGCCCCGTGATGCCAAACACCACTGCCGACACAATCAGCAGCGTGAGCAGTGCGAGGCCCAGGCGAGCAGCGATAAGTCGTGACGCGTGTGCTTTCATAATCCGCCTCCGGGGTTGAAACGGCACGCCGCGCGCGGGCGGCGTGCTTTGCTACCTGATCTACAGGGCCACTGGGACCCGCTTCAGCTTTCCAGCCAGACGTGCTCTGCGAACATGAAGCCCATCAGGCCGGCCAGCGGGATCGAACCCAGGCCCTTGAGCTTGGTCGTGTGACCGTCAATCGAGCTCTGGAACATCGGAATGCCAATACCACCGGTGTCATGCACCAGCACCTGCATGTCGCCGTAGATCTGCTTGCGCTTGGCGTCGTCCGGTTCGCCGCGCGCCGCTAACAGCATCTGGTCGAACTTCGGGCTCTTCCAGTTCGCTTCGTTCCACGGCGCGTCCGACTTGAAGAACTGCGTGAACAGCACGTCGGCGCTTGGGCGGGCATTTACATTGCCGAAGCCCAGCGGATGTTTCATCCAGTGGTTCGACCAGTAGCCGTCGGCCGGCACACGCGTGACCTGCAGGTTCAGGCCCGCAGCGGGCGCGGCCTGCTGCAGCAACACCGCCATTTCAACCGAGCCGTCAGCCGCGGGCGATGCAAAAATCTGCACGGGCGTGTTGCCCACTTTCGCCTTCTGGAAGTGGAACTTGGCCTTCTCCGGATCGAAGGGACGTTGGGGAATACCGGGCATGTAGTACTTGTTGGTCGGATCGATCGGCTGGTCGTTGGCGATCGTGCCGAAACCCTGGAACACGGCGCGGCGAATCTGCTCGCGGTCCATGAGATAGAACATACCCCGACGAAAATCATCGTTGCCAGTAATCCCGCCTTCGTCGCGAACAATCAGGTCGGTGTACTGGCCCGTCTTCGTCTCCAGCACCGTGAAACCCGGCGTGCCCTTGATGCGGCCGGTCGAGCGCGGGCTGATCGCGTTGATCAGTTGCACGTCGCCGGAGAGCAGCGCATTCACGCGGGCGGATTCGTCGCCAATGCCAATCAGCTCGATCTCGTCCAGGTGCGGCATGCCCGGCTTCCAGTACTTTTCGTTCTTTACGCCGACGGTGCGCACGCCCGGCGAGAAATCCTTGACCTTGAACGGACCAGTGCCAATAGCCGTCTTGAAGTCGGTCGTGCCGTCCTTGATGATCAGGAAGTGCGAGTCCGCCAGGATCACCGGCAAGTCGGCATTCGCGCCTTCCAGCGTGATCGTGATCTCGTTCGGGCCCGTGGCTTTCACTTCCTTGAACTGATCGGCAATCGTCTTGGCCTTCGATGCCGTCGCCGGATCCTTGTGACGCATCAGCGAATAGACCACGTCGGCGGGCGCGAGCGATTTGCCGTCGTGGAATTGCACGCCGCTGCGCAGCTTCACGATCCACACGGTTGCATCTTTGGATTCCAGCGATTCCGCCAGCGCCATCTTTGCGCCCAGGTGTGAATCGAATTCGGTCAGGCCGTTGTAGAACATGTTTGCGCGCACATAGTCCGTGCCGAGCGCGCCCTTTGCCGGGTCGAGCGTATCCGCGGCGGATGCGGACTGGGTTGCCACGCGGATCTTGCCGCCCTGCTTCGGCTTCTCCTGCGCGAACGCAGCGCCGCTCGCGGTGAGCAACCCTGCCCCGGTGAGGGAGGCCATGCCGGCTGCGGCCAGCGCACGCAACACCTCGCGCCGTGACGCGCCCCGGCGCGTCAGGCGCTCGAGTTCGGTCACTTCAGTCCCGGCTGGGGCATCGGCGTGTTGCAGATTTTCTTGTTTCATTGAGACTTCTCCGCGAGGGTGGCTGGGGTTGGGTTTTTGGTCTATTTCAGCTTTGGTGCAAATCAATAAAACACGTCCTTGATGCGGTAGTACGTGCCGACTAGCGGCAGGAACCAGGGCTTGCCCGTGTGGCCGGGAATCGCGGGCCACTCGAATTCACGCCACGGGTTCGCGTTCTCGCGGCCATCCATGACATCGGCCATGACCTGCCCCATGTGCGTCGACATCTGCGTACCGTGGCCGCTGTAACCCATCGAAAAATAGATGCCTTCATGCTGGCCCGCACGCGGCAGCCGGTCCGCGGTGATATCGACAAGACCACCCCAGCAATAGTCGATACGTGCTTGCGCCAGCGCCGGGAACATCTTCGCCAGGCCGTCCTGCAGGATGCGTCCGCTCTTCGCGTCCGAAGGCAGCTCGGACGCCGTGAAGCGTGCCCGGCCGCCGTACAGCAAACGCGAATCGGGCGTGATACGGAAATAGTTGTGCATCAGGCGCGACGTCGTGTACGCGCGGAGATTCGGAAAGACTTGGTGCACCAGTTCCGGAGGTAAAGGCTCCGTCACCACGATGAAAGATCCCACCGGTGCAAGGCGTCGCCGGTACCAGCCGAACGGCCCTTGCCGCGACGGTCCGGTCGCGATCAACACCTGCTTCGCGCGGACTTCACCACGCGCCGACACGATCCGATAACCTCGATCAGCGACTTTTTCTATCGACGTCACGGGCGCGTTCTCGTAGAGCTTCGCACCGTGGCGCGCGGCGGCGTCCGCGAGACCGACGGTGAATTTGCCCATGTGCATCTGGCCGCCATGCCGCTGCAGCAGACCGCCGAAAAAGCTGTCCGACTGAATCTCGGTCGAGATCCGGTCGCGGCCGATGATCTCGATATCGGCATCGACTTCACGCCGGATCACCTCCGCCGTCTTCTCCAGATGCGCAAAATGATGTGGCTTGGACGCGAGCTTAAGCTTGCCCGTTGCAAGGTAATCGCAGTCGATCTGCTCTTCGCGGATCAGGCGTTCGACGGTATCGACCGCAGCCGAATACGCGCGATAACAAGCGCGCGCCTTCTCCGCCCCAAGCTGCTGGACCAGAGCAGTGAAATCCTGCGCGACGCCGGTATTGACCTGTCCGCCGTTGCGCCCCGACGCACCGCCGCCGATTCGCCCCGCGTCCAGCACCGCCACCGACGCGCCGCGTTTGCCCAACGCCAACGCTGCCGACAAGCCCGTGAAGCCCGCTCCGACCACAGCCACATCGACACGACCGTCGACCGGGCCATCGCTCGTTGAAAGCAGCGGCGGCGCGGTGTCGAGCCAGTAGGAGTCGAGCTTCATACGATGAATCCCTGATGCGAAAGCGTTGGAACTGGAACTGCTGACGACAACTGCCTACAACAGCTGTTTACAACCCGAGCAGCGTGGCGAGATGCGGGATGTCGTCGACTTCGGTGTACTCGTAGTACGGCGTGGACGGTTCGTGGCCACGCTTGACGAACGCCTTGTGCTTCACGCCCATGTCGTGTGCGGTCATCAGGTCGTAGCGCAGGCTCGACGACACGTGCAGCACGTCTTCCGGGTTGCAGTTCAGCTGGTCGAACATGTACTCGAAGCCTTGCATGCGCGGCTTGTACGACTGCGCCTGCTCGGCCGTGAAGACGGCATGAAACGGCGCGCCGAGCTTGTCCACATTGCTCTGGATCTGGTTGTTCGATGCGTTCGACAAGATCACCAGCTTGTACTTCTTCGCCAGGCGCGAGAGGCCTTCCGGCACGTCCGGATGCGGACCCCAGGTCGGCACGGCGGTATAGAACCTTTCTGCCTTGGCTTCATCGAACTCAACGTTCATGCGTTTGCACGCCCGTTTGAACGCATTCACGATCACGTCGCGATACGGCTTCCATGCGCCGAGCACTTCATCGCGCCGATAACCCGAGAAGAAGGCAATCAGCTTGTCCATGTCCGGGCCGCTCAGCACGTCGCCGTACATTTCGCGCGTCATGTCGGCGAGGCGGAATTTGGTCAGGGTGCCGTAGCAATCGAAGGTGATGTACTTCGGTTCGAATTCGATCATGGTGATAGTCCTATCGTTGGTATGAACCCCCGAGGGGTTCAGTGGCGAAAACAGGAAAGCGCATTCCTGTAAGAGATTTAATCAGCGCAAAAACAAAGATGTCCCTGATTCGCGCAATCCAAAAACACAAAAACATGCGTTTTTCAGGGCATCGGCAGCACAGTCTGCGGTTAGGGCCCGGGTCCCTTCGCTGCACCTTTTCGGCGCGTTTGCGGCCTCAGGGTTTGCCCTTCCTTTACTGCGCTTGCAACAGGTCGGGAAGCCCGGGTTTACTCGCGCAAATCGATCAGCACGCTCTTGAAGCGAAGGTTCGCTTCGTACGCCTGCCGGCCCAGGTCCTTGCCGATGCCCGAGCGTTTGTAGCCGCCCGTCGGGATCATGAAGTCGGACGTCCTGCCGTAGCGGTTGACCCACACGGTGCCTGCTTCCAGACCGCGGACGAGCCGCAGCGCACGGCCCAGGTCCGCCGTGTGCACGCCGGCAGCAAGGCCATAGTCGGGGTGCTGCGCGAGCGCGAGCGCTTCTTCTTCGGTATCGAAGGTCTGCATGGTCAGCACCGGCCCGAATACTTCTTCCCGAACCGCTTCCGATTGCTGGGTCACGCCGCTCAGTAGCGTTGGCGCATAGAACGAACCCGGACCACCGCCGTCGGCCCGCAAACCGCCACAGCGCAGGGTGGCGCCACCGGCAAGCGTGCGCCCGACGATGGCTTCGATGCGCGCCGCCTGCGGTTCGGAGATGATTGGCGACAGCGTTGTGCCGGGCGTCCAGGTCGCGCCAGCTTTCAGTTCGCTGAAAACAGCCTGAATGCGTTCAGCCAGCTGCTCCGCGAGCGAACGCTCGACCAGCAGCCGCGAACCCGCGATGCACACCTGGCCCGCGTTACCCGAAATCGCCCCGGCAATACGGCGCGCCACAGCGTCCAGGCGCGGTGCATCGGCGAAAACGATTTGCGGGCTTTTGCCGCCCAGTTCCAGCGTGACCGGCTTGGTCCCCGTTTCGGCGCATGCGGCCATGATGGCGGCGCCGGTGCGCGTGGACCCGGTGAACGTGACCTTGGAGATTTTCGGATGCCGCACCAGCGCGTCGCCGGTCGTGCGGCCGTCTCCTTGCACGACGTTGAAAATACCCGCGGGGATGCCCGCGCGGATAGCGAGTTCGGCGAGCCGCAACACCGAGAACGGCGTCATTTCGGAGGGTTTCAGCACCACGGCATTGCCTGCCGCGAGCGCCGGCGCGATCTTCCATGACGCCATCACCAGCGGGAAATTCCACGGAGCGATAGCGCCGATCACGCCGTACGGTTCGGCGATCGTCATGCCCAGGTGATCGTGATCCGTGGCAGCTACGTCGCCGCCAATCTTGTCCGCGAACTCCGCGTAGAAGCGGATGCCTTCAGCGGTGAAAGGGACATCCCACGCGGTTGCATCGCGGATCGGTCGGGTCGAACCGAGCGCTTCCAGGGGCCCAAGCGTGTCGACATCGGCGGCGATGAGATCGGCAAAACGGCGCAGGATCCGGGCGCGGTCGCGCGGCGGCATGGTTCGCCAGCCGCTGGTGCGGAATGCCTGCCATGCGTTCTCGACCGCGCGGTCGATCATGTCTGCGTCCGCGATCGGCACCGATGCATATACCACGCCGTCCGACGGGCGCGCGACCTCGATGCGGCGCGCGCCTTCATCAACATATTCGCCGCCAATGAAATGGCCGCTGCGCACGGTGACGGCGGCGGGATCGAAGCTATCCATATGAAGGTCCTTTGAGTAGCAGTACCAGTAGCGGCCGCGAATGCTGCGCGACCTGATGAAATCGTAGGGCTAGCCGTGCAACATTTGTCGTCGACAAAAACAGCCGCTCAGCAGATCACACGCGTTATGAGGGCGCTGACATGTCGTTTTGCATCGAAGTTCGTGCGGCGCGGGTTCAGCGTCCTTTCATGAAAAGATCGTCCTAGCCACGTTAGTTGTGGGATGCGAGAGTGGCGGCGTGAAACCTGAGCTTGATTTGAGAGCCCTTATGACGGGTTGCTGAGCGGCTGAAGTGGAAGCCATTGAGGGAGGTCGGCGTGTCCGAGCAAGTCAACGAACGAATTACCGAACAAGTTACCTATAGAGCCTTTACCGGTGACGATATTGCTGCGGCGCATGCGTTGACCGTTGAACTGAAGTGGCCTCATCGGGCGGACGACTGGCGTTTCGTGGCGCAGGCGGGCGCGGGGTTTGTCGCCGAGGCAACGGAGGGGGTGATCGGCACGGCGTTGTACTGGACTTACGGGACTGAGCGCGCGTCGTTGGGCATGGTGATTGTGTCGCCGGCATGGCAGGGCCGGGGGATTGGCAAGCGGCTGATGGAGCTCGTGCTTGAGCAACTGAGCGGGCGCGTTACGTTTTTGCACGCGACGGCTGCTGGACAGCCACTGTATGAGAAGTTGGGTTTCCGGGCTGCTGGCACGCTTGACCAGCATCAGGGAGCGGCGTTCCAGCCGCCTTTGGTGTCGTTGCCGCCAGGTGAGCGGTTACGGCCGCTGGGGGCCAACGATACGCCTCAGTTGATCGAGCTGGCTTCGCGGGCGTGCGGGCTGGATCGGGGTGAGGTATTGCCCGCCTTGCTTGAGAATGCGGATGGCATTGCGCTGGATCATGACGGCGAGTTGCTTGGATTCGCTTTGTTCAGGCGTTTTGGGCGTGGCTTTGCGATTGGGCCGGTGGTCGCGCCGGATGCGCCGGATTCGAGCCGCGCGAAGGCGTTGATCAGTCATTGGCTGGCGTTGAACGAGGGCGTGTTTGTTCGTATCGATACCCCCGGGGATAGCGGGTTGACCCAGTGGTTGGACGGGTTGGGATTGCCGCGGGTGGATACGGTGGTGAAGATGGTACTGAATGGGCCGAAGGGTCCGGAAGCGCCTTTTCCTCCCGCTGATGCGGACATTAAGCAGTTTGGGATTATTAACCAGGCCATGATGTAACGCCGTTCGCACTTGGGGTTTGGGGGGGCGGAGTTGCACAGGTTCTGGGGTTAGTGGTCGGGGTGGTGTTTTCAGGGTTAGTGGTCGGGGTCAGTGCCGGGTTGCTGCTTTCAGGGCCAACGCGGGTTATATGTTGGATGTTTTCTTTATCACTGTTAGCCACTGTGCGTGGCGGCACGTCATTTCTTTGTCCAAAGCGACAAAGAAACGAAGCAAAGAAAGCGCTTTCAAACCACGCTACCCTAAGTGTCCACAGCGTGCAGTTTCTATTCATAGGTGCCCCAAAAGCACGGTGCTCGCCAGAGCGACGGATGTGTGAAACCCTCCTTCTCGCGAATCCTGACACGAACACGCTTCGCCCCCAACGCTCTCGGGCAAGCACGAATCGCCACTGAACCAGCGAGGCCTGACGCGTATTTACAGCTTCATTTGTTTCATTGTTGGTGCGTTGGCCGAGCGGTGTGCGCTGCTATCTTAGTGGGCCACACGGCCGGACCCATTTGCAGCTTCGGTTTTGGTGGGTTGATTGCCCGGCCTGCACGGTTTCCTTCGTGGGTATGGCCTCATGCATTCTGCAGCTTGGTTTTGTGGTGGGTTGGCTGCGTGGTTCGTCGTGTGTACAAGTTCGGCGGGTGGTTTTACGCGGATAGCGCGGGGTGTTCCTTGGGCAGGTTCAGTCACTGGTGGCGAAGCGTGTGGGTATCTGTGTTCGGAGAAGGAGGGTTTCACACATCCGTCGCTCTGGCGAGCACCGTGCTTTTGGGGCACCTATGAATAGAAACTGCACGCTGTGGACACTTAGGGTAGCGTGGTTTGAAAGCGCTTTCTTTGCTTCGTTTCTTTGTCGCTTTGGACAAAGAAATGACGTGCCGCCACGCACAGTGGCTAATAGTGATAAAGAGAATATCCGACTCTCGCGGACCGCTAAGGCCGAAAGCAGCAACCCGGCACTGACTCAGACCGCTAACGCAGAAACCTGGCAACCCGGCACTGACCCCGACCGCTAACTCAGCAACCTGGCAACCCGGCATTGACCCTCACCGCTAACCCCAAAATCAGTGCCCCCAACCCCCGTCCACCGGCGCGAGCGAAATGACGTTTCTCTATAAAGGCAGTCCCGAACGCGGAGCCCAATGGGCACGGCTCTTCGCCCAAAAAGCCCCTGACATCCCGTTCCATGTGTGGCCAGAAACCGGCGATCCCGAGAAGGTCCAGTACCTCGCCGCGTGGGAACCACCCGAAGACCGCGCCCGCACGCTACCGAACCTCGAAGTCATCTTCTCGGTCGGCGCGGGCGTCGATCAATTCGACCTCTCCGGCGTGCCCGAACACATCCCGGTAGTACGCATGATCGAACCTGGCATCGTTGAAGGAATGGTCGAATACGTCACTCACGCCGTGCTCACCATTCACCGCGACGTCGTCGACTACGGACTGCAGCAACAACAGAAAACATGGAACCCCCTGCCGGTACGCGCGGCGTCATCACGGCGCATCGGCGTACTCGGCCTCGGCGTACTCGGCACCGCCGTGCTGGAACGGCTGAAACTATTCGGCTTCGCCTGCGCAGGCTGGAGCCGCTCAGGGCGGGAAATTGAAGGCGTCGAATGCTACGCTGGCGCCAGCACGCTTGACGCCTTCCTCGCCCGCACCGACATCCTGATCTGCCTGCTCCCCCTCACGGATGCCACCCGCGGCATGCTGAACACCGCTCTATTCAACAAGCTGCCACGCGGCGCGTCGCTGATTCAAACCGGCCGCGGTCCGCATCTGAATCAGGACGACCTGCTCGGTGCGCTCGCGAGCGGCCAACTGCAAAACGCCATCCTCGACGTCACGGACCCCGAACCCCTGCCGCAAACGCATCCGCTATGGACGCACCCGCGTGTTCGGATCACGCCGCATATCGCCAGCGAAACACGGCCGGACAGCGCCGTGGAAGTGGTGCTTGAAAATCTGCGACGCCATCGCGAAGGTTTGCCGATGATCGGACAGATCGATCGCAGCCGCGGCTACTGAATTTTCCCCTCGTTGCGGCGAATCATGGCGAAGCATCGTTTTTCCGCGCTCGCGGCAGAAAATGCTGCGGGCACGCTACAAAACGCGGCGTCCGCGCTATTTCACGAATTGTTTAAGGCCTCGGGTTCCACCCTCCTTCTCTAGTATGGAACGGTCATCAGCCCCTTTCCGCGACGAGAAAAATCCCCATGTCGATCCAATCGCTCATTGAAGCCGACCGTAAGCATCTGATTCATCCGGTCATTAACTACCGCGCCCACGAAGCCCGCGGTGTCACCGTACTCGAGTCCGCCAGCGGCGCCTTCCTGCGCGACGCCGAAGGCAACGAACTCCTCGATGCCTTCTCCGGCCTCTGGTGCGTCAACGTAGGTTACGGCCAACAAAGCATCGTGAAGGTGGCAGCAGAACAAATGGCCCGCCTGCCCTACGCCACCAGCTATTTCCACTTCGGCAACGCACCCGCGATTGAACTGGCCGAGAAACTGGTCGAGTTGTCGCCGGCCTCGCTCCAGCACGTGTACTTCACGCTGGGCGGATCGGACGCGGTCGACTCCGCACTGCGTTTCATCACGCACTACTTCAACGCAACCGGCCGCTCGTCGAAGAAACACATCATCGCGCTCGAACGCGGTTATCACGGCTCATCGGCGGTCGGCGCGGGACTGACGGCATTGCCGGCGTTCCATCGAAACTTTGACGTGCCGCTGCCGAACCAGCATCACATTCCATCGCCGTATGCGTATCGCAACAATTTCGCCGACGATGCCGCCCTCATCGCCGCGTCCGTCGCCGCACTGGAAACGAAGGTCGCGGCACTCGGGGCTGATAACGTCGCGGCGTTCTTCTGCGAACCCATTCAAGGCTCGGGCGGCGTGATCGTGCCGCCGTTCGGCTGGCTGAAAGCCATGCGCGAAACCTGCCGCAAGCTCGACATCCTGTTCGTCGCCGATGAAGTCATCACCGGTTTCGGCCGTACCGGCCCGCTGTTCGCCTGCCAGGCCGAAGACGTCGAGCCGGACCTGATGACGGTCGCCAAGGGCTTGACGGCCGGCTACGCGCCCATGGGCGCTGTCCTGATGTCGGACGCTGTGTACCAGGGCATCGCGAACGGCGACGCTGCCGCGATTGTCGGTCACGGTCATACGTATTCGGCGCACCCGGTCAGCGCGGCCATCGGCCTCGAAGTGCTGCGCCTTTATCACGAAGGCGGTCTGCTCGCGAACGGCATTCGTCACGCCGAGCGTTTCGCACGCGGCCTCGACGCGCTGCTCGCGCATCCGCTGGTCGGCGATTCACGTCATCGCGGATTGCTGGGCGCGCTTGAACTCGTCTCCGATAAAGAAACCAGACAAGGCTTCGACACAGCGCTTAATTTGTCCGACCGGATCACGGCCGCTGCTTACCGGAACCGTCTGGTGTTCCGCGCTTTTGGCGACAACATCCTGGGTTTTGCACCCGCCCTCAGCTACACGGAAGCAGAGTTCGACCTGATGTTCGAGCGCCTTGAGAAGACGCTCGACGACGTGCTCGCCGAACCCGAAGTCCGCGCCGCGCTGAAGCCGAAGAAGGCTGACGGCGCAGCCAAAGGCGAGGTGAAAGCCCACGTAGCTGCGTGATAAGATCGAATGACACTGTTGAGACACCACTGTTCTGACGATCCCACGCAACCGGAGAGACACCCTGACGATGAGCAGCGAAGGCAAGCTTGACCGCATAGATCTGCGCATCCTTTCGCAATTGCAGAAGAAAGGCCGCATCACGAATGTCGAGCTGGCCGACGCGGTCGGGCTCTCGCCGAGCCCGTGCCTGATCCGCGTGAAGCGGCTGGAAAAGGCGGGGTATATCGTCGGTTATGGCGCGCAGATCCAGTTGGAAAAGCTCGGCGACGTACAGATTGTCTTTACCGAGGTCACGCTTGCCGATCATCGCCGCGAGGACTTCATCAAGTTCGTCGCGGCGATCAAGGACGTGGATGAAATCGTGGAGTGCCATCTGGCAAGCGGCGGATACGACTACCTGCTGAAGTTCGTCACGCGCAGCGTCAGTCACTACCAAAGCATTATTGAAGGCTTGCTCGAACGCGATATTGGCATTGAGAAGTACTTCAGCTTCATCATCATCAAGTCGCCGTTCGTGAAGAACCACTACCCGCTCGAAAGCCTGTTTTCACAGAATCACAGTTAGGGAATCTTAGGGCGCCGGCAGGTTCCATTGCGCGAACTCGTCGGCGAGAAAGTCTACGCAGACCCGCACTTTTGCGGAAGCCGCCAGCCGCGCCGGGTACACCGCCCAGACGTTGGCGGGCTGCGTAACGTCAGGCAGCACCTGCACCAACTGGCCGCTCTCAAGCAAGGGACGAACGTCCCACAGCGAGCGCAGCACGATCCCGCGCCCGGCCAGCGCCCATTGCACCGCGACCTCGCCGTGATTCGTCGACAACGGCCCGGTCACCTTGATCGAAACCGGTTCGCCACGCACATGCAAGCGCCACAAACCGAACGGATGATCGCGTTCCTTGATCGCCAGGCACGCATGGCTCGCGAGATCGGCCAGTTGCTTAGGCGCGCCATGACGCTCGACATAGCCCGGCGACGCGCACAGCACGCGATGATTCGACGCCAGCCGCTTGGCAATCAAATGCGCCGCGATCTCGTCGCCAATGCGGATATCCAGATCAAAACCTTCTCCCGCCACGTCTACCAGCCGGTCGAACAGATCCAGGCGCACACTCAGTTGCGGATGTTGATCGGAGAGACGCGCCAGCGCGGGCGCCACAATATGCCGTCCGAAACCGAAGCTGCTGGAAATGCGCAGCGTGCCGCGCGGAATGCGTCGCGTGGTGGACACGTCTTCCACCAGGTGATCGACGTCATCGAGAATTTTTTCAGCCCACGTGTACACACGTTCGCCTGCCTCGGTAATGGCGACGCGGCGCGTGGAGCGATGCAGCAGGCGCGTGCCGAGATCGGTTTCGAGGACACTCACGCGCTTGCTGACGTACGCGGCCGAGACCGACAGGACCTCCGCCGCCGCGCTGAAGCTGGACTTACGGGCGACCGTGCAGAAGACGCGGAGATCATCGAGATTCGGGGAAGACGGGATATTCATTATTCACGCTTCGTGCACAGTGGCTTAACCAAAACGCTGATTTTAAGCCTTCCAGAGCGGAATAAAATAATAGCCACAGGCTGGTTCCAGCCCGGGTGCAAACCCTTATGCGATAAACCCTTAACAGGATTCCGAACATGACCAAGACCTACAAGATCGCAATCATTCCCGGCGATGGTATCGGCACGGAAGTAATGCCCGAAGCCATCCGCGTCCTCGACGCCGCCACCAAGCGCTTCGGCATTTCCATCGAATACAAGCACATTGAATGGGCAAGCTGCGAGTACTACCTGAAGCATGGCCAGATGATGCCCGACGACTGGAAAGCGCAATTGCAGGACTGCAACGCCATCCTCTTCGGCGCGGTCGGCTGGCCCGACACCGTCCCCGATCACATTTCGTTGTGGGGCTCGCTCCTTAAATTCCGCCGCGAGTTCGACCAGTACATCAACCTGCGCCCTGCCCGTTTGTTCGAAGGCGTACCGTCGCCGCTCGCGAACCGCAAGGCCGGTGACATCGACTTCTGGATCGTGCGGGAAAACACCGAAGGCGAATATTCATCGGTGGGCGGCGTGATGTTCGAAGGCACGGACCGCGAGTTCGTCCTGCAGGAATCCGTGTTCACGCGCCACGGCAGCGAACGCGTGCTGAAATTCGCATTCGATCTCGCCCAGCGCCGCGAGAAGAAAAAGATCACCGTCGCCACGAAAAGCAACGGCATTGCCATCAGCATGCCGTGGTGGGACCAGCGCGCCGCGGAAGTCGCCGCGCTTTTCCCGGACGTGAAGTGGGACAAGCAGCACATCGATATTTTGTGCGCCCGCTTCGTCCTCAACCCGGACCGTTTCGACGTGGTCGTGGCAACCAACCTTTTCGGCGACATCCTCTCCGACCTCGGCCCGGCGTGCACGGGCACCATCGGCCTCGCGCCTTCAGGCAACCTGAACCCCGAGCGCAAATTCCCGTCACTGTTCGAGCCCGTGCATGGATCGGCGCCGGATATCGCGGGCAAGAACATCGCCAACCCGGTCGCCATGATCTGGTCGGCGGCCATGATGCTCGAGTTCCTTGGCGACTTCAAAGGCCCGGAACGCGATGCGCATGACGCGATCCTCGCTGCTATCGAAGCAACGCTCAAGGAAGGCCCGCATACCGGCGACCTCGGCGGCAAAGCAAGCACGACGGAAGTCGGCCAGGCAATTGCCGCGCGGCTGGCTTGAAGCAGCGGCTTGAAGCATTGCGGTTAAATTAATTAGCTTAAGTTAGTTGGCTTTAATCAGGAGCATGGACTTATGACACGCCAGTTCGAACTGAAGGAGTTGATCCGGTCGGATAATTTCATCGATGGTCAATGGCGCGCGGCCGCTGACGGCGCGCGCTTCGCCGTCACCGATCCGGCCACCGGCACGGTCATCACGCAAGTCGCCGACAGCAGCCCCGCCGACGCCCGCGCCGCCACGGACGCAGCCGCTCGCGCGCTGCCCGCATGGCGCGACTTGCTGCCGAAAGAACGCGCGACGATCCTGCATAAATGGAACGCGCTGATCATGGCGAATCAGGACGCGCTCGGCGCACTGATCTCGCTGGAACAAGGCAAGCCGCTAGCCGAAGGCCGGGGCGAAGTGGCGTATGGCGCGTCGTATGTCGCCTGGTTCGCCGACGAAGCCACGCGCATCTACGGCGACATCATTCCGCAGCAGCAACGCGGCAAGCGCATGACGGCGGTGAAGGAACCCATTGGCATTGTCGCCGCCATCACGCCGTGGAATTTCCCGCTCGCGATGATCGCGCGCAAGATCGCACCGGCGCTCGCGGCCGGCTGCACGGTGGTCGCCAAGCCCGCTGAGGACACGCCGCTGACTGCGTCGGCATTGGTCTTGCTCGCCCACGAAGCCGGTGTGCCGGCGGGCGTGCTGAACCTCATCACGGCCTCGCGGGATCACGCGATCGCGACCGTTGCGGACTGGCTTGAAGACTCACGCGTACGCAAGATCACGTTCACTGGCTCCACACCCGTAGGCAAGTATCTGGCGCGTGAATCGGCGGGGACGCTCAAGAAGTTATCGTTGGAACTGGGTGGCAATGCACCGTTCATTGTCTTCGATGACGCCGATCTCGACGCCGCCGTCACGGGCCTTCTCGCCTCCAAGTTCCGCAATGGCGGACAGACCTGCGTGTGCCCGAACCGCGTGTACGTACAAGCGGGCGTGTACGATAAATTCGCCGAGATGCTGAGCCGCCGCGTTGCCGAATTGAAGGTCGCACCGGCTACCGACCCCGACGCGCAGATCGGTCCGATGATCAACATCCGCGCGCTCGACAAGATCGCCCGCCACGTAGAAGACGCCCTTGCGCATGGTGCGCGCGTGCTCGCCGGAGGTAAACGCCTTCCTGAACTCGGCCCGAATTACTACGCGCCGACCGTGCTCGCCGATGCCAATCACGACATGCTCCTGTGTGGCGAAGAAACCTTCGGACCGGTCGTACCGCTGTTCCGTTTCGACGATGAAGCCGAGGCCATTGAAGCCGCCAACAACACGCCGTTTGGTCTCGCTTCGTATTTCTATAGCCAGGATGTGCGCCGCATCGACCGTGTGTCGCGAGCGCTGCAGGCTGGCATTGTGGGCATCAACGAAGGCGCACTGTCGAGCGAAGCAGCGCCCTTCGGCGGCGTGAAAGAATCGGGTTATGGCCGCGAAGGATCGAAGTACGGCCTCGATGACTATCTCTCCATCAAGTATCTCTGCCAGGGGAATCTCGCATGAGCACGCCGGCCGAACACTATCCGATCGAGGTTACGTTCCCCGATATCTCGGTGCATGCGGAGTCCGGGTCAGGCATTCCCTACGTGCACACGTTCGACTCCGGTGTGCCGGGACCGCACGTGATGATCAACGCGTTGACGCACGGCAATGAGGTGTGCGGCGCGATTGTGGTGGATGCGTTGCTGCGCTTGAAATTGCGGCCACGGCGCGGCCGCCTGACGCTCTCGTTCGCGAACGTCGCGGCATATGCGAGCTTCGATCCGTCGAATCCCGATGCCGCGCGTTTCGTCGATCAGGACTTCAACCGCGTGTGGACCAGCAAGGTACTCGACGACACATCGCGTACTTCAAGCGAGCTTGCAAGGGCTCGCGAAATGCGTCCGGTCATCGATACCGTGGATGCCTTGCTAGACCTCCATTCAATGCACGAACGCAGCAAGCCGCTGATTGTTGCAGGTCCGCTAGACAAGGGTATCGACTTGTCGTTGCAACTCGGCACGCCGGCCACGGTGATCTGCGATGAAGGTCATCCCGAAGGCCGCCGCATGCGCGACTACGAAGGTTTCGGCGATGCCGGCAGCCCGAAGAACGCGTTGCTGATCGAATGCGGACAGCATTGGGAGCGCAGCGCTGTCACCGTCGCCCGCGATACCACGGCGCGCTTCCTGCTGCTATCCGGCGTGGTCGACAGTGCAGACTTGCCCGGCGATTGGCTCGCACCCTTGCCGCAGACCATGCACGTTGTGCGGGTGACGCAACCGGTCGTGGCAAAGAGCATGGATTTTCGCTTTGCCGCGCCTTACACCGGTCTGGAAATTTTCCCCCAAGCGGGTAGCGTGATCGGCTGGTCGAACGGAGAGCCGATCTACACGCCTTACGACAACTGCATGCTGGTGATGCCGTCGCTGCGGCAGTTGCGCCCGGGCGTGACCGTCGTTCGCCTGGGCAAGATCGAGCGAACAGTAGAACGCAATACCGCGGCTTGACGTCACGAACAACGAATTAATAAGGTCCACATGAAGGTTCAGCAAATCAAGCAGAGCGTGAGCCTGCAAAATCTCGAGGATTGGGGCACCGCCGGTTTGCCCGGCACGACGCCGCTCAAAGTCTCGGGCGTGCAGCGCGTGATCAAAGGCAGCGAAGCGATTGATACCGGTATTTTCGAATGTACGGAGGGAACGTATCGGCGCTCGGTGAAGCAGGCGGAAGTGATGCATTTCCTCGCCGGACGCGGTCGCTTTACACCGGACGGCGAAGACACCATTCACTTCACCAGCGGCGACACGCTATTTTTCGAAGCGAACACCGAAGGGCTGTGGGAAGTGGAAGAAGCCATGCGCAAGGTATATGTGATTTTTTAGTACTTGAAGTACCCGGGCGATGCGCCGCCCGGCGTGGCCAAGGCGGGTGATAGCGGCCGCTTGTGAACAGCGGCCGTATTGATATGGTCTTTCATCACCTATTTGTGCGCAACGGGTCCGCGCTCATGCGGCCAATTTCGGGGAGCCTGCCCGCAGATCGCCAGCGCCCTCTAGCGATTCATTCCTCATACCTTAATTGCGGCTTGTACCGCCGCGTCGCCGTTCGCCACGTATTTCAACCCTCCCCGACAATCCCCGCCATCACCCGCGCCGCAGCTTAAGTCTTCCGGTGTCACGAAAATTGCTGCCAACGTCGTTAAGCTCAAGCGAGCTTGGCGCGGTCGCGCTTTGCGTTGACTGGCGTTTTTCGGATCGGAAACTCACTTTTTACGGGGCAGACTATGGACGTCCAAATGTCGGAAGAGCAGATTCGCACGCTGGCGTTCCATCTTTGGGAACAAGACGGTAGTCCCGATGGACGCGCAGACGAGTATTGGGAGAAAGCACGGCGGCAACTAGGTCTCGAAGATGCCGCACAGGGTGAAAGCGGAGTGGACGAGGGCGAGAGGGAGACTGCAGGATTCGGCGAAGATCCTGAAGCGACGTCGAACCGTCCGCTGACAGAATAAAAGCCGCTACGCCGGGGCGAATCCGGTCTTGAGATCACGCGGGGCGATTCGACGCAACGCGAGTTTCCTTTCCATCTCGCACCTCGCGCCTTGCTTTGCAGAACGGCAACACCTTCGGAAAGCAGCACGCCACGTATGCATCGCGCGTGATACCGCATCGCTGTTCACGTGGTCATTCTTGTAACGTATCCGACTTGCGAGGCACAAGTCGCTGACATCAACGGATCTTAGGTGGTGATGTTGTGCAAACTTTGACCGTAATCGGATTCCGGTTAAACCTCTAGCGTTCGCTACGTGCCGTATCAAACGCGGACCACCTGCGCTCGCCCTTGCGTGCCTTCAATACTGTTGCCCTAAACATACGCTTAACGACACTCAGAGCCACGCTGGCCCAGCCGGAGCAGGTTTGCGCGCCCGCATTGGTAACACTACCAATGTCCTGAACCTGGCAGTTGGCGCCTACTGGAAGAACACGAACTGCGGCTGTCCGGTGTTTAGTCTCGGGATTGCGCCATTGCGCATATGTCTACCGGGGTACGCCGTTGTTTTCGCCGATAACTAAACGAAGTGGTGTTCAACATGAAGACGTTCAATCATCTCAATGCCGTGACCTCGTCGCTTGCAGGAAGCCGTAGCAAGGTATCCAAGGGAGTACCCAAAACTGAAAAACAATGCTCGTCCTATGTGTCGATGCTCCAGGCGCCCATGACCGTGCTAGCCTGCAACGTCTCCGATCGTGCCGACATTACCGCCGTTGCAATACTTGGGTACAACTAGCCGCGTTGTTGCAAGGGTGTTCTTCTGAAGCTGCAACGAGAAGGCCGCATCGAGTGGATCGATGCGACCCGCGCCCCTCTTGGCCGATGGTCCAGCCCTGTTCACCCAGCCCTAGTTCGCAGCATCAGTGCGCGGTGACGCGGTAGCCGTAGCCGCTGCCACCGCACTGCTTCCGTGTGCACCGCTCTCCGATGCATACGCGTTATTGCTCGCTTGCACGCGTTGTTCTGCGGCCTGTATCTCATCGGGATAATGAATTTGCTTGGCTTCGGGCTGGTAGCCCGCGCGCTCTAACTGAACAAGTTCAGCGCGTACTTCGGCACGCGTACCGGGACCATTGCTGGTTTGCGCGAACGATACGGCCGGAATAATCAAAACGGCAGTCAGCAATGCACATATAAGCTTTTTCATGATAAGCAGACCTCTATAAATGTGGCTCCAGTCACCATGATTGAAGCCCTTGACTCATCGATCGACACATCGACACATCGACTCATCGCCGCAAAACGGCGGAGAGCGGGACTTCATTTTGTGCAACGAGCGATCACCGCACCCTGACGCAGCGATTACAAGCTTGTTATCTGCGTGATCGAACCGTGCCGCGAGGCTCAGTTCGGGTTCGCTCGGGTTCGCTCGGGTTCGCTCGGGTTCGCTAATGGGTAGGCGATTCGTCGCCACGCATTTCCTGCGACGAAACTAAACCTTTATTCCCGCCTCCATAAGCGTCCGCTAAGCCTGCGACGATAAGCTCGCCGAACATCCACCCATTTATCGCCGGCTATGGAAGCACTGAACCACACTCTCTTTTTGTTGATCAACGCATCGGCTCAGCCAGACTCTGTCGTCGTGGCATTGGCCATGCTGTTCGGCGAATACGCTATCTGGCTCGTACCCGCCACGCTCGTCGCGCGCTGGCTGCGCGGCAATGACCTCGAGCGGCCGCGACTGATCGAGGCAAGCGCGTCAGCGCTGCTTGCCTTACTGGCCGCGCAGATCATTGGCGTGATGTGGCCACATCCGCGGCCTTTCATGATTGGCCTTGGTCATACGCTGATTTTGCACGGAGCGGATTCATCGTTTCCCAGCGACCATCTGACGTTCTTGTGGGCGGTCGCATTCAGCCTGCTGATGCACCCCGAAGCACGTCGCGCGGGATCGGTTCTCGCGCTTCTTGGCCTGCCAATGGCATGGGCGCGGATCTATATCGGCGTCCATTTCCCCTTCGATATAGCGGGCGCGGCGCTCGTGTCGGGAATCAGCGCGTGGGTTTGTGCACTCACGGGCCGCTGGTTCGCAGTCCCGGTCGTTCGGGCCGCGATGCTTGCGTATAGGCCGTTGTTCGGACCGCTGATCCGGCGCGGCTGGGTGACACGATAACCCCGCGATAACCCCGCAACACCCCGCGAGACCCTCGACAACCTTGATAGCCTGCTGCAACAGCCGGTCTCCAACGGGTTCGGCAGGCGTAACAAACCAATGCTTAAGGCTTGCTTAAGCCAACTATCAGTCGATAATTTTTTACCCATCAATCGATTCGCGATCCTAATCACCATACCTTGATCGTAATAGCACATCGGCTTCAATATTTGCTTAAGGCTTGCTTAAGTGAATCCAGTAATAAAAAAATATACCGCTCAATACGAAGCCAAAACCGCCGATAGACCGTATGCATTACCGCAACTTACCTATCCAGGAGAACAGCTAAATGAACGTCAACCCACTCACCCAGCCCGCGTCGCCGCCGGCAACTGCCGCAGCTTCAACGGCGTCTGCACCCGCAACGACCGTAGCCAGCCCAGCCAGCAAGCCCCCCGCAGCGAGCGCGGCAGCTCCGCAGGCGTCGTCAACGGTCAGCATTAGCAATGCGGGACGCGCTGCACTGGCGGAAGCAACTGAATCAGCCGCGACCACGGCGAAAGAAGCGGGCGGCGGCGATCGGCAAGCGCAAAGATTGCTGGCCAAGGAAGTCGCGAGGAAGATCAGCTAGATCGCGGCAGGCGCCTTCAAGGCTGCGGGAGAGCAGCCTCGTTTTGATGAACCAGATCTCTCAGCGCATCTTGCGCACGCCGGGCAGCATCCTGCCCAGCGTGCCATCACGGATGACGAACTGGTGGAACAACACAGCCAGCACGTGCAGTCCAATGAGAACCAGCAGGACCCACGCGGTGAGCTTATGGACGTCGCCAAGCGCATGCCCAAGCGCTGAACCTGTGGCAGCAAGCGCAGGCAGCGGCACTACATGGAACAGCGACACGGCCCAACCACGTGCCGAAGCGTTCGCCCATCCCATCAACGGCAGCGCGATCAGCAACACGTAAAGCAACCCGTGGGTAAGCTTGGCGGCCAATCTCATTGACGGCGGCAGGACGCTCGATTCAGCGGGCGGCTTGTGACTGACACGCCATGCGAGCCGCATCAGTACCAGCAACACGATCGTTGCGCCGAAAGACAAATGGAGCCCGATCAAACCGACCGGCTGCGTGTCGTGATGAACATTTGGCATCAGCCAGCCGATAACGTACTGCACGACCAGCAACAACACAGTAAGCCAGTGAAAAAGCCTGGCGGGCGCACTGAAGGCGAGGGTTTCGCTTGTTTGCATCGAGGAGGGGCTAAAGAGGATGTTTTGTTGGGCGGTGACCGTTCACGTGGTTTGTCCACGTTGCGGCCCGCAAGAGCGAACGGAACCCGGACTACCTGTTAATAAAACGGATGCCTTAGCGCAGACTTAGGAGACGCCCGATCCTTGCAACCCACGCGTCATCGCGCGCTAAAGCAAATGATAATAAATCGCATGAAAACCATCGCTGGCGTTCTGCAATTCAAGGCGTCCGCCGTTGCGGCGAGCAATCTCGGAAACGATTGAAAGACCGAGCCCGCTTCCGCTGGACACAGTCCCCGGCACGCGATAAAACCGCTCGGTCACACGGACAAGCTGGTCATCGGGAACACCGTGTCCCGAGTCCTTGACGCTGCAGACAAGATAGCCTTCGCGATTCACCACGGCAACGTCAACCTTGCCGCCTTCGGGCACATACCTCACCGCATTGTCTACCAGGTTGCGCAGTGCAATGGTGACAGCCGACGCGTCCACGTCGACCTGGATGTCGTCCACGTGCTTGAGTCCGAGATCCACGTTTTTCGCATTGGCTACGTTGACCGCGTCCTGGATCGCATCTGTGGCAAGCCGGTGAAGCGACACGAGGGAATGCGCAGGCGCGGCTGCATGCTGCGAACGGGCCAACGCGAGCAGTTGTTCGACCAGTCTCGCAGTGCGATGCACGGCAGCCTGCAAGGCCGCCAGCCGCGCTCGTTCGTCCTCCGGGTCGGTGGCCGCCGTGAGACTCTCGGCCTGCAACGTCAGCGCGGCCAGCGGCGAGCGCAGCTCGTGCGCAGCGTCGGCGATAAACCGCCGCTGCTGCGCCATTGCGTCCTTGAGCCTGCTGATCAGGCGATTGATCGAGCGGATGAAGGGCAGCAACTCCTTCGGGATTCCGAACTCCGACAACGCGTCGAGCGTGACCTCGTCTTGCCCGTCCACGATTGCTGCAAGGCGGCGCACGGGCGCTAACGCACCGCGAGTGATCAGCGCGATCACAATCAGCAGAAGCGGCGTCAGCGCGAGCATGGGCAGCAGCGTTCGCAGCGAACCGTCATGAGCGATCTCGTCCCGGATGGTCGAGCGCTCGGCCACCAGGAGGCGGTCGCCGCCTTGCAACGTCTGCACATTGACGCGCCAGCGCCTGCCTTCGAAGTCGACATTCTGGAACCCCTCAGCGAGGGTATCGAGCCGCGGTAAAGGCACCTCGATGCTGGTCCCGGATGCACCGGGACTCACGCGTGAAATGATCATCGACATACCGTTGCCATGCGCGTCGGGCCACGTCACCGTGGGGGCGGCGAGCATCAGCTTGCCGCTGTTGATCAATACGCCGATGTCATGCAAATGGCTGTCCTGCAGCCGGCTCGCTTCCCGGTACCCACCAGCAAATGACAGCGCGCCACCCATCAATGCGAACGCCACAATGATGCCGATGATCGACCACGTCAGTTGTCTTGTCAGCGAGCGTGGCTTTCGTCCCTGTCGACCATCCATCCCACACCTCGTATGTTGCGAATCGCGCTATGCCCGATCTTCTTTCGAATTGCATGGATCAGGTATTCGACGGCATTGCTGTCGACCTGCTCGTTCCAGCCGTAGACCCGGTTCTCGAGTTCGCTCCTCGACAGAATGATGCCGGGACGCGAGAGCAACGCCCTCAGCACCGCGAACTCACGACCCGACAAACGGCACTCGACGTCGTTATATACCGCGACCAGCGTGCGGGGATCGAGCGACAGCTTGCCGCTTGAAAGCGTGGCGTCCGGGTGGTGGCCGAGCTTGCGTGTTGCCGCGCGCAGCCGCGCCAGCATTTCGTTCAGATTGAACGGCTTGACCAGGTAATCGTCCGCCCCGCTGTCCAATCCTTCGATACGGTCATCCACGCCGTCGCGCGCGGTCATGATGAGGACGGGCGTATCCGCGTCACGTTTGCGGAGGTCGCGCAGGATGCTCAGGCCATCTCCTTGAGGCAGGTTCAGGTCGAGCAGCACGGCGTCATGTTCGCGGCCGAGCAACGCACCCATTGCCGAGGGTGCGTCCATGACCCAGTCCGCGACATAAGCCGCATCGTGTAGTGCGCGAGCGATCGCAGTACCGATCAGCTCGTCGTCCTCTACCACCAGGATGCGCATGCGAGTGCCTTCCGTTAAACGAGATTACAGCCAAGGTTACAACCAAGATTACAAAAGGTTCAGGTTGCCTAACTATCAGCTAAGTATGGCGGTCTATTTTACTTCCACGGTCCGCACCACGACATTTTTTACATACTTGCGATCAACATTTTCCCCTTCTGTCACGCCGCCGACATGTTCGCATGCGCGAGTGGCTTTGTGCGCCTTTCACCAGGAGCACGACCAGATAAAAATCACTACAACCTATCGACTAACTTTCATTCCCATTAAGAAAACTGTCGCCCCACTTCTCTCAAGACCTGAATTCAACACCCATCGCGAAACGTCCGCTCCATTCGAAATGGATAAGCCTTTCATCACACGGCCGTAACGTTCGTTCCGTCCAATCAGTCCCTGTATTTACCCACATCGCGCCTTTCCGGAGTACCCATGAAAACACTGTTCCTCCAAGCCCCTTCTTACGACGGTTTTGACGGCGGAGCGGGTTCGCGATATCAGGCAAAGCGTGAAGTCCGGTCGTTCTGGTACCCGACATGGCTCGCGCAACCGGCCGCGCTGATTGAAGGAAGCCGTTTGCTCGATGCGCCCGCCGATGGCCTCTCGGTGCAAGCATCGCTCGACATCGCAGAACAATACGACCTCGTCGTCATTCATACGAGCACGCCGTCGTTTCCGACCGACACGCTGTTCGCCGAGCAGTTAAAGCAAAGAAAGCCGGCGGTACTCGTGGGCATGGTGGGCGCGAAGGTCGCGGTCGACCCGCACGATTCGCTCGTGGCTAGTGAAGCAATCGATTTCGTGTGCCGCGAGGAATTCGACTTCACTTGCCGTGATATTGCGCATGGTCTGCCGCTTGCGTCGATTCCGGGCTTGAGCTACCGCTTGGCCGACGGCGGGATCATGCACAACGAGGCTCGTCCGATTCTCGAGAACATGGACGAGTTGCCGTTTGTCGCGCCCATTTACAAGCGCGACCTGAAGATCGAGAACTACTTTATTGGTTACTTGAAACATCCGTATGTATCGATCTACACCGGGCGCGGCTGCAGGTCGAAGTGCACCTTCTGTCTCTGGCCGCAGACGGTCGGCGGACATCGTTACCGCACCCGTACCGTGGAAAACGTGCTCGAGGAAGTGAAGTGGATTCGCGACAACATGCCTGAAGTCAAGGAGATCATGTTCGACGACGACACCTTCACCGACTTCAAGCCGCGCGTGGAAGAGATCGCACGCGGACTCGGCAAGCTTGGCGTCACGTGGTCCTGCAATGCTAAAGCGAACGTGCCTTACACCACGCTCAAGATCATGAAGGAGAACGGCCTGCGTTTGCTGCTGGTCGGCTATGAGTCGGGCGACGACCAGATCCTGCTTAACATCAAGAAAGGCTTGCGTACCGATATCGCGAGGCGCTTTAGTGAAGATTGCCGCAAGCTCGACATCAAGATTCACGGCACCTTCATCCTTGGCCTGCCGGGCGAAACCCGCGAGACGATCCAGAAGACCATCGAATACGCGAAGGATATTAATCCGCACACCATCCAGGTGTCGCTTGCCGCGCCCTATCCCGGCACGACCTTGTACAAGCAAGCGGTCGACAACGGCTGGCTGCAGGAAAACAAGGTCATCAATCTCGTCAGTTCAAAGGGCGTCCAGCTTTCGGCGATCGGCTATCCGCATCTGTCGCGCGAAGAGATTTATCACGGCCTCGAAGAGTTTTATAAGCGCTTTTATTTCCGGCCGTCGAAGATCTGGGAAATCGTCCGCGAAATGCTGATGAGCTGGGAGATGATGAAGCGGCGCTTGCGCGAAGGCGTGGAGTTCTTCAAGTTTCTCCGGGCTCACGAGGCATGACCCCGGGCGTGCCCGACGTGCCCGGTCAGTTTTCCGGCCTGTCAGATCCGAAACACAGAAGGCTTCGAAGGCTGCTTCGAAGGCTGTATGTGAGATCCGCGTGGCTGGCGGGCGCTGGCCTGCTGGTCGCGTTCGCCATCCACGCCGCCAGCCCGCATATGGCGCATGTAACACTTGGATGGGCAGCTTATGTGTGCGGCGCAAGCGCGGTCTTCGGGATCCTGTACATGCTGGCTGCCGCGGCGTTGACGAGGCGCTTTCTTGCGCGCCCCTGCGCGGAGCCCATTTCGTTTCCCGGTGTGACCATCATCAAGCCTCTGCATGGGAATGAGCAGGCGCTGCTCGAAAACTTGTCGGGATTCTGCAAGCAGGATTATCCTGGCCCCGTACAGTACCTCTTCGGCGTCCACGACAAGACGGACCCCGCGCTCGACGTGGTGGAACGCTTGCGGCAGTTGCACCCTCAGGCTGAGATTGCGATCGTGGTCGATTCCCGGCTGTATGGCCCGAACCGCAAGATGAGCAATATCCTCAACATGCTGCCCAACGCCCAGCATGACATCCTGGTGTTCGCCGATAGCGACGTGGGGGTCGGCCCCGGCTACCTGCGCGGTATTGTCGGCGAGTTGCAAAAGCCGGGGGTTGGCTTGGTCACCTGTCTTTATCGTGGACTGCCGGATGCCGGGTTCTGGCCCCGCCTGTCCGCCAAGGCGAGCAACTACCAGTTCCTTCCCAGCGTCGTGGTCGGCATGGCGCTCCGGCTTGCACGGCCCTGTTTCGGACAGACCATCGCCTTGCGCCGGGCGACGCTTGAAAAAATTGGCGGCTTCTCACAGTTCACTCATCATCTTGCCGAGGACCACGCCATTGGAGAAGCAGTGCGGCAACTGGGGGAACAGGTCGTTGTTCCTCCTATCATTGTGACGCATGCGTGCGTTGAGACCAGCGCCTCACAACTGATCTCCCACGAACTGCGCTGGAGCCGTACGATCAGGACAATCGATCCGGCCGGCCACCTCGGCTCGGCGCTTACGCATCCGCTTGCGTTTGCCTTGTTCGCGATCGCTTTATCCGGCGCCGCCGTGTGGACATGGCCGCTCATGCTCGCGGCACTGTTCACGCGGCTCGCGCTGAAACTGCAACTGGACCACGCGCTTGGCCAGGCTTCGGGGGACCTATGGTTACTACCAATATGGGATCTCGTCTGCTTCGCCATTTTTGTCAGCAGCTTTTTCTCGACCCGGGTACTCTGGCGAGGTTTCCAGTTCAAAGTCGGCCGCGATGGCCTGCTCTATCCACTTGGGGAAAAGTGACTGTTGATGCGCAATGCCAGCCTTCGTTTGCGACGAGTCCTCGGCGTGTTCGTGGTGCTCACCGTTCATCATATTTCGCTTGCATCGCATGACTAAATATATTGGCCGTGCGATCGCTGCGCTTGGACTGATCGTGGCACTAGCGCTAGTGTGGCGCGAAGATCCCCGCTCGGTGTTCGCGCTGTTGCGCACAGCGGGCCCCGGCCTTGTCCTGGCCGCCGCAGTCCATGTCCTGCCGATGCTGGCCAATGCCCGCGACTGGCAAACGCTCATCACGGGAACGGGACGCCCGGGTCTGCCCGCCATGCTACGGCTCGTCTGGATTCGCGAGTCGGTCAACAGCTTGCTTCCGGTCGCGCGGATCGGCGGCGAGATCGTTTCGTTCCGGTTGCTGACCTGCGCCGGGTTGCGGGCATCGACTGCCGCGGCGAGCCTGGTCGTCGACATGCAGCTCACTCTGATCAGCCAGCTCGTGTTCACGCTCGTGGGCATAGCGTTCCTGCTGGGCCACGCCACACCCGGTGAACGCCAGCTTGCCGTAGACGTGCTCTGGGGGCTCGCCCTGCTCGCGCCGCTCCTCGCAGGATTCGCATTGATCCAGCACGTCAACCTGTTCGAAAGAATGACCCGCTTGTTCAATCGCCTGACAAGCGGCCAGATTGCGGCACTAGCCGGTCCCTCGCTACGCATCGACCAGTCAATCAAGCTGATCTGGAGAAGACACGGGGTTGTCTTGCGCTATCTGTTCATCTGGCAACCGCTGCAGTGTCTCGCCACGTCTCTCGAGATCTGGCTGGCGCTTTATTTTCTCGGTTCGCCGGTCAGTTTCGCTGAGGCTGTTGTGCTCGAATCGCTGATTCAAGCGCTCAGCAGCGCCGCGTTCTTCGTACCCGGCGCGCTCGGCATTCAGGAAGGTGGCTTCGTTCTGATCGGGGGCGCGTTGGGCCTCGATCCATCCGTGAGTCTCGCACTCGCGGGCGCACGACGTTTGCGCGATCTCCTCGTGTTCGTCCCGGGACTTTTTGCGTGGCAGCTTGCGCTGGCGCGCAAGCGCCGATCCCCGAGTGTCAACGGCTTAACGACCGATGTCGAACGACGCGCCGAACACCAATATGCTGACCATTAGGACTCTGCCGCCCTGCTGCGCGTCTTGAACATCGGCGCTCAAACTTTGCGCGCAACGTGCCAGAAATCGATTTTTTCCTCCAATCGCCGGCACTCGGTTTCCAGGCAATCGATGTCATGCGCCACATTGCCATACGACGCTCTCAGACTCGCGATCACCCGTTCCGGTACTGCCTGGAAATCCTGGAAATCAGACGCGGCACTGTGGAGAGCCGAGAAGAACGTACGCAGATCACGCCGCGTGTCGACAACCGCATCGTCACCTCGTCGGGTCGATGAAACCGGCTCGATCTGATCGACTAGCCGAATTGCATGTTCGATCTGCGAGCGGTTGTAGGTCGTCTGGAAATAGCTTCCGTCGCATGCACCATGGCACAGCGCAACGCTCGCCTGATCGGCGAGTCGGCGGCTGATGTTGACTACGGTGACCGTCTCACGCAAACGCTCAAGCCTGAGCGTGTACATGGCACGTCTCGCGCGAATGGCCTCCAGAGCCGGTAACGCTAGGCCAACTGAAACACCGACGACATTGCCTAGCGTGTTGTAGAAAGAAGCGACCGTACCCATTGACGTTCCGTACGCGTAAAAGCCCGCTAGAAGCGCAAAGGCCGTCATGCCCGCAACAGGCATCAGGCGCACTTTCGTCGCTCTAGCGCTCATCACGTTGCTCCGCGAAAAGTCCGTAGCTCGAACACCCGCTTACCGCAATCAAACCCATGCAACCCTCAGGATATTGACACTCCGAGCAAGTGCCCCACGCAGAACGTGAACGCCGCCGCAATACACCCGATAACGATCTGCCGCACTGCCGAAAACGCCGCGCCGCGTCCGTTGAAAAGCGACGTGAACACGCCGATTGCCGCGAGCGCCAGTGCGCTTAACGCAACGCACTGGATGATTGCCGCGAGTCCGCTGCTCCATAGGAACGGCATCGCCGGAAAAATTGCCCCTATCGAGAACAGACAAAACGAAACACCGGCTGCGGACCACGGATTCCCGCCCAATTCCGCAGGATCGAGCCCGAGTTCTTCACGTGTCAGCGTGTCGAGCGCCTTGTCCTTGTCACGCATGATCTGCGCGGCAACCCGCTTCGCTTCATCGCCATCCAGCCCTTTTGCCTGATAGATGAGCGCAAGTTCGTGCCGCTCAGCGTCAGGCGTGTGTTCAAGCTCGTCCGCTTCCTTGGCGATCTGGGTGCGTGCGAGTTCCCGCGCATTGGTCACGGAAAGCCACTCACCCAGCGCCATGGAACATGCACCCGCGATCAGACCGGCGAAGGCTGTCAGCAGGATTGTCTTGTTGTTGGTCCCCGCGCCTGCTACTCCCATGATCAGACAAAAATTCGATACCAGCCCGTCGTTCGCGCCGAGTACAGCCGCCCGTAGATCGTTGCCCGACGAGACGCCCTTGTGCCACGACTCCGCGTCGGCGATCTCCGCGCCCTTCGACCTTTGCGGGCGTTTGTGATTCGCCACGCTTTGCACCATGTCCGCATGCCGATGCTCTTCCTCGGCCATCTGCGCAGCATCTGGTTGCCCAGCGTATTTGTCCCGGTCCGCGTATTCGGCGGCTGCAACCGTGCGCAGTACAAAATCCGGTCCGAAGAGCCGTACGAGCGCCCGCATGACCCGGGTCTTGGCGCTGTACTGATGCGTCCGTACCTTGACTCCGTTCGCCCGAAGTTTCTCGCGCCACACTTGCGCGTGCTTGAACTCGGACGCAGCGAGTTCCGCATAAATGGCCTTCTTCGAACCATCTTGCTCGACGTTCGCCAGCGTTTCGTAAAGCGCTGCACTGTCGAGTTCGTCGGCCAGGTTTGACCTGAACCTTTTTAGCTCCGTCTTCGATGCCAAAGGATTGCTCTCCTCGCTGGATTACGGAAAATTTCTCAGTAAATCCTAACGGATCAAGCGTACTAACTGGTTAAAGACCCTTAACGTCTGCGTAATTGAGAATCGCAATGGTTTGTACGACGTTCGACTGGTCTCCAAGAACTCGTCTGGCACAGGAAGACGCATCGTAGGAATGGGTTAAAGCCGTGCTAAAGCCGCCCTCTAACTGAAGGCTATGCCACCATGCTTAGACAAGAATTAGCCACGCCTTTCAGTGCGCAGACAAGGCGCAGAATCAGGGCGGGGTCGTTCGCACTCGGGCGGTGTCTGTGCTGGGGGCTGGGGGCTGGGGGCTGGGGGCTGGTGCTTGCGGCGTTAGTGGTCGGGGTCAATGCCGGGTTGCTGCTTTCAGGGCCTTCGCGGGTTATATGTTGGCTATTTTCTTTATCACTATTAGCCACTGTGCGTGGCGGCACGTCATTTCTTTGTCCAAAGCGACAAAGAAACGAAGCAAAGAAAACGCTTTCACACCACGCTACCCTTAAGTGTCCACAGCGTGCAGTTTCTATTCATGGGTGCCCCAAAAGCACGGTGCTCGCCAGAGCCACGGATGTGTGAACCCCTCTTTCTCCGAACACGGATACCCACACGCTTCGCCACCAGTGACTGAACCTGCCCAAGGAACACCCCGCGCTATCCGCGTAAACCGCCCTCCGAATTTGTATGCATGTCGGGCCTCGCAGCCAAACCCACCTAAGAGGCGGTTTCAAAAAGGCTGAACAGATCGCTTGAGGGCGCTCCAACAGATGAGGCAAGCGGCGAACTTCAGGAAGGCTTCATGGATCTTGGCAAGTCGTTCATAGCGCACTCGAAGACGATGGAAATTATGGAACCATGCATGAGTCCGTTCAACTACCCATCGATATTTTCCGAGGCCACTGCCATGCTCGGAGCGGCGCTTCGCAAGAACGGGTTTGATACCCCGATCGCGCAATTTCTGCCGGTGTACGTCGGAGTCGTATCCGCGATCGGCGTAGACGACTTGAGGCTTTTTCAAAGGGCGACCGCGAATGCCTCGGATGGGTGGAATCGCGTCAATGAGCGGCAACAATTGTGTGATGTCATTGCGATTGGCACCGGTCAAGATGATCGAGAGTGGCACCCCATTTGCGTCGGTAGCGACATGGTGCTTGGAGCCTGGTCGCCCACGATCTACGGGGTTCGGCCCAGTTTTTGGCCCGCCCCGATAGCCCGCACGGAAGACGAATCGAGAATCACGCGTGAGAAGTCGATTTGGTCGACTGCACGTAACTCGGCAAGCAGCAGTTCGTGCAGTCGATCCCACACGCCTGCTTCTTGCCAGTCTCGCAAGCGGCGCCAACAGGTCACCCCAGAGCCGCAACCCATTTCGGCGGGTAGATCGCGCCAACGCAGTCCGGTGCGCAACACAAACAAAATGCCGCTCAATGCTGCGCGATCGGGTACCGGTTTGCGACCCGGGTACTTCTCGCGTCGAGGCTTCGGCTGTGGCAGTAAGGGTTCGATTCGTTTCCACAATTCGTCGTCAATGATTGGCTTGTCCATCCCCTTGACCTCGTTGTCATGACGACCAAGGTTAACAGCATGTCCATGAAGTTAACAGCCCCTTCATGTCTTTTTGAAACCGTCTCTAATACTACAGCCGTAGATTTTTTACTATACTAATAGTATTTAGGATAACTACCAGATAAAGCTATGCACTCGACTGCAAGAACGTGGGAGCACGAGTTGGAGGCGCTGCACCATCGACTAGGAGAACTGTTCAGGCGCCCCGAGCCCCGACAGCGGTCACTCGCGTACCTGAAGGGCCTGCTGGGCACGGTCGAGCGCAAGAACGGCTGGCAACTCGCCGAGTGGATCGGTGAATCGACACCCGACGGCGTGCAGCACCTGTTGGAGCGGGCACAGTGGGATGCGGATGCCGCGCGCGATGTACTGCGGGAGTATGTTGTTGAACAACTGGGCGAACGTGACGCGGTGCTGATCGTGGATGAGACCGGTTTCGTCAAGAAGGGGCTCCACTCGGCCGGGGTGCAACGCCAGTACAGTGGCACTGCAGGCCGCATCGAGAATAGCCAGATCGGCGTGTTCCTCTGCTATGCCGGTTGTGGCGGCAGCGCGTTTATCGACCGCGAACTGTATGTGCCCAAGGCGTGGACCGATGACCGTGTGCGCTGCGAGGCAGCGGGCATTCCCGAGTCGGTGGAGTTTGCAACGAAGCCGCAACTCGCGCGCAGTATGCTTGAACGTACGCTGGATGCAGGTGTGCCGTGCGGCTGGGTCACGGGTGATGAAGTCTATGGCGGCGACCGTCAACTGAGGCTCTGGCTGGAGTCGCGCGGCCAGTCCTTCGTGCTGGCCGTCGCGAAGAACGAACCTCTATGGTGGCAGGGTCCCGACTACGTACGGGCCGACCAGATCGCCGAAGCCCTGCCGGCACGGGCGTGGCGACGCCTGTCAGCAGGTGCCGGCGCCAAAGGCGAGCGCCTGTATGACTGGGCGCTCACCCCGCTGTGGCGTCTGCAGATCAACACAGAAGAGCGCCGCTTCGGGCATTACCTGCTGGTGCGGCGCAGCCTGGACGAGCAACGCGAGCATGCGTATTACGTCGTATACGCCCCGCGCAGCAAAGCCACGCGGCAAATCCTGGTCAACGTAGCGGGCCGCAGGTGGGAAATCGAAATCGGCTTCGAAGCAACCAAAGGCGAATGCGGGCTCGATCAATATGAGGTACGCCGATGGCAGGGCTGGTATCGCCACATCACACTGGCCTTGTTGGCCCATGCCGTGCTTGTCACCCTGCGGGTGCGCGACAAAAAAAACACCTGAAGGTTTGGTACCGCTCAGTGTGCAGGAGATCCGCCGACTGCTTTGCCGCCTCCTATGGCGCGGCGCTCACTCCATCGAGTACGTGTTGTCATGGTCGATATGGCGTCGCAGGCATCAATACCGCGCCCTGCAGTGCCATTACCGGCGCCGAGGCTGCGTACCGCCAGTTTCCTTATATCTACGGCTGTAGTACTAAGAAACAACGCCGCAGGATGCGTCAGGCCGTAACCCGCGAAAATAACAGCGCAAACCGAGAAGCTAACGCACCAAGAAACGGAGGCAGTCAAAATACGTGAGGCCGTGCGGGTTCCTTGGCAACTGGTGCTTGCCCGAGAGCGTTGGGGGCGAAGCGTGTTCGTGTCAGGATTCGCGAGAAGGAGGGGTTCAGACATCCACCGTTCTGGCGAGCACCGTGCTTTTCGGGTACCACAAGCGCCCCGCCTGCACGCTGTGGACACTTATGAGCCCTCGTTCTGAAAGCGTTTTCTTTGCTTCGTTTCTTTGTCGCTTTGGACAAAGAAATGACGTGCCGCCACGCACAGTGGCTAATAGTGATAAAGAGAAAATCCGACTCACGCAGACCACTAACACCGAAAGCAGCAACCCGGCATTGACTCCAACCGCTAACCCCGGAACCTAACAACCTGCCATAACCTCCCGACCCCGAGTGCGAACGAAAGCTAGAGGTCTCCAGGTACCCCATACGACGGCGCCTGTTCAGGGCGTTTTGCGCGCGTCGCATAGTCGTTCATCTGCGGTTCATAGCGCTGCCAGAGCGCGCGTAAATCGGCGATAGGTTCATCGGACCAGTCCACCCGCAATTCCGCAAGCGGCCAGACGTCCCGCCCGTAAACGCAAAAGCCCGCCGAATGCACCGGTCCCGCCTCACCGCCTGCCGCCGCGCCCGCTTCAAGCGCCACGATCAAGCGCTCGGCGAGCGAACTCGCGTGAGACGCTTCGAACGCTTCGGCCATGGCGGCCGGGATACCATCGTGCGCAAGCAGATTGCCCGCCGCTATGCAATCACGCCCCGCCTTCGTCGCGATGGTGCCAAGCCCTTTCGCACCGGTAACCGCGTCTCGCGAACCGTCGGCGTCGAGTACCGCAAGCTGGCGCCACTCGGCGTAGGGCCGTGCATCCTGCAACTGCCGCAAAGTACTCTGCGCACCGAATCCCTGCGCCAGTAATTGCAGGCCAAGCACACCAAGGCGCGGATCGGTCACGTTCTGGCTCAACACCACGCCGTGCGGGCTGGCCCACAAGCAGCGGCTAGGCACCGCTATGCTCGAGCTGCACACAATGCCACCGACCGTGCCTGTACGCTCGCATCGGCCTGCCAGTGAAAAGGTCATGAGAAGACTCCGCTCAACTATTTGGAATGACGGCAATCACGTCGATCTCGACCAACCACTCGGGCCGCGCGAGCGCCGAGATCACGAGCCCGGTAGAGACCGGATACACGCCCTTCAACCACTTGCCCACCACCGTATAGACTGCCTCGCGATAACGGACATCGACGAGATATACCGTGATCTTGCAGATATCCTCGAGCTTGCTGCCAGCTTCCTCCAGCAGCATTGCAATGTTCGCCATGGCTTTTTCGGTTTGGACGGCAACGTCGCCTACACCCACCGATTCGCGCGTATCCAGATCCTGCCCAATCTGGCCGCGCAAGTACACCGTACCGTTCGCGACCACCGCCTGGCACAAGTCATTATCCAGTTTCTGCTCGGGGTAAGTCTCGCGAGTATTGAATTTGCGGATGCGGGTATGGCTCATAGTCACCTCACACAACGCGCTTGAGCCGCGGCTCTGCGCTGGATTGAACAACACGGTCTGACAGGTTCGCGGCCTTCTTCACGTAACCAAGCGTACTGTCGAAATCGAAGTTGCGGAACACGGCGCCCAGATGCGCGAACGGCGGCGATTGGGCAAATAACTGGAACGTCAGCCGATGTCCGGCGTAGTCGGAATTCAGTAAATCACGGGCGAACGCAAGCAGCTTGCGGCGGTCGTCGGAGACCCAGTTTTCATTGACGGTGTAGTACTTGTCGAGCCAGTCGCTGATCTCGGGATTCGCAAACGACGCCGCATCTGGCGTGACGCAAATCTGGCCGCCGCACAACTCGCGGGCAAGATGCATCATCTCGTGAAGCCGCGAACACGCTTGCACGCGGCCCGTATAAAGCAGCGACTGATTGGGCATCATCAGCCCCGCAGGACTACGCTCGCCGCATGCAATAGACGCTGTCAAATGCGCATTGATGGTCTCCCTGTACACCGCGAGTGTGGACAATTTCTCCTGCACGGCCTGCTGCTTTTCGAGCCCGGTCTGACGCGCGTTGAACAGCGCCGTACCAATCATCAGGTCGGCCAGACGCAGGTTGCGCTGAACGAATGCAAATGCGCTATAGCGATGCAGCGTGGCGCGAATAAACGTGGCGGCCTTCGTGTGCTGGTAGAACAGCACGTCTTCCCACGGGATCAGCACGTTGTCGAAGATCAGCAGCGTATCGATTTCATCGCAGCGGTTAGAGAGCGGGTAGTCCTCCGGATTCGCCCGGCCCGCGAAGCCCGTGCGGCAGATAAACTTGAGTCCCGGCGCAGACATGTTGACGATAAACCCGACCGCGTAGTCGGAGAGTTTCGCGTCGCCCCAGTTCGCGATAGTCGGCTTGACGAACGCCTGGTTCGCATAGGCGGCCGCCGTCTCATACTTGGCGCCACGCACCACAATGCCGGCATCGGTTTCCTTCACCACGTGCAGCAGCATGTCCGGGTCCTGCTCCTGGGGCGGCTTCGAGCGATCGCCCTTCGGGTCTGTGTTTGCGGATACATGAAACGGATCCTCGTGCAGCGTGCGACGAATATGGCGCTCGATATTCTCCGCAAAACGCGGGTCCACTTCGTTGAGCACATCCTTGCCGTCATACAGCGACCACATCTCACCGATGGTTTCATCACCCACCCGCGTTGCGATTCCGCCCACGTCGTCGAGCACGGTATCCACCGCCAGCCGCTTGTCGTGCCAGTCCTGCTGCGTGTACGGCAGCTTCAGGCCGATCGCGTTGCGCTCGCCGGTCTTTTCATCCACATAGCTCATCACGCCCTGCGTCGCTTTCTCGTGCGCCATGTCGTAGATCCGCGCACGGATATCGACGATCGGCTTGAACATGGGGTGGGTAGTCACGTCGTTCACGCGTTCGCCATTGATCCAGACTTGCCGTCCGTCACGAATGGAATCGCGATACTGCTCGCCGGTTCTGATCATTTACTGTGCCTCGGTCCGTTGGGAATGTTGTTCGGGAAAGGAGTCCTGCCAGCAGCACCGGCATGTTCTGGATCGCCTGGAACGAGATCGTCTAAAAGGCCAGGAATTGGCCATAGTCGCGCTTGCAGTAGAGCAAGGGCATGTGCGTCACCGGCGCACGGGTGACGGCCGTCACTTCGCCGAAAAACACCGTGTGCGTGCCAATAACCTGCTGCGCCACCACGCGACATTCGAGCGCAGCCACGGCGCCGTCGATAAGCGGTACGCCCAGCGTGCCGGCCGTATGCGTGCAGCAGGAAAAATCGAAGGGCTTGGCCGTTGCGGAGCGGCCGGCGAACGTGTCCGCTATACCGCGCTGCGCCACGTTCAGCAGGTTCACCGCGAACACACCATTTTCTGCTAGTGCCGCATTCGCCGGGCTGCGTGTGTTGATACAGACGAGCAATGTGGGCGGGTCCGCACATACTGAACTGCAGGCGCTGACCGTGACGCCGAAGCGCTGGTCGCCGGTGCCAGTCGTCACCACGTGAACCGAGGTGGAGTTCGACGCCATGGAATCCAGAAACGCAGCGCGTAAGGCACTTACTTCGAAGGCACTTACTTCGCCGGCTCCCTTGTCTTCACTTTCAGTTGCGCATTCCGTTAAACCGCTGTCTCGTTGCATGTCGTCCCCCTCGCGTTTCCGCTAGCCTTTCGCAAAATCTACGCTCGGGCGCCGCATCCGAAAAACATATTTCAAAAATGCAAATCATCGCTTTTGCCTATGCAAGCCTATTTATGTCCACGCACAATAGGCGCTAGAAAAGACCACGGGGCGGATCATGGAACCTGCGCAATTACGCTATTCGCTGCGTCAGTTGAGGTACTTCGTCGTCACGGCTGAAGTCTTGTCGTTCACCGCCGCAGCCAAGCTGCTGCATATCTCGCAGCCATCCATCTCCACGGCGCTGGCGGACCTGGAGGTGTCGTTCGGCGTCCAGCTTTTTATCCGCCATCACGCAAGCGGGTTATCCCTGACGCAGGCGGGCCGGGACATGCTCGGACGTGCACGCGACCTGCTAAAGAACGCGGAAGACCTGCAGACAGCCGCCAAGGAAATGGACGGCGGCATGTCAGGCGCCATTACGCTCGGCTGCCTTGTCTCGCTCGCGCCGCCGCTCATGCCCGCAATGATGAGCCGCTTCCTCGCGAACCATGCGGGCATTGCGTTCCGCACGCTCGAAGCGCATCAGGAGGATTTGCTGCGTGGCCTGCACGACGGTTCGCTGGATATCGCGCTCACTTACAACCTCGACTTGACCGACGACATCGCCTTCACGCCGCTGCTTACGCTGCCGCCCTACGTGATCCTGCCCAGGACCCACAGGCTGGCACGCGCGCGCAGCGTCGCGCTGGCCGATCTGCGCGACGAGCCTTACGTGATGCTCGACCTGCCGCACAGCCGCGAATACTTCGCCGGACTCTTCGACGCGGTCGGCGCGCGGCCAATCCCCGCATTCAAGTCGTCGCAGCCCGAAGTCGTACGCGGCATGGTGGCGAACGGCCTGGGCTACAGCATCCTCAACTTCCCGCTCAAATCAAGCCGCACAGTGGACGGCGAAGATTTCGTGATCAAGCAGTTCAAGGATGAGGTGAACGCCACTACCCTGGGCATCGCGCAGTCCAGCAGCATGAAACCCCGCCAGGTCGTCCAGCATTTCGCCGCGTTCTGCGAGGCGGAAATCAAGCGCCAGCACGGCCGTTGAAACAATCTCGCTAGATAGGAAAAAGCTTGGTTCTACATGCAAAAACAATATTTTGGCTGGTAATTTGACTTGATAGATTGATGTCCATGCAGCGAGCAACCAGTAGCCAGGCTTGAGAGGGTTGCCACCGTCAATGAATGGGACAGGGAGGCGCGATGGGTTCTTCAACGGCATCCTCGGCGGCAGCGTCGATACCAGCGTCGACAGCATCCGGTGCTGGCCTGGACATCGTCCATCAGTTGCAGGCCAACTGTGAACGCCCGTTCAGCGACGCACGCTCGATGCCGCCTGCCGTCTACACCTCGCCTGCTTTCCTGGCGCTGGAACAGGAACGCATCTTCCGTCGCGAGTGGCTGTGCGTTGGCCGTGCGAGTACGCTCACTGAAGCGGGCGACTATCTCACAGCGGATATAGACGGTCAGCCGATTGTCGTGTTACGTGACGAGCATCTGGCATTGAAGGCATTTTCCAACGTGTGCCTTCACAGGATGTCGGTGCTGCTCGAAGGGCGCGGCAACACCCGCCGCATCGTATGTCCGTACCACGCATGGAACTACACGCTCGACGGCCAGCTCCACGGCGCCCCCATGATGGAGCGCCAAAGCAGATTTTGTAAGGAAAACTACCGATTGCCCACGGTGCGATGCGAAGCCTGGCAAGGCTGGATCTATGTGACGCTCGACCCGGATGCACCGCCGGTGGCGGAGCAGCTTGGCGCCCTCACGGATCTGATCGCCGACTACGGCATGACTGATTACAAGGAAACATTCTACGAAGAGCACGTCTGGGATACGAACTGGAAAATCCTCGCCGAAAACTTCATGGAGAGTTACCACCTGCCCATGCTGCACCGGGCAACCGTCGGGCCGCATTCGCGCCTTGACGAGATGGAATGCCCACCCGGCAGCGCTGCGTTCAATTACCACTGGATCACGAAGGAAGCGTCGCTTCCCATCGGTCAAGCGCATCCGGATAACCAGCGTCTTCAAGGGCATTGGCGCAAGACGACCGCGCTGCTCGCGATCTACCCGACTCATCTCGTCACGCTGACGCCGGGGTACTTCTGGTACCTCGTACTGCAGCCGCTGGGCACGAGCCGCGTCCATATCCGCTTCGGCGGCGGGCTGGCGCCTGAGTTCATCGCGGATCCGTTAGCCGCCCAATACATGGCGTCGCTCAAGGAGTTGCTGGACGCGGTCAACGAGGAAGACCGGCGTGGGGTGCAGGCTGTGTTCCGCGGTGTGCAGGCGCCGCTGGCAAAACCCGGCCATCTCAGTCATCTCGAACGACCGAACTACGACTTCGCGCATTACCTCGCACAGCAGCTTGCCTGACAAACTCACTCACCAGAGCACGACACGATGTCAACCCATTCCTTCATCTCCTTCGCGGGTGTGAGCAAGACGTATGACGGCGTTCATTACGTCGTGGAAGGGCTCGATCTCGAGGTGGCGAAAGGCGAGTTCGTCTCGCTGCTCGGACCGTCCGGGTCAGGCAAGACAACCACGTTGATGATGCTCGCCGGGTTTGAATCGGCGACACAGGGCGAGATCCGCCTGAATGGGAAACGTCTTGACGATAAACCGCCGCATCAGCGCGACATTGGCATGGTGTTTCAGAACTACGCACTCTTCCCGCACCTGACGATTGAACAGAACGTTGCGTTTCCGTTGTCAGTGAGAAGCGTTGGCAAAGCAGAACAAAAGGCGCGCGTGAAGCGGGCGCTGGAGATGGTGGAGTTGCCGCAACTGGCTTCGCGCCGACCGTCGCAGTTGTCGGGTGGACAGCAACAGCGTGTCGCCCTCGCCCGCGCGCTCGTGTTCGAACCAAGCGTGGTGCTGATGGATGAACCTTTGGGCGCGCTCGACAAACGTCTGCGCGAAACCATGCAATACGAAATCATGCGGCTGCATCGCGAGTTGGGATTGACGGTGGTGTATGTGACGCACGACCAGGCGGAGGCGCTGACCATGTCGGATCGCGTAGCCGTGTTCTCTGACGGACGCATCCAGCAGGCGGCAACCCCCACTGAACTTTATGAAAACGCGCACAACGCGTTCGTGGCGAATTTTGTTGGCGAGAACAACGGCCTGACGGGTCGGGTGCTCGAACAGGACACAAGCTGGGCGACGCTGGAACTGCCAGGCGGCGCGGTCATTCGCGGCCGCTGCGGGCGGGGTCTCAGGAACGGCGAGGAAGCAATGCTCGCGTTGCGCCCCGAGCGCGCGCACATAGCGTCCGCTGAAGCCGCGCACAACGCCGTGGACACCAATGTGGTGAGCGCGCGCGTGGAAGAACTCGTGTATTGCGGCGATCACCACCGCGTTCACTTGAAACTCGGGGAGCTTGGCCATGGCGACAACCTCATTGTCAAAGTCCCGAATACGCAGCACCACGATCTTCCGTCACTCGGCAGTGCAACCGCCGTGGCATGGCGCCACGACGACTGCAAGATCCTCGCAACGGCCGTTACTGTTAATTGCGGCCCTGCTCCGTCCTTCACCGCAGGAGTCCACTGACATGAAAGCAACACTCGTTCGAACCGGTCTGACGGGCATCGCCGGACTCACCCTCGCAGCGGCAAGCCTGTTCGCCGCCACCGCGCATGCAGCCGATACCATCTCGGTCGTGACCTTCGGCGGCGCTTATGAAGCCGCGGCCAAGAAAGCGTTCTTCGAGCCGTTCACGGCTGCGACCGGCATCGGCTTCTCGACTGAATCGTACGATGGCGGCCTCGCCAAGCTGTCCGCGATGGAACAGGCCAAGAACCCGACATGGGATCTTATCGACCTTGAATCCAACGACGCCATCACCGGTTGCGACGAAGGCCTGCTTCGCAAGATCGACCGCAAGTCGCTGGGCAACACCAGCGAATTCATCCCCGGCTCGATCATGGATTGTGCGGTAGCCGCCATGGTGTGGTCGACCGTGTACGCCTACGACACGACCAAGCTCAAAACCCCGCCGACCACGATCAACGACTTCTTCGACCTGAAGAAATACCCCGGAAAACGCGGCTTGCGCAAATCGCCGAAGGTAACGCTCGAATGGGCGTTGCTCGCCGACGGCGTGAAGCCCGCCGACGTGTACAAGGTGCTCGGCACGCCAGCCGGCGTCGACCGGGCGTTCAAGAAACTCGACACGATCAAGCCGAGCATTGTCTGGTGGGAAGCCGGCGCGCAGCCGCCGCAATTGCTCTCCGACGGCGCGGTGGTCATGACGCAGGCCTATAACGGCCGCATTGACGACGCGGTGCACAAGGACCACAAGCCGTTCGAATCCGTGTGGGACGGCCAGGTCTATGACTTCGAATGGTGGGGCATTCCGATGGGCGCGAAGAACGGCGACGCCGCGGCGAAGTTCATCGTTTCCGCCTCGAGCGCAAAAAGCTACGCAGACCTGACGAAGTACATTGCTTACGCGCCGCCGCGCAAGGACGCAATTCCCCTGATTGCGAAGGATCGTCTGAACGACTTGCCGACGGCCCCCGCGAACTTCAAGCATGCACTTCAGATCAACGCGAGCTTCTGGGCGGATAACGCCGACCAGATCAACAAGCGCTTCCAGGTCTGGCTGACACAGTAAGGCGACCCGTGACCGTGACAGTGACCAGCAATCTGCGGGAACCGGCTGAACGTGAATCCGCCGGCTCCGGGGCCGACGGCCGCGCGGCGTACGCGAGGACCCGCCGCCGGGCTTCGGCCCAGGCGCTCCTGCTTGCGCTGCCGCTGCTGTTGTTCCTGCTCGCCACCTTCATTGCGCCCATCGCGATCCTGCTGTCACGGAGTGTCGAGAATCGCGAGGTGCCGGTGAACCTACCGGCGCTCTCGCAAGCGCTCAAGGCATGGAACGGCGAAGGTCTGCCCGACGAGCACACCTTCGCCATCCTCGCAGCGGATATGCGACGTGCGTCGGCGGAAGGGCAATTGGGAACCGTCGCGCGGCGGCTGAATTTCTACCTGCCGGAGTTTCGCAGCTTGCTGATGCGGACCGCGCGCCAGTTGCCCGAAACGGCGCCACTCGCCTGGAAGCCGGCGCTGATCGAACTCGATCCGCGCTGGGGCACCCATGACATCTGGCGCATCCTGAAGCGCTCTGCCGTGTCACCTACGCCCGACTATCTGTTAGCCGCCGTCGACGCCACCGTCACGCCTGACGGTGGCGTCACCGCCCTGCCCGCTGACAGCTCGGTATTCGTCAACGCGTTTGCGCGCACCGTATGGATCAGTGCGTCGGTCACGCTGCTATGCCTCGTGCTCGGTTATCCGGTCGCGTATTTGCTTGCCACCCTGCCGGCAGCCAAGAGCAATCGCCTGATGCTGCTGGTGATCGTGCCGTTCTGGACGTCGCTGCTCGTGCGCACGACCGCGTGGTACGTGCTGTTGCAACCGGGCGGGGTCATCAACAGCCTGCTGATGGGAATGGGTCTCGTCAGCCATCCCTTGCCGCTCTTGTTCAATCGAACCGGCGTGCTGATCGGCATGACGCATATCCTGCTGCCCTACATGATCCTCGCCATCTATTCGGTCATGAAGAGCGTGTCGCCGGTCTACATGCGCGCGGCGCAATCACTTGGCGCGCACCCGGTCACGGCGTTCATCCGCATCTATGTACCTCAGACCCTGCCGGGTGTGGGCGCAGGTTGCTTCCTCGTATTCGTGCTTGCGCTGGGCTACTACATCACGCCTGCATTGCTAGGCGGCGCCGGTGACGAAATGATCAGCCAGTTGATCGCGGCGCAGACTAATGAACAACTCAACTGGGGGCTTGCTGGCGCATTGTCGGCGTATCTGGTGATCTTCACGGCCGTGTTTTATTTCGTGTTCAACCGGCTCGTCGGCATCGACCGGCTGCGCTTCGGCTAGGGAGAAAGACTCATGCAAAGCCAGCGCCACCTCGTGCTCTCGGAACGCATTGCGTCGAAGTGGCTGCGCGTGCATTCAGCGCTCATCCTGTTCTTCCTGATTGCGCCCATCCTGGCCATCGTGCCTTTGTCGTTCAACACCGGCTCGTATTTTTCTTATCCCATGCAAGGCTTTTCGCTGCACTGGTATGCGAAAGCGCTTGGCAGCAGCGACTGGCAACGCGCGTTCCTCAACAGCATCGGCATTGGCGCCGCGTCCACGATGCTTGCCACCTGCCTCGGCACGCTCGCGGCGCTGGGCCTGAGCCGCGCGAACTTTCCGTTTCGCGCGGTCATCATGCCGCTGCTCATCTCGCCGATGATTATCCCTATTGTGGTCGTTGCCGCCGGGTTCTATCTGGTCTTCGCGCCGCTCGGTCTCGTCAACTCCTACGTGGGCGTGGTGCTCGCGCACGCGGCACTTGGGACGCCGTTCGTGGTGATCACCGTGACGGCCTCACTGCTCTCGTTTGACCAGAGCCTGATTCGCGCGGCGTCGGGACTTGGGGCCACCCCATGGATCGCCTTTCGACGGGTAACGCTGCCGTTGATCGCGCCGGCCGTGGCGACGGGCAGCGTGTTTGCGTTTGCTACCTCGTTCGATGAAGTCATCGTGATTCTTTTTATCGGCGGCCCGGATCAGCGGACTGTGCCGCGGCAGATGTGGAGCGGCATTCGCGATTCGATCGATCCATCCATTCTCGCCGTGGCCACCATGCTGATCCTGTTCGCGGTGGCACTGTTCACCAGCATCAACTGGCTTCGCGGACGCAGCGCGGCAGCGGCGTTGCCGGGTAGTTAAAGACTTTGAGAGAGCCGGCGTTTGTCTTTGCCGGCTCGGTTCCTTCGTCAGCGGCAATCGCGTTTGCACGAGACCAGACGCGCGGCGCCGCTTGATCAATCGTTAAAGGAGAGCAGCATGCTGGCCACAGAACGGGAAGCGTTCGAGCTCGATGGCGCCGCCGTCTTGCGCGGAGTGTTCAAAGACTGGGTCGAACCCTTGCGTGAAGGCGTGGAATACAACGCCACTCATCCGGGACCCTCGTTCAGGAACTACACGCCTGAGAAAACAACCGGGCGCTTTTTCGGCGACTACTGCAACTGGCAGCGCATTGAACCGTTCAGGGATTTCGTCGAGCACAGTCCGGCTGCGTCGGTGGCCCAGGCCTTGATGGGCTCGCAGCGTGCACGCATCTTTCACGAGCATGTTCTGGTGAAGGAAGCGGGTGCAGCCAAGCTCACGCCCTGGCATCACGACGAGCCCTACTACTGTGTCAGCGCCGAGCAAGCCGTCAGCCTGTGGATTCCACTCGATCCGGTGCCTCGCGAAACATGCGTCGAATTCGTGGCCGGGTCGCACAAGTGGGGGAAGCTTTTCCGGCCGCGCAAGTTCAGCGGCGTGGCGTATGACCACAAGTCGGATCGGCTCGAAGAATTGCCGGATATCGATGCGAACCGCGATGCTTATCGGATCCTCGGTTGGGATCTGGAACCGGGCGATGCCATAGCGTTTGATTTTCATACGGTGCATGGAGCGCCGGGTAACGTAGGGGGTCAGCAATCGCGGCGAGTCGTTTCGTTCCGGTGGCTCGGCGATGGCGCGCACTACGTAGACCGGGGTGGCGAGACGTCTCCGCCCTATCCTGAACTGGCTGACCGGCTGGCTTCCGGCGATCCGCTGCCGGAGGCGGAGTTTCCTTTCATCGTCTAGGTCTATTCAGGTCTCCGGTCTGGGTAGCACGGCACAATTTTTCTTTGGCGACAGAGGCTTCGCAAACGGGTTCGGCCGGCGTCCTGGATAACTCAATCCAAGGCTGTATCTGCCGCCGATATCCGTTTCAAAGCCTCAACACATCAAATCAATTGTCTGACGTCACTCAACATTAAATTGACAATTGTCCTATCAAACCAGCCACAGCAGCGGCCTCTGCCCATATAAGATCCCGACAATCCACAAAAGCAAAAGTCTGCAGAAGTTATTACTAGCGTAAACGCCAATGCTTCGCATATTGCGCGAGATCAGTCATCTGACATACGATGCATCCGCACTGCTAGCATCCCGTTCCACTGCGAATGTTGCGCGTTGTCAGCAAGCCGTCCCTCCATTAGGGCCCGACACCCGCGTTGAACGTCTCGCGTGACCACGTTCGCGCGAAATTACCAGCACCAATAAGCTGGCTGCACTGGCCACTGAGATCTTCGTCATGAACAACATACAACCTGAAACACTGGCGGTCGAACGCCTCGAAGCCGCCGGTCAGGCACCTTGCGAAGTGGGCGAAAGCCCGGTCTGGCGGGAACAGGAGCAGGCGTTGTATTGGGTCGATATCCCCGCCCGCACGATCGCTCGCCTGGAAGGCGACGCAGGCAAGCGCACCGAGTGGCGCCTGCCCGAAAAAGTGGCCTGCATCACCTTCGATCGTCACGGCACCGTGCTCGCCGGATGCGAGACCGGGCTCTTCGCGGTGACGCTGTCGACTGCGCATGAGGCGAGTGTACGCAAGCTCGCCGCGCCGGTTTTTCCGCTGCCGGGCATGCGCTTCAACGACGGCCGCTGTGATCGTCAGGGCCGCTTCTGGGCCGGCACGATGGTGCAGGAAATGGCTGCCGCCAACCCGTCAGGCTCGCTGTACCGATACAACGCCGACGGCATCCTGTCAGCGCCGATTGTTAGCGGGCTCATCGTGCAAAACGGACTCGCCTGGTCGCCGCAAGGCACGACAATGTATCTCTCCGATTCACATCCGGCGCGCAGGCTTGTGTGGGCTTTCGACTACGACGTCGATACCGGCGAACCGCATAACCGTCGCGTCTTTGCCGACCTGAATCAGTTTGCGGGCCGCCCCGATGGTGCGGCTGTCGACACTGACGGCTGCTATTGGACCTGCGCAAACGACGCGGGTCTGCTGCTGCGTTTCACGCCTGATGGCAGGCTGGACCGGAGCATCGCGCTGCCGGTCACGAAACCGTCGATGTGCACGTTTGGCGGCCGAGAACTCGACACGCTCTTTGTTACATCGATTCGTCCGGCAAGCGGCGCAAACGAACACGACGGTCATTTGCTTGCGGTGCGCCCGGGTGTATGTGGCGCTTCCGAATCCGGTTACGCGGGAATTCTATAAGGATTACCGATCATTTTTCAGGCGATTCGAGAGGCATCGCCTGAAAGTACTGTGTGAATGCGATATTGCAGTTACGCGCTGCGCTGCTTAGGCCGTGCATCGCGTCTGACTGATATAGGCGACCTTGATAGGAACTCGTCTGGAATGCATCGGCAAGTGCCAACTCAGCCGCTATTCGCCCGGCGACAGCCTGCCGCCACTTCTTGCGCAGCGAGATCCGGCTCCATTCCTTGCAGATTCTGCACAAGACAGACGCGATAACTTTTCTTGCATGATGCTCGATCCGAGTTCACCGGCTTAGCCAAGGTCTGTCCTCACGGTGTCCTGGCTCGTCATGCTGCGGCGCAAAACAGACGTCAATCCGTATTATTTTCCGTAGGCAGGATTAGCCCTTGCGAACCGGGTCATCCTCCAGCTACCCCCTCCTCACTTGCTTCCAGCCTTTGCTTGGCAAGGGTATCAGTCACAAAACCGCCATTTTTCCGCCCACTGGTATTCCCGGTATAGCCCGAGTCACGCCGGCGTAACATCATATTTATTCGAGCAACGGACACATTTACCGGGATAATTGAGGTCAGAAAAAAGCCAATCGCGCCGATAACCAAGTACCTACCTATATTGCGCATGCCATGGCGTTTAGTGAACCGAGGTTGCCATTTTTCAAATGGCTAGTAGGATCCGCTCAAGACCTGAGCGCTGATAATCGACAGATATTGCTGTCAAACCTGTTCACGAGAACAGCATCGATCGCGATGGCGTCGATTTGCGAGATCAGCGTTTGCGCCACCGCCTATTATCTTCATCCGAGCGTCGGCTACGCGTTATGGACGTTCGCCGTGATCGCACTCCTGATCGTGCGCCTGTCGCTGATCGCCATCTGTTGCAAGCGGAGCGCCCGCAACGAGCCCACGCCCACCTCGCTGTTCCTGCTTGCCAGCATCCTGTGGAGCGCGCTTCTCGGACTCGGCGCCCTCCTGTGCAATATCAGCGGAGACCAGACACTTTTCCTGCTGGGCAACGTTTGCGCCGTGGGTGTGGTGGGCGGGCTGGCCGGCCGTAACGCAGGCGTCCCCCGGCTTGTTCTGATCCAGATCTCCGTCATCTTTACGCTGCTCGGTATCGGCGCCGCGCTGTCTCCGGCCTCCGGAAAAATCGTCCTGCTGTTCCAGGCGCCGTTTTGCGCTGTCGGCTTTTTTACCGTGGCTATCCGCAGCAACAAGGACACCGTCGCGCTGCTGCTCGCTCAGGAAACCAGCAACCGCCTTGCCCGCCACGACAGCCTCACGGGCCTGCCGAACCGCGCCCGCATCAGCGAACTCCTGCTGAACCGTACCGATGCCGAGCCGGCTATCAGGCCCGGATCGTTCGCTGTGCTTCTAATCGACCTTGACGGTTTCAAGGCAATCAACGACAGCCTCGGGCACGCGGCCGGCGACCTGGTGCTTCAGGAATCCGCCAAGCGCTTGCGAGCGGTCTTGCGCCAGGGGGATGTTGTCGGCCGTCTGGCGGGCGATGAATTCGTCGCCATTTCCAACGACGCCTCCATGAGCGAAGAGGTTCGGCTGCTGGCGGATCAGATTGTGAAAACCCTTGCGCGTCCATTCATACTTAACGAGGCGCTGGTGCGCATTGGCGCCAGTGTCGGAATCTCGCAATATCCCGAGCACGGGGAAACGGGACCGCAACTCCTGATATGCGCCGACCGTGCGTTGTACGCGGTCAAGCGCAGCGGTAAAAGCGCGTTTGCCGTATTCGATGCCAAGGCGCACGCCTCCGACGACAGCCTGAGCCTGCTGCGAAGCGACCTGGAAGGCGCGCTTCAATCATTTGGCAACGGCTTGCGGATGGAATATCAACCGATCGTCAATCTGGCCAGCGGGGTCATCACGGCCCGGGAGGCACTGGTCCGCTGGACGCATCCCACGAGAGGCGAATTGCCGCCCTCGACCTTCGTCCCCATTGCAGAGCGAACGGGCCTGATCCTGCCGCTAGGGGAATGGGTGCTCCGGCGCTCTTGCGCCGAAGCCGCCCGCTGGTGCGAGCCCGTGGTCGTGGCGGTGAACGTGTCGCCTGTGCAACTGCGCGAAGATTCGTTCGCGGACCTGGTTGCGGCGGTCCTGCAGGATTCACGGTTGCCGCCTTCGCGCCTGAACATCGAGGTCACGGAAACCGTGCTCATGAGTGACGATGTCCCGACCCGGCGCAACGTTGAAAAACTTCGCGCGATGGGTATCGGGCTCGCCCTCGACGATTTCGGAACGGGCTTTTCCACGCTGTCGAATCTATGTCGTTTTTCGTTCGACACACTGAAGATCGACAGCTCGTTTGTGCGCGAATCCGTTCATCGGCGGGAGTCGGCGGCGGTGGTGCGCGGCATCGTGGCGCTCGCCCGCGAGCTGGGCATTCCCACCACGGCGGAAGGCATCGAAACGCATGAGCAACTGAGCTTTGTCCGAGCCTGCGGATGTACCAGCGCGCAAGGTTTTTTCCTCGGCCGCTCGGAACGCGCCGAGAGCATTTCACAAGTCTGAACGGAAAGAAGATGTCGCCTCGGCGTCCCATATCGGCGTCTGATACCGGTGGCCGGCAGCAGCCTCTTGCATGCGGAGTCCAAAACGGACGGTCAGCGGTGCTTTCATCTCAGCTCCACATCCGCTCACCTCTTCACGGAATAAACTGTCGTGCGAGGACGCCGGGCTGGCAGATCCGCTGGACGATGCTCCCGCGTTACCCGTACGCCACCGCGGAGGCATGGATGACACTCGCTGGCACGCTTGTCCAGATCTTCCGGGCCGCCATGTTGTCGCTTGGACGGGAACTGGCGGCCTGGAAGCCTTCCCGGGAGCGAGCGACATTCGGGACGCAAGCCATGCTCTCGGTCGCACTTTCGGTCGCGCTCGCAAACGCATTGCATCTTTCAAACACGTGGTGGGCAGCAATCAGCGGCTTCGCCGTCATGCAAACAAGTTTCGCCGGCTCCGTGCAGCGCGCCGCCCACCGCATTATCGGTACGCTGATTGGCGCCGCGCTCGGAACCCTGGCGGGCCCCTTGATTGGCGACCGGCCGTGGCTATTTGTGCCCGCATTGGGGGTAATCGGCAGCGTTGCAGTGTATCACGCCAACGGGTCCAGAGCAGGCTACGCCTGGGTTCTGGGCGGAGCGACCGCACTGATGGTCACGTACGAAGCGCATGGGCTCGTGTCAGTCCAATCGACCGCATTATTTGCCGCGCTGCGAGTTGCCGAGGTCGCCGTTGGAACGCTCGCTTGCCTGCTGGTGGCGAGCGTGTTTCACTTCGGGCCGACGTGGTATAGGAAGACGTGGCCGCCATCGGTGCCTGCGGGCGCCCGCGAAGCCGGCAAATTCGGGACGCCTTCCCCTGCAATTGAGTTGCCGTCTCTGGAATCATCGCGCCCGACTCGCAGGCTGCTGGGATTGCAGGGCGCACTGGCAATCGCGATCCTTGCGGCCCTTACCTACGTTTTGCATCTGCCTGGTTTCGCGCAAGCAATGGTCACGGCGATCGCCGTGCTGATATTGCCGGCAAGCTTGCCAGCAGGCGGAACGCAGCAGCCGGTCCTCGAAAAGATGGTGCACCGTGTGGCCGGTTGCTTGCTGGCCGGCGCGCTGGGTGTGGCGCTACTCCCCCTGATGCACGGCCAAGCAATTCTGTGCATGCTCGCGCTGTCTATCGGCGTGTGGATAGGATGCCACGTGCAGACCGGATTAGAAGGAGCGAGCTACGTCGGCCGGCAATTCACGATCGCGTTCATCATGGTGTTTGTGCAGGACCATCATTGGTCGGCCGATCCGGTACCCGCGCTCATGCGCTTATCGGGCATTCTCACCGGAATCGTCGTGCTGGCAGGGGTGATGTTCGCGACCAGCAAGCTGCGAACGAAGTAACAGCGAAGTGAAAGATAAGTGACAGCATTCACTGCTCGCATTGCACATCCGTCTTGAGCACAACAATGATCGCCGGGTAGGTCCCCCGGTCGAGCTCCACGCGCGCGACCACGGCCATTGTCGCGCTGTCGATATCGTCGTACACGCTGACTTTTTCGTGCCGAAGGCTGGTGATGCCGGTACACGCAGACGCGGCGCCCTCTTCGGAAACCCGGCATTGGATCGGGTTGTCCGCAAGGAAGCGATATTTGTCCCTGTCGGGGATCGCAAGGTATTCACGAACGCTTTGTGCCGATCCACCGACGCCGGTGACATATCCAATGGCGCACTGCTCCTTGGGTATATCGCTGCGCTCGGATGTTTGGGCTTTCGCGGTCATGCTTGCGGCCGCGATGACCGCCACGAATGTCAGTGCAAAGAGATGTCTCATGGCGCAAATCACGGTTGTCGGTTCGAAGTGCTCGATTGTAATGGCACACGAAGCCTTCCTTAACTGTCAGCCTGTTCGAGCGGAGTAGGCTCAAGCACGTCAGCCAACCAATACGGCCCCCAAAAAAATTTGCCCGCGTTCGCTCGTTTACGCTACATTATGCTCACTTATGATCGATTCACGATGATCGAACAAATCCAGACAGAGACCGACGACATGCAAAGAACCCGGCGTGACGCCGTAGACGGGTTGCTTCCCGACGAACGTGCAAAGCTGATTCTTGACAGGCTACGAACGCACGGTCGCGTGCTGGCGGCCGAACTCGCGCTCGAATTCAACACTTCCGAACACACGATTCGCCGTCATCTGCGCGATCTGGCGGACGCCGGTCATTGCAAGCGTGTGTACGGCGGCGCGTTGCTGATCGCGCCCGCTGCACCGGCCGGGTCCACACGCCTGCGCGAAGCGGCTGATCGAAAGGCCCAGCTGGCCGTTGCTGCAGCGTCCATCGTCCGGCCGCGGCAAATCATCCTGCTCGATGCCGGGTCGACCAACGTCGCTATCGCGGCGGCGCTTCCGGACAACGCGGGTCTCACGGTCGTGACGAATTCCCCCGATGCCTGCTCGCGTTTGCTCGATCGCCCCGGCTTCGAGGTCATCCTGATCGGCGGCCGGATGAGCGCGCGAGGAGCGGGGTCTCTCGGGTCCACTGCACTGTTGCAGGTCCAGCAAATCAAGGCCGATCTGTGTTTCCTCGGCGCTTGCGCCATCGACCCGGACGAGGGCGTGGGGGCATTCGAAGCGGAGGAAGCCGAGCTAAAACGCGCGATGGTCAAATCGAGCGGTCAGGTCGCCATCGCGATGACGTCCGAGAAGCTGATGACAGCGGCGCCCTTTTTTGTGGTGGCGGCGTCCGGCATCGAGCATCTGATCGTGGAGGCGGATATCTCCGCGCAACGGCTAGGCGAGTTCGAACAAATCTGCGGCAACGTGATCGTGGCTCACGCGGGGGCTAAATCATGAGACCTGTCGCTGAACGTATTGCCACCACGGCGGTATTTCTCGCTAACGGGCTGGGCATTGGCGCGTGGGCTGTCGAAGTCCCCCGGATCAAGGAAGCTTTGTCGCTAAGCAATGCATCGCTCGGAATCGCGCTGTTCTGTTTTGCTTTGGGCGCGATTGTCGCCATGCCGCTTGCCGGCCGGCTCGCGCCGCGCTTCGGAAGCGGCCGCGTCACCGCATTCCTGGGCATTGCATTTGTTATTGCGCTGCCCTTGCCCGCGCTGGCCCCGGACTACGCTGTGTTGTGCGTCGTGCTCTTTGCGTTAGGCGCGGCGAACGGTGCACTGGATGTATCGATGAACGGACACGCCAGCGCCATCGAAGCCGAATGGCAGGCGCCGATCATGTCGTCGTTTCATGCGGCCTGGAGCATGGGCGGTCTGCTGGGCGCAGCGGGAGGCGCGGCGCTTCAGGCCAACGGTATCGGCACGATGGGCGGATTGCTGCTGCCTGACGTCGTGATCGGCGCGCTCATTTTGACAAGCGCTGTACTGGCGCTGCGGGATATTGGACCGAGGGTATTGGCGTCGGCTAGCGGTTTTACCCTGCCTAGCGCGGGCGTCATGAAACTCGCCGCCCTCGCCTTTCTCTGCATGCTGGTCGAAGGCGCGGTGGCGGACTGGAGCGCGGTGTTCCTGCGCTCGGCACTCAACACACAAGCAAGCGCGGCAGCGCTCGGCTATTCCTCGTTTGCCTTCGCGATGGCGGCGTGCCGCGTGATCGGCGATGTATCGGTTCGACGCTTAGGCGCGAGCGTGGTGGTCGCTAGTGGAGGGCTTATTGCAGCGCTTGGCTTAGCGCTGGTGCTGGGATATCCAAACGTGGTCACCGCTTGCGTGGGCTTTGCGCTTGTGGGAATCGGCCTGGCTAACATCGTGCCGGTGATCTTTAGCGCTGCGGGCCGTTCAACCACAACGCCGGCTGTCGGTGTTTCCATGGCCGCCACGGCGGGTTATGCCGGCTTTCTGGTGGGACCGCCCTTGATCGGGCTGGGTGCAGGTTTCCTGGGTTTGCGGCTCGCGTTATGTGCTCTTTTGCTAGCCGCCTTGATCGTCTGCATGGTGGGCGGCAAGGCCGTAAGCCGGGCAACCGTCAAACAGGCGTTTTAAACGCTATGAAGCTGGGTAGTTGGTTTTCGCTTGGGCGCTGGCGAACGGGTTTGGCGTGTTGTTGCGCGGGGTTGCCGGCGCGATGCGTTGATGCCGCCAACCCTTCTTAAGAAAGTCACTGCGACGCCGGCATTAAATCCCCGTCAGCCTGACGCTGAAGATCCCGCACCTTGGTCTGCAGCGCGCGCAATTGAGCTTGAGCCGCGTCCTGCTGGGCGCGCAAAGTAACAATAGCGTCTTGCTGTTGTGCCTGACGATCGGCAACCTGGCTTTGCTGCGCGCGCGCCACATCGACATCCGCTTGCAAGCGGTTCGCCCGGTTCTGCTGCAAAGCAATCAGCCGATCCGCGAAAGCGTTTTCAGCCTGCAGCTTCTCGCGGCGAATTTCCGAATCGGCAAGCTGGGCCGTGGACTTCGCGAAGTCCGCATACACAGCTTCGGCACGGGTATCGGTCTGTGTCTTGATCACGCGCCAAAACTTCTTTTGCTGGAACAGCGCGATGTAGTACGTCATCTGGTCCGGGTAGAACAACATGCTCGCGCCATAGCTGCCGTTATAGGTCGTGCGCATTTCCACCACCTTGCCGTCGCGGATCATCTGCTGCAACTCGGTAATGCTGCCGTTGCTGCCATCCGTGCCATTACCCGGCGCCTGCGGTTCGTCAGCCGCGCCGTTGGTCAGCAGCCCGCGCCGCGCGCTCGCGTCGCCAAGCGCATTCCCCGACGCTAACGACGAATCCTGCGCGGCCGCCGCCGACGCCGTTGCCGCCAATGCTGTTGTTGCGGCGCAAGCGGCCATGCAGGCCACCGCGCTTGCCCATAGAACTACCCCGTGCCGCCATTTATTATTGAATTTCATGGAATTTCCGAGTTCTTTGAACAAAGCGAAACCGACGGGATTATCGCAGATAGAATGCCCCGATATTCATTGGCCGTATTCGAAAACCGTGTTCGTTGAATGGAAATCGAAGCACCGGATAATCTTCGTGCTCAACGAACCGGCCGCAGCATGCTTTGAAGGCCGCGAGGCCAAGCGCAAGTGAGCGCCACGCCCTCGTCGCCCACCCTAAGTCACCGGAAAATATCGGCGACAAGATTCGAGACCGCCCGTATGCGCTCGCTGCCGCGCAACGCCGGGTGCAGGACCATCCAGACATCCTGATCCAGCTCCCTGATATGCGGTTCGATGCAGACCAGATCGCTGGTCGTGTCGCCCGCCAGTTGCGCGAGCACGCCCAGGCCGGAACCGCCCAGCACGCCATCGAACACGCCCAGCACGTAACTGCTGCGAAGGCTCGGCGCGGGCGCACCCGGCAGCGTCTTGAGCCAGCGGGCCGCGGGATGATCGCCCCGGCGCTCGTCATAACCGACGAAGGACAGCTTGCTCCACTCCTTCTTCTTGATCGCCACCTTGTGGCGAAGGTAATAGTCCCGCGACGCATATAAACCAAAACGGACCTTGCCGATCCGGCGCACATACAGGTCACCCTCGTCCGGGCATTCCGACCAGATGGCGATGTCGGCTTCACGCCGGGCAAGGTTGTAAGGCTGCTGCGAGGTCAGCACTTCAATGGCCAGTCCGGGAAACCTTTCCTGGAAGGAGCCGAGAAGCTTCATCAGGATGTAGGACATCCACTCGACCGCATTGATCCTGACCGTGCCCTCAAGACCATGAGAACCCGTGACGTCCCCGGCCCGTTCAATCTGATGCGCCAGCGCCTCCATCTGCTCGGCCCAGGACATCACCCGCTGCCCGAACGCAGTGACTGCGCAGCCGGAAGGCACGCGGTCAATCAGGGGTTCACCCAATCTTCTTTCAAGTTCCGTCAAGCGGCGTGACAGCGTCGCCGCGCTAAGACCGCAGGCCGCGGCGGCTGATCTCATGGTTCCTTCGCGGGCGATGGCGAGTAAAAGCCGCAGGTCGTCCCAGTCAACGTGTTCCATTTTTGAAACGCTCGCTTTCGATTTTAGCCGTAGCATATCGCGAATCGCGAGGATAGGATTAGACCCGGATGGGCTGGATTGCCGCTCGTGGATTGCCGCTGAACTCACGCCACGGCTCATGCATCGGGTTTTCACGTATTGGCGTTACAGCGATGCGGCACAACAAGCACGTCATTCAAATTGATTTAGCGACTAATCGACTAACTGACTAAACGACTCGCCGGCTATTCCCTAAGTAGACCGAAGAGCGAACTAACTAACGGAGACTCTATGACCCGCAAGGCCAACCCAGCACGACGCCGCGTACTCGCTGCAACCGCAGCAACCGCAGTAGCGGCTGCATTCTCGCTGTTGCCTGTCTCGTCGGCGTTCGCTCAAACGGCGAAAAAGCCCACCGTCGCCCTCGTGATGAAGTCACTCGCCAACGAGTTCTTCCTCACCATGGAAACCGGCGCCAAGGATTACCAGGCTCATAACCCGAACAAATTCACGCTCATTACCAACGGCATCAAGGACGAAACCGATACCGCGAACCAGATTCGCATTGTCGAGCAGATGATTGTCTCGAAGGTCGATGCGCTCGTGATCGCGCCCGCTGATTCGAAGGCACTCGTTCCGGTCATCAAGAAGGCCGTGGATGCAGGGATCATTGTGGTGAATATCGACAACCAGCTTGATCCTGACGTGCTCAAGTCGAAAGACCTGAACGTGCCGTTCGTCGGCCCGGATAACGCGAAGGGCGCGAAGCTGGTCGGTGATTACCTGGCCAAGAAACTCAAGGCTGGCGATGAAGTCGGCATTATCGAAGGCGTCTCGACCACGACCAACGCGCAGCAACGCACGGCCGGCTTCAAGGCCGCCATGCAGGCGGGTGGCATGAAGGTTGTTGCGCTGCAATCGGGTGATTGGGAAATCGACAAGGGCAACGCGGTGGCATCGCAGATCCTGAACGCGAATCCGAACATCAAAGCGCTGCTGTGCGGCAACGACAACATGGCGCTTGGCGCGGTGGCTGCCGTGCGGGCGGCAGGCAAGGCGGGCAAGGTGTATGTCGTCGGTTACGACAACATCAACGCCATCAAGCCGATGCTCGCCGACGGCCGGGTGCTCGCGACCGCGGATCAATACGCCGCGAAACAAGCGGTATTTGGTATCGACACCGCTTTGAAGGCACTTTCCGAGCATAAGAAACAATCGGAATTGTCGAGCGTGGTGGAAACGCCGGTCAACCTGATCACCAAGTAAGGCTGCTGGCCCCAAGCCGGAGCCGGCACGCATCGCTGCGGCTAGTCACAATGCGCCGCAGCACAATGCGCCGCTGCGATGCGTGCATGCCGGAATACTGCAAGCGGCGTAGAGTATCCCGACGCGCCCGCTTTGGCTTCAAGTGTTCAAACGCGTAGTGCCCCCCTAGTGCACCCCGGCTCTTCATGGCCGGGGCGCACCTCGCATTCAAGTACCTGCCCTAGCCTTTCATAAGCGATGCCAAGTTCAATCGTCCCTTCCGCCGACATAGCGCCGGTGCTGACCATTCACGGGATCGGCAAGACCTACGTCGAACCGGTCCTCGCGGACGTCTCGCTCCACCTGCGCCCCGGCGAAGTGCTCGCGCTGACAGGTGAAAACGGCGCCGGCAAGAGCACGCTCTCGAAGATCGTAGGCGGTCTTGTGGCGCCCACAACGGGTTCAATGCAGCTCGGTGGCGTCGAGTACGCGCCAGCAAGCCGCAGCGACGCCGAAGCGCTCGGCGTGCGCATGGTGATGCAGGAACTGAACCTGTTGCCCACGCTGTCCGTTGCTGAAAACCTCTTCCTTAATCGCCTGCCCAAACGCGGCCTCGGCTGGATCGACCGCACGACGCTGCGCGAAGACGCGCGTCAGGCGATGGCCCAGGTCGGGCTCGATGCTATTGACCCGGATACGCTCGTGGGCGAACTCGGTATCGGCCATCAGCAGATGGTGGAGATCGCGCGCAACCTGATCGGCGATTGCCGCGTACTGATCCTCGACGAACCCACCGCCATGCTTACGGCTCGCGAAGTCGACCTGCTGTTCGAGCAAGTCGACCGCCTGAAGTCGCGCGGCGTTGCGCTGGTGTATATCTCGCATCGGCTGGAAGAACTGGCGCGGATCGCGGAACGCGCGGCGGTGTTGCGCGACGGCCGGCTGGTTCACGTCGATGCCATGCGCAACCTCACCAGCGACAAGCTCGTCACGCTGATGGTCGGACGCGATATTGGCGAGCGTATCGACCTCGGCGAACGCCGGATTGGCGCAACCGCATTCAAGGTGCAAGGCATGACGCGCGGCAACGCCGTGCGCGACGTATCGTTTGAAGTAAAAGCCGGCGAGATCTTCGGCATCAGCGGGCTGATCGGCGCGGGCCGGACCGAACTCATGCGGCTGATCTACGGCGCGGATCGGGCGGATAGCGGCAGCATCTCGATCGCGCATCGGGGTGCGACGCTCAAGACCGTCAGCATCAAATCGCCCTCCGATGCAGTGAGCCAAGGTATTGCGCTCATTACCGAAGACCGCAAGGGCGAAGGCTTGTTGCTGCCCCAGCCGATTGCGGCGAACATTTCGCTGGGCAATATCGGCGCGGTATCGAAGCACGGTTTTATCGATGCGCGCCGCGAGAACGCCCTTGCGCAGAAACAGATAGATGCCATGCGGATTCGCACATCGAGCGCTGCGCAACCGGTGTCCGAACTCTCGGGCGGCAATCAGCAGAAGGTGGTGATCGGCCGTTGGCTCGCCCGCGATTGCACCGTCCTGCTCTTCGACGAACCCACGCGCGGCATCGACGTTGGCGCCAAGTTCGACATCTATGCACTGATGGGCGCCCAGGCTCGCGAAGGCCGCGCGCTGGTGGTCGTGTCCAGCGACCTGCGCGAACTGATGCTGATCTGCGACCGGATCGGCGTGATGTCGGCGGGGCGCATGACCGGCGTCTTCGAACGCGATAATTGGTCACAGGACGCGTTGCTGGCTGCGGCGTTCGCCGGTTATGCAGGCCGCGATAAAATCCTCAGCGAACATATTGAACCAGGCGCCGAGACGCCGGACACCCCTATCACGGAGCACCAGTCATGACTGTACAAACAACTACGCCGAAATCGCAGACGGAACCGCCCAAGAGCGCGAAGCCGATCGGCACGCGACTTGGTTTCTCGAATTACCTGGGCCTGATGGGCGCGCTGATTGCCATGATCGCGCTGTTCTCCGTGCTGAGCTCGCACTTCCTGACCTACGATACCTTTAGCACGATCGCGAACCAGATTCCCGATCTGGTGGTGATGTCGGTCGGCATGACGTTCGTGCTGATTATTGCGGGTATCGATCTGTCGGTGGGTTCGGTGCTGGCATTGGGTGCTGCAGTGACCAGCGTGGCCGCGTTGCAATGGCACTGGGGGGCGCTGCCGGCCGCGTTGCTTGGCATGGCCGGAGCAACGCTCACAGGGTGCGTGACAGGGGCCGTGACGGTGGGTTGGCGCATTCCTTCGTTCATCGTCTCGCTGGGTGTGCTTGAAGCGGCACGCGGTCTTGCCTACCAGATGACGAACTCGCGCACGGCGTACATAGGCGACGCCTTCGACTTTCTCTCGAACCCCATCGCGTTCGGCATTTCTCCTTCATTCCTGATTGCCATCGGCGTGATGGTTGTCGCTCAGCTTGTGCTCACCCGAACGGTTTTCGGCCGCTATCTGATCGGCATTGGCACCAACGAAGAAGCCGTGCGGCTGGCAGGCGTGAACCCACGGCCGTACAAGGTTATCGTGTTTGCGTTGATGGGTCTGCTCTCGGGTCTTGCCGCCCTGTTCCAGATTTCGCGGCTTGAAGCGGCCGACCCCAACGCAGGTTCGGGGATCGAACTGCAGGTGATTGCAGCGGTTGTGATCGGCGGCACGAGCCTGATGGGCGGACGTGGTTCCGTCATCAGCACGTTCTTCGGCGTCCTGATCATTTCGGTACTTGCGGCGGGTCTCGCGCAGATCGGGGCGAACGAGCCGACCAAGCGGATCATCACCGGTGCGGTAATTGTGGTGGCGGTCGTGCTGGATACCTACCGCAGTAAACGGCGCATCATGTAGGCGTTGGTGGCGCCCAGTCCCAAGCGCTCGTGCAACCGCGCCCTGGATGGTTGATTCGCCCTTGGCCGATGCGAATCGCGGGTGGCTGGAGAAAACGCGTCCCTATTTTCGGCGATATCGGTCGCCCTCGGGCTTGGCTTAACGCTCTCATTCGAAGTGCTTAGCAATAAATCAAGCCGGTGACCGACCGGTTCGCCAGCAGGAGAAATTAGAATGTCCAAAGAAACGAAGCAAGGCTCTGTCCTCATCATGGGGAGTATCAATACCGATCTGGTCGCGCGCTCGCCGCACCTGCCCCGTCCGGGCGAAACGATCAGCGGCCATGAGTTCTCGCAGATCTCCGGCGGCAAGGGCGCTAATCAGGCGGTTGCGGCTGCCCGTATTGGCGGCCGGGTGGCCATGGCCGGATGCGTCGGCGGCGACGCCAATGGCGCATTGCGGCTGGCAGGACTTGAAGCCGAAGGGATTGATTGCAGCGCGGTCGAAACCGACCCGTCCGTGCCGACCGGCGTGGCGATCGTCACCGTCGCGGACGACGGCCAGAACACAATCGTGGTGGTGCCCGGCAGCAATGGTCAGGTTACCCCCGAGATGGTCAAGCGCCACGAGGCGGTGATCAAAGCCGCTGACGTGGTGGTGTGCCAGCTCGAGACCCCTTGGGATGCCGTCTATGCCACGCTTGTCACCGCTCGGAGATTCGGCAAGCTGACCGTATTGAACCCGGCGCCGGCTACCGGCCCGCTGCCGCCCGAGTGGCTGCCGTTGGTCGACTATCTGATTCCGAACGAGGTCGAAGCTGCGATCCTCGCCGGATTGCCGGTCGAATCGCAAAGCGGCGCGCGCAGGGCGGCGAAAGAACTTCAGCGAGCGGGAGCGCGTAACGTTATCGTGACGCTGGGATCGCAAGGCGCGTATTTGTTGCCCGAAGCAGAAGAAGGCACGCACTACCCCGCTCCCAAGGTGGAACCGGTGGACACGACTGCTGCCGGCGATACCTTCATCGGCGTCTTCGCTGCACAGCTGGCCGCGCGCCAACCCATAGAAGCTGCGATCAGCCTCGCCCAGCGAGCCGCCGCCATTTCTGTTACACGCGCCGGCGCGCAACCCTCCATCCCGACTCGCCAGGAAGTCGACAGCGCGCTGTAGCCCTTTCAGTTCCCGGCGGTCGGTGCAGCCCGGCGCAGTCACTCGCCGGACGATGTTGTGTCAGGCGCCCTTAGCGGCTCGTGACGCTTGTGTGGCGGTGTCCTTCGCGGCCTTCGACGCGGCGCTCGTCGCTGCGTCGAAACTGCTTTCGGCAATTTCGACGGCCTGCTTCGTTGCCTTGTGAACGGTATCGTACGTGGTATTCGCAGCGGTGATAGTCGACTTCAGAAGGGCCACGGCGGTTTCGGCGCCGGCGGGCGCATTCTTTGTGAGATTGTCGATGAAGTTTTGCGTGCTGTGGCTGTATTCCGCAAACTGAGCTTCGGCGACCTTGAGGAATTCCGCCTGAGTGCCCGCCAGGATCTCATGCACGTGGCGGCTGTATGCCTGGGCCTTTTCGGCGACCGGCTGCGCCAGGCCGTTTTGAAGCTTGAGCAGATCTTGCGGGTCTTTTCCGGACAGCGTCTTCTCAGCAGCTTCCTGCGTTTCGGCAAATATCGACTTCGCGGCCTGCAAGTTCAGGATGGTCAGCTTTTCGACGCCCTCGAACACCTTGTTTGTCAGGCTGAAGAAAGTGTCGACATGGCTTTTTTGTGCTGCGGCGAACTGTTCCGGAGAAAACTGGGTCATCTCTATGCTCCTGGGTAGACGGGACGGACACGTGCGGACACTGGCGGCTAATTCGAAAACATGGTGCGGACGTGGTGCGTCGCACCATGAAGCCCATTCTTGGTGCCACGAGCAAGGATGTCAAATGACATATTCGTGATAGCAAATATGTCAGGCGGCCCTGACTGGCAATGGCGAACCGGTACGGGCGCGCCTTCCCATGTCTTCGATCAGCCGACGCGGGTTTACTTCGTCAGACCCATAAGCTATACCAGACAACAACCTTCTCGCGTTTGGCCTGCGCCCGGCCTGCGCCTGACGTGCAGGTTGGAATCATCACAGTGGTCGGCGCAATGTTGCCCTCACTACGGCTGCACAAGGGGCGAACTCCGGCGGGGCGCAATGACGATGAAAGACCTCAACTCCCTGCTGGTTTTTAGTAAGGTCGCCGAGGCCAGCAGCTTCTCAGAGGCAGCGCGGCGTCTGAAGATGCCGATTTCTACTGTCAGTCGCCGCGTCGGTGAGCTCGAAAATCAACTAGGCGTGCGGCTGCTGGATCGGTCGACCCGCCATCTGCGGCTCACTGACCTGGGCGCCGAAGTTTTTGAGCTCGCACGGCATACCGCCGAAGTCAGTGAAGCGGTCGACAACATCATCTCGAACCGGATTTCGGACGTCTCCGGTACGTTGCGTCTTTGTGCACCTCCAAGTATCTCCGACTCGCTGATCGTTCCAGTGGTCAGCGCGTTTCAGGCTGCCTATCCGAACGTCCGGGTGCAGGTATTCGTCACCGAACGTATCGTTGATCAGATAGCAGAAGATGTCGATATCGCGCTCAAGGTCGGCGTCTTCACTGACCCGGCACTCGTCGCGCGCAAGCTGCTGACGTACCGGCATCAGGTCGTGGCGAGCCCGGCGTATCTGGCCACCTGCGAGCCGCCGAAAACGCCGCGGGATTTGCTCGCGCATCGGCTCTTCGCTTTTTCGTTCTGGAGACCGAACTATAGCTGGAGCTTCATTCATTCGAATGGGCGGGACGCCGAGACGCTTTCCTTCCACCCAGCGATCGCCATGAACGATTATGCGGGACTCGTCGTGGCTCTGCTCGAAGGCTGCGGTATAGGAGAGCTGCCCCCTATCGTGCAGCCTGAACTCTTGCACCAGGGATTGCTTGTTGAAGTGATGCCTGAATGGCACCTTCCGGTGTTCGATCTCACCATCGCGCATTTGCGCGACCGATATCTTCCACGGCAGGTGCGTGTCTTCAAGGAGTTTGCCTCTCAAATGGTGCCCAGCCTGTTCGACTCCTTGCCGGTTTGAGCGGACAACCCGCCTGAAGGCATCGTGACCATTCGCGCAGGTGAGAGATGGAGGTATCCGGATGTTGCGCCTTGAACGACCGCCCAGGTATCTCGACCTGCTGCTCGCTCTGAACATTACATGTCTGCTGGTATCGGACTTTACAGGATCGAGGATCATTGCCGCCGGACGCGTGGGCGTCTCGGTCACGGTGCTGTATTTTCCGTTTACCTATCTCATCGGCGACATCCTGACTGAAGTCTACGGCTATGCTCAGGCGCGCCGTGTGATCTGGATATCGATGTTCTGCTCGATTGCGGGATCTGCCATTGCAGGAGGACAACTCTTCGTGCCGGCTGCGGCTTTCTTCGTCCACGATGCCGCATTTCAGACCATATTTTCACCGGGCGTGAAAGTCTCGATTGCCGGACTCGTAGCATTCTTCGCCGGCGATATCTGCAATTCATATGTTCTGGCGAAGATGAAAATCTGGGACAAGGGCAGGCGCCTTTGGTCCCGTTTCGTGTGCTCGACCGTGGCGGGGGAAGGCGTCAACACGGTCCTGTTTTATGGCATCGCCTTGCATAACGTATTGCCCGGCAGCCTGTTACTCCAGGGAATGGCTGCCGGTTGGGCCACGAAGGTGGTCGTCGAAGTCGTCATGCTTCCCGTGACATACCGGGTTGTCAGGTTCCTGAAGACTTCGGAGAACATCGATCACTACGACTACGGCACCGATTTCAATCCATTCTTAATACACTAGGGTCTCTCAGCCCGGCAGGTTGGGAAAGAGCGTTGGCGCCATCTGTGCGGCGAATTCCTTGAAAAACCGGCATGGCTTTGAAACATGCCGGTTCCCCAAATGAACCAGGGAAAGATTGAAGGTGCGAAAGTGCCAGTCGGGCATGACCTCGACAAGCCGGCCCTCGCAGATGAGATGCGGCTGTATTACCGGTGGAAGTTCGCCGATACCTCTGCCCATCAGCAACGCAGGCGCGAGGCCGGCGAAATCGTTCATCGCAAGAGACGGCTGAAATGTGAGCGTCTCCTTGTCTCTGCCATTTTTATGAACAAAGGTCCAGGTGCTATCCGGCTTCCAGTGAGAAAAGGACAGGAGCCGGTGATCGAGCAGATCCTGAGGCGACCTCGGCGGCTTGCAACCCTTGAGATACGCGGGGCTCGCCACGAGCTGGTGGCGGTAAGTCAAAATCCGCCTCGCGACCAACGACGAGTCGCGCAAGGCACCCAGCCTGAACACCAGATCCACCCCGTCGGCAATATGCTCGACGAAGCGCTCTGTGACGAGGATCTGGATGCGCAGATTGGGATACTGCCTTTGAAAGGCGATCACAAGCGGTGTCAGCAAGGTGTCGGAAAGGCTCGGCGGAGCGGAAAGCCGCAAGGTACCGGATATATCGGAAAGGCGGCTTGAAACAACGCTTTCGATCGCGTCTCTGAGCTGGGTGCCGCGCAGGGCGTGTTCGAACACTTCGCGCCCCAGGTCGGTTAGCCGCAGGTTGCGCGTCGAGCGTTCGAGCAACCGCGCCCCGAGCTGATCCTCCAGTTCGGCTATGCGGCGGCTGACTGTGGAGACCGGCATGTTGAGGCGGCGTGCCGCCTCCGAGAAGCTGTTCGCTTCAACGACCTTTGCGAATACCGCCAGCGAGTTGAGATCCGCCATTGCTTTTCCAAATATGGAAAGCTCAATTTGCGCCCTGCTTTTGTGCGCTCATTTCTGAGCCTATTTTGCAACAGCCCCCGCTGCCGCACAAGGAGGCGCGCGCTCCCGGCTACGGGTGGGCGCCGGGAACGCCCCGCGCGCCGCTGCGATCTTTCCAGAAATGGAAATCTGATTCCCGCTCTGTCGTCTAACTGGGCAATGCCGGGTGAGATACCCTTCCGTAACAGACAGTCGCTGTCGCAACAGCGCATCTGCGCTCGTCCGACCGATTTTGGCAGACGCATCGGTTGTCTGGCGCGGCCGTTGGCAGCAGCGTGAACGCGAACGGACAGGAAACCAGGCTCGAATTCGACGGGGTTGCATACGGTACGTGAGGATTCCGTATGAACAAGTTCTCGGACATGAGCACGTTCGTGACCGTCGTGGAAGCGGCAAGCTTTTCCGAGGCGGCGCGGCGCCTTGGCACGACCAAGTCGATCGTCAGCGAACGCATGCAGCAGTTGGAAAAGCGGCTGGGATGCGCATTGCTCGAACGTGGCCGGCCGCTGCGTATGACGCAGGCCGGAATCGTGTTCTACGAAAGCGCTTCGCGCGTTCTGGACGACGTGGAGCGCGCCGAGGAATCAGTGCAGGAGGCTCAGTCGAGTCTTCGCGGCATGTTCCGGCTCGCGGTCCCCATGGCCTTCATGACACGCCATCTCGGCCCGATACTCTCGAAGTTCGCCGCGCTACATCCAGATCTGTGTCTGGACGTGGAAGCTCAGGACCGGGTGGTCAGCCTGCAGGATGGTCAGTACGACATGGCGATCCGCATGGGGGAGCTGTCCGACTCGAGCCTGGTGGGGCGGACGATAACCGCGAACCGTCACCTGATCTGTGCGAGTCCGGCCTACCTCGGGCAGCGCGGTACACCGGCCCATCCCTGCGACCTGGTGCACCACGATGGTCTCATCTACTACAACCGTGAACCGAACGGCATGTGGAGCCTGCCATTCGAGGGCAAGCGCCAGTCGTTCCGCATCACTACACGCATGCGCACGGATTCCGGCCACCTGCTGCTCGAGGGCGCGCGCGCGGGACTGGGTCTGGCGATTCTACCGACCTTTCTTGCTGCCGAACCTATGCTGGCCGGCGAACTCGTACCCGTTTTGCAAGCCTATTCGCCTTCCGGCGGACAGATATCGGCGGTCTATCGTAAGACCGTTCGCACTCCACCCAAGATCCACGCGCTGATCGAGTTCCTCGCCGAAGAGGTTGGCCACCCTGCGCATTGGGACGCCGATCTGGTAGCCGCAGGGCTGATCAGCGTTTCTCTTGCGGCCTGAGCGCCGCGCAAGGGCGTTCGAACAAATCGAACCCTGAGTTCGACATCCGCTACCTGTTCGGCGACGCGAGCCGTGACTATTGTTCTAGGCATGCAGAGATCCTGAACGGAGAAACGTGATGGAACAGCGAAACACAGCCACCTCGAAGTTGGCGCAGCGGGTTGTGGACGTTCTGATCGTGGGGGGCGGTTCGGCGGGAGCAGTCATGGCTTCGCGCCTCAGCGAAAGAATACGGCGCAATGTTCTGCTGCTTGAAGCAGGACGCGCCTATCCAGCGTGGGCTTATCCTCCCGTCATTGCCAGCAGCGACACCGTTGGAGGCGACTCCGAGCACGATTGGGGGTTTCGCAGCGAGGCAGGTTATGTCCCTCACACCATCAACGCAATCCGCGGCAAGGTGCTGGGCGGCAGCTCCGCTGTCAACGGTGCGGTAGCGATCCGCGCAAGGCCTCAGGACTTCAGGAACTGGGGGCTGCCGGGCTGGAGCTACGAGGACATGCTCGCGTCCTTCAAGCGGTTGGAGCGTCGCGACAACGGGTGTGCTGCGCTGCACGGGTACGACGGCCCCTTGCCCGTGCGCCAGTTGACCCGGGACGAGACAACGCCGATGCAACAGGCGTTCATCAATGCGGTGCTGGAGAACGGCTTTCGGTTGATCGATGACTTCGACGCTCCAGACGCGAATGGCGTCGGTCCGTATTCGATGAATATCGTGAACGGCGTGAGAGTGAACACCGGCATGGCGTACCTCAACGACCGTGCGCGCTCCCGCGATAATCTTCATATTCGAGCGGGCGTGGTGGTCGACAAGGTGCTGTTCGACGGCACGCGCGCAATCGGTGTACAGCTTGCCGACGGCGAGCAACTCCACGCACACGAAGTCATTCTGAGCGCGGGCACCTACGGAAGCGCTTCGATCCTGCTGCGCTCGGGTGTCGGTCCCGGCGCGGACCTCAGGACGCTATCCATTCCTGAGGTTATCAATCTGCCGGTTGGGCGGCGGCTCAAGGATCACCCGTTCTATTACAACGCCTATGCCGCACGCCCCGAGCGGGTCGGTCGGCAGTCGCCCGTGATCGGCGCGAAGCTCTGGACCCACAGCTCGACGGCGCGCAACGGCGACATGGACCTTCACATCACGGCAACGCATCTGTTCCCGCACGACCAGAGTCCGACCGGCGTGGGGTTCGTGCTCGCCGTGGCCCTGACCCGGCCCGAATCGACTGGCACCCTGCGTCTCGCCAGCCGCGATCCGCTAATGGCGCCTCGAATTGATCTGAACTTCCTCGCGGCTCCGGGAGACCGGGCGCGTCTGCTCGAGGGTGTGAAGCTGGCGCGCCGAATTGGCCGGACCGCCCCCCTGTCGACGTTGATCGATTCTGAACTCTCGCCCGGTCCGGCGGCGGTGAGTGACGAACAGATCATAGATTCGATCAGGTTGACACTCGACACTTATCACCACCCGACCTCGACAGCGCCAATGGGCCTCGCCGAAGACCCGGCCGCCGTGGTCGACCCGGAAGGCCGCGTGCATGGACTGGAAGGATTGCGCGTGGTGGATGCTTCGATTTTCCCGGATGCCATCTCCGCCGCCACCAACATCACGACGATCGCGACGGCCGAACACATAGCCGAACGTTACTACGATTGAGGAGTGCGGCGATGCGCAAACCCGCTATTGATCAAGATGCAGGTGATTAGGAATACGATTTAATTAATACTACGTATTTTCGTTCAAAAGGAGAAGCGAGATGAATGCAGATGAAAAAGCCATTGCGGACGTGTTGAATCAATACGAGGCCGCACTGAATGCGTCCAGTACCAGCGCGGTGATGCCGCTGTATGCCGAAGACGGCGTGTTCATGCCGCAGAACTTCCAGTCGAGCATCGGCGTCGAGGCGATCAGAAGCGCGTATGACACCGTCTTCGACGCAATCCAGTTGACTGTGAAGTTCGCGGTGCAGGAAATCCGGCAGATCTCGCCTGACTGGGTGATGGCGCGAACCAATTCCGCGGGGTCGGTGAAGGTGCATGCGACGGGTGAGAGAAAGGCGGAAGCCAATCAGGAACTGTTCCTGTTCCAGAAGGTGGCAGGGACGTGGAAGATCGCGCGTTACGCGTTTTCGACCACCTATCCCGCTGCGGAGTGAGGCGCGTGATGAACGGTTTTTACAGATGGGACGCGCCGTTGAACTAGAGGTAGGTGATCATGGATACGTTACTGGAACGAGGTACCCCAACCACGTCGATCGTTCAGGGAGCATATGCCGCGTTTGTCAAGCAAGACCAAGACGAACTGGCGACCCTCCCCGATCCTCCGAGTTGCCGCGACCGTCAACTGCATCCCGTCCTGTCCGACGCGGACATTCGCAAGATGCACAAGTACGGCAGCGTCTGCACCTATCGTGCTGGACAGCAGATGATGGAAATCGGCAAGCCGGTTCCCGCGATGTTTGTTCTTCTCGCTGGACGTGCCCGCGTTTCGCGGCGCGACGGACTGGGCCGCGCGCGCGTGCTGGTCGAGCAGGAGCCCGCCCACACAGTGGGCGAAATCGGACAACTGTCAGGACGTCCGTCGCTTGTTGACGTGCACGCTATCGACGACGTCGAGGCCATCCTGATCCCTCCAGAACGGCTCCGGAAACTGCTGATCGCGGAGGCTGAACTGGGCGAGCGTCTGATGCGCTCGATGATTCTGCGTCGCGTGAGGTTGATCGAGGGCGGTAGCGGACCTGTCATCGTCGGCAGACCCGACGAAGCTCGCGTCGTCGCACTTCAGGAGTTTCTCGCCAGCAACTCGCATCCGCATACGGTGATCGACGCGTTCGGCGATCCCGACGGCGCGGCATGGCTGCGACGCGTAACGAAGTCCGAAGAGGACTTGCCGCTCGTCATTTGCCCGGACGGCTCGGTGCTTCGCGCGCCTAGCGAGGCCGAACTCGCATCGCAGCTGGGCTGGCTCGCGCATTTCGATGCCGAGCGCGTGTATGACGTTGCCGTGATAGGAGCTGGCCCGTCGGGGCTGGCCGCGGCCGTGTATGCGGCATCCGAAGGGCTGTCAGTCGCGGTGTTCGACGCGCGCGCACCTGGCGGCCAAGCCGGTGCAAGCATGCGGATAGAAAACTATCTCGGCTTCCCGACCGGCATCACGGGCCAGGCGCTTGCTGCACGGGCGTTCGTACAGGCGCAGAAATTCGGCGCGCAGATCGTGGTTCCCGCGCGTATCAGCTCGCTCGATTGCCATTGTTCGCCGATTGAGCTCGAACTGGACAACGACCGGCTCGTCAAGTGCCACACCGTCGTGATCGCCACCGGCGCGGCGTATCGACGGCCGCGGATCGACGGTCTTGACGGTTTCGAAGGTCGCGGGACGTACTACTGGGCCTCTCCCGTCGAAGCCGAAATCTGCAAGGGCAAGGAAGTGGTGCTGGTCGGTGGAGGCAATTCGGCTGGCCAGGCGATCGTGTATCTGGCATCACGCGTCGCGCACGTGCACGTGCTGGTTCGAGGCAGCGATCTGGACGCCAGCATGTCGCGCTATCTGATCGATCGGATCGGTGCCCTGTCGAACGTCACGCTGCACATGCAGACCCAGGTCGTCGGCATCGAGCATGAGCGTGGGTCGATCACTGCGGTGCGCAGCCGGAGGCCGGAGGGCGAGGACGTTTTGAAGACGTCGCATCTGTTCTTCTTCACCGGCGCGACGCCCAACACAGGTTGGCTCGGCAACGGTGAGGTCATGACGGACGAAAAGGGTTTCGTGCTGACGGGTCCCGCGCTTAGAGCGCGAACCGGACTTGTCCGGGCGTCGCTCGAAACGAGCGTGCCGGGGGTGTTCGCGATTGGCGACGTGCGGTCCGGTTCGATCAAGCGGGTTGCGGCCGCTGCCGGGGAAGGCGCAGCTGTCGTCGCCAATGTTCACGAATTTCTGGCCGCGACGCGAGATAGAGCTCGCGACCTGCATGGACATGCAAGCATGCGAACGCACTGATTTCCGGACCACTGCTGGCGGCGAGGTGGACTGCGCCGAAGGCGGTGGGTACATGCCGGCTGGTTTTTTTTCACACTGAAATACGTCTTGTCTCAAGACATGCTCGACTTAGCAACCGGAGGATTCAAATGAAACAAGGTGCCCTTATTGCCTACATTGCAACAGTGATGTTCGCTGCACTGTTGGCGCTTGTTTCTTCAGTGCCTTTAGCCGCGGCTGAAGAGGACAACCTTCCGTATTCGTCCGATGTGTCTGTACGCGCCGAGCAGCAGGCTGTGTATGGCGTGGTCAACCGTTATCAGGAGGCGCTCAATGCGAAGGACACCGGCGCGATTGTCAGGCTATTCGCCGACGACAGCGTCGCCGAGTGGAACAACAAGCGAACGTATGCGACGCATGAGCAGAAAGTAGCGGGCTATGACGCGCTCTTCAAGATTGCCAATTTCACCACCCACTTCGACTACGATGCGATCAACGTATATGGCGATACGGCTGTCGTGCGTACACACCATCACGTCGGAGCGGCGGTCATCGAGAAGGGCAAGAAAGTGACGGACTTCAACCGCGAAGTCTTCGTGCTGCGGAAAATCGACGGCACATGGAAGATCGTTTTGTATACGTTCAACACCGACCCAAAGCAGGGGGAAGGCTAGCGAGCGCGGCTTCGCGGCTTCCCTTCCCTGATCGCTCGCCGGCGCGGCCGGTTAGCTGAGCGAGCCAGACCTGTTGACGAGCGAGGAGACGATGATCGAGCGGACCGCGTCGTCGCGGACCCGGACGCCGATCTGATCCAGGATCAGATCGGCGTCTTCAAGAGACTCGGCGGAGGTTGGCGTTGACGCCGAAAATCGCGGCAAGCCAAATCTGGACCGCTTGATGTTTCGGATACCGGGAGTGCGTCGCGTTCGCACGCGGCGTTGGAGCGGGATGTAAACGGCGCGGCGCCGAACGTTGTCGCCGCCGCCATCGAATCGGAGGAATGGAAGTCATGGACTCGAACCGTCGTGTGGTATCGACCACTAACGAACTCGTCGATGCGCTCGCCAGCGCAACCGTGCGCCACATCCTGATTGACGCGGACCTCGCCGATGTTCCGACGCTCAACCTGTTGCCGGGCCAACGCATCGCGGGTGTCAAAACACCGGTCACCGTGCGTTTTGCGAACGGGCAGGATGGCCTGATGCTCTCGCGCGACAACGAGGTTGACAGCCTGCAGCTGATCACGGATCCGGAACGCCGTGCGATCTTCAATCGCACCGATACTGACAGCCTCGGCCGCATTGTTCTAGGCAATCTCGGCATTACGGGCGTCGTGCAGATCCTCGCGCGCGACAAGGTTCGCGAGGGACATGTGGAGGCCCACGGTATCGACATCGTAGCGGCAGATGCACGTCATTTCGAAGACCGGCCGCAAGGATATGGTGTCGGCGTCATGCAAGGCGCGTTCACTCTCTGGAACCAGCAAACGAATCCGGCCCTCGCGCTCACCGCGGATCTCACCGGCCTGTCCGCCGGGCGCCCAGGCGCGCCGGTGCGCGGCAGCGGCATCTTCGTCGGCGGTGCCGGCGATGTAGGCGGCCGGGTCGTCGTGACGCGTCTCGAGACGGGTGCCGTGTACAGCGACGGCGGCATCGCGCGCGGCACGCCCGATCGCATTTCCGGCGGCGTCTTCACCGTGTACGGCGCGGTAGTGGACTGCGTGCGCAACACCGGCCCGGTGACCACCTATGGCCCGAATGACATGGTGCTGGACAACTGGGGCCTCGTCGATCTCTGGGTCGCGGAAGACCGGATTACGTCATACGGACCAAGTGGGATCGGCTTCGTCAATTTCGGTGTCCTGAACCACCTCGACATCAAGGCGCCGATCGAAACATTTGGGCAGGGCGCGCGCGGCTTCAACGTCTACAGCGGCACCGTGCGCCTCGCCGAGTTCGAGCGCGTCGTCACGCATGCGGACGGCGCGGTCGGCATCCAGATCAGCCAGCCGGTCGGACGCATTGTCGTGCGCCGCGGTGTCGAGACGTATGGTGCTGCGGGCGATTCGCTCGTCAAAGGCGTTGTGATGAAGCTGGCCGCGAGTGCGTTGAGCATCAAGCCAGGGGCGTCGGTGCGCGCGGTCGAAATCGACGGTGGCCTGCTGACGCACGGTCAGGGTGTTGCGCCGCTCGAAATGCACGGTGCGATCGACTCACTGCGAATTTCGGGTCATGCTGCGCCGCTCGGCGGGGGCTTCGAGACGATCTAGCCGCTCGCAGTTTCTGGCCTGTCGCGGTGCCCGAGGATGTCGGAAAAGACGCCACGTTTAGCCCCCGTGCTCACCGCTAGGTGAGCACGACGATCTTCCCGGCCGCACGGTTCTCCTCCATGCAGCGGTGCGCTTCGACAATCTCGTCAAGCTTGAAGATCTTGCCCGGATTGATGCGCAAGGTGCCGGCTTCGACCAGTTGGGTGAGCTCTGCAAGCGGCATCATCATGAACTCGCTCGTGCCGCCGTCATAGGTGGTGAGACTGACCGTGCTTGGGATCACCTCCATCGGGCTGAACTCGGAGAACGACCAGGCGTTGCCCACCATGCCGGTCATGCACACAATGCCGCGTGGTCGCGCGCAACGCAGCGAGTCCGCAAGCGTCGATGTGCCAACCAGTTCCAGCACCTTGTCGACGCCGCCTGACGAGACTTCGCGGACCTGTTCCGCGATGGCGCCGATATCGATCACGACCTGGTCCGCGCCGTTTTCCCGCAGCAGGTCGCTGCGCGCCGGGTTGCGCGTGGTCGCTATGACGACTGCGCCATGATGCTTCGCGATCGCGGCCGCCGCGAGTCCTACCGAGGTCGTGCCGCCGCGAATCAGCAGACGCTCGCCTTCAGTGAGCCGCAGCGCTCTCACGAGCGATCCCCATGCGGTTTGCAGCATTTCCGGCATCGCCCCAAGTGTTTCCCATGGCAGCGACGATTTGAACGGCTGCACCTGGCTGGCCGGCACGCAGGTGTACTCGGCATAGCTGCCATCAAACTGCCGTCCCATGCCGCCCATCACCGTTGCGACAGCATCGCCCGGCCGAAATTCGCCACCGGGTGCGGCCTCGACGATGCCGACCGCTTCGATGCCAAGGATGCGGGGAAATTTCACGCCGGGTGAGAGCCCCTGGCGCGTGAATAGCTCGGAGCGGTTCAGTCCGAACGCTCTCACGCGGATCAGCACGTCGCCGCTGCGTGGCGTTGGCACCGGGCGGGTTTCGAGCTTCAATACTTCAGGGCCGCCCGCTTCGTAGATTACTGCTGCTTTCATGTTGGTCATCGTCAGCTCCTCTGACATCCGCTGCGCCGGGGCAAGTGGCCGCCGGCCGAGAACGTCTATCGACGCACTCCGGCGGCCTCCGGAGGCCGCCTAAGGCGGACAGTCCTCCCCTACCCATTTGGCAAACAGATCGATTCGGGATTGAACCCAGGGGCCTTCTCCCTTAGGCGGTGGGGGCGGCATGACAGCGCCACCAATGCCGCGAATCCGGTCGAAGATCTCAGTGGCATGGGTCTTGACGTCGTCATAACTTGCCAGGTTGAACGCCTTGCTCATTGCCTGAATATCACGCTGCGTGAAAAGCGGTCGGATATCGGTCTCGAAGCTGGTCAGCTTGCTCATTGCGCCTCCTCGCTCGACCCGGGATCGCCAGTCAGAGCACCTCGAAGATATTGTAGATCGGCCCGTCCGCGGGTCGAGCGCCCTTCAGTCAAACCGGGTGCAGGCTTCGCCTGGCTAAGGGCTTATCGATTGATTGCAGGGCGAAGCTTGTCTCTTTGCTCAAAGAAAGGCCTTGAGAGCGTTTGCAAGCGCCTCGGGCTGTTCCTCTGGAACAAAGTGGCCACAGTCTGGGATCACTACGGAGACGACGTTCTCGAAATAAGGGCTCAGCGAATCCCCCATATTCGGAATTGAATGCGCGCCGCCAACTGCCAACAGAGGAATATCGAGCTTGCTCCTGAACCGCTTCTTATTGAAATCCATGTCTTCGACAATTCGCCTACAGTAGTCGAAAGCAGCATCCATCCTTCCCTCTCGCGCATATGCCCGCACGTAGGCGGCAACATCGGCCGGCGGGATCGCGCCGGGCTTATAAACCTTGTTCTTGAACCACCATCCGACATAGAGGTCTTCTTTGCCGTTAGTGAGTTCGACGGGCAGGTCAGGAAGCATCTGGAAAATGAAATTCCACTTTCTCTTGTAGTCGGACAGTTGGATATCGTCCAATAACGTGACGCCGGGAATTCCTGCATCGATCAGCGTGAGAGACTTAAAATCCTGTTTGAAGAGAAGCGCCCAGCTATACGCCACCCATGCGCCGAAATCGTGAGCCACGACGTGCAGCGGAGCGCCCAGCGTGGCGACAAATTCGTGAAAGACTCTCGCGACATTCTCAGTTGTCGCAGGCGCTGAAAGCAGCCCGGAGTCGCCGAAACCCGGTAGGTCCGCGGGCACGCTTTGAAACTGGCCAGAAAGGAACGGAATTAACCTGTTCCAGGAAACGCGCGTCTGCGGAAACCCTGAAATCATCAGGATTTTGTCGCCGTTTCCGATTCGACTGTACGCGATTTTCTTTGCTTCGACTCTCGCATCCACGGATGCCGGATTTGGATCGCTTGCCTCGGTCGCGCCGCCGGTCAAGCCAAGTTCCGCGCCCGCGCTCGACACACCGGCTGGCCCAATACCGTACTCCGGAAATGTGTGCCGATACAGCGATTCGTTGGCGTCGCCTTCAACCTCGATCTGTTCGGCATCACGACCAGGATGCACCATCCGCGCCTCCTATTGATATCCGGAATATCTCAAGCCTTCATCGAGTATCTTAGGTGGCGCGAATGGCCCAGCAAAGTCGGCACGTCGAGAAACAGATTTCCAATAATGGAAACAACATTGAGCTAACCGAGCCTATAAAAATGTATCGGCGATGTGTTTTTACGACCCACCCGCTGCGACCCGCAGGCGTGACAGAAACCGATCCGTAACCCTGCCTGCTGACGAGGCGTTCAGCGCGCCTCCTGATCCGCAGCAATCGGACTTCTGATCTTCATCGCGCTCGGAGTCGGACCTTGAGCTCGCCGCGCTGGCACCTAGTGCGCGTGCTCAGGTTGCCGAATCGGACGCGGTGAGCGCGAGGTCTTATACGCTTTGCGAAGGTACGCACACAAGGGCTTTTCGATGGACAGGAAGCTGAAGATCGACACGGCCGTTAGCACGAGCAAAAATCCCACGAATGGCGCAGGAGCAGTAGCAACGCTCGGGAACAGCATCTTTGCATACTTGAAAAGCGGCACATGGAGGATGTAGAACGCGAAACTCGACTCCCCAAGCAGGACCATGGGCTTGCTCCCCAACCAGCCGCTAAGCAGCCCTTTCGCGCGTGCCAGACAGTATAAAAGCAGGAAAAAGGCGGGGAACAGCAACGCCTTGGCCAACACGTGATTGGCAAGCACGATGACCGCGACTGCTGCAGCCAAAGCCGCGAAAGCGGCCACGTCGAAGATAAATGCCTTAGCCATGCCCTGACTTAAATAAAGACGCGCCATGCATATCCCGGCAATAAACTCGCCTATACGAAGCACCGGCATGAAGTTGACCAGTTCTCGCAGCCAATACGCCTGTCCCAATGAAGATGGCAGGAACGAAAGCATCAACGTGGGGAGAACGGAAAATAACCAGCACGCGCCGATCAAACTCAACAGCACGCCAACGCTGCGATTTTTCAGGAACGCAAACAGGAAGGGAAACGACGCGTAGAAGACCGCTTCCGCGGACAGCGACCATCCGGGCGTATTCCAGGCGTTCGCGGTGGCCGGCGTCCAGGCTTGCAATAGCGTCAGGGAAATCACACCGTAAAACGCAAGCCGCGCATAGAGACCGGCCGAGTGACCGTGCAAGGCGGCAAGATTCGAATAGACGAGCGGCGCGAATACGATCCAGCCCAACAAATAGATCGGGTAGATTTTGGCGAACCGGGAAAAATAGAACTGTCGTACGGCAAGCGCCTCTGCCCCGCTCATTTCCGGATGAGTGTAGGTGAGGATGAACCCGGAAAGAACGAAGAATAATTCGACGGGGTCACCCGAATTCTCATAGAAATAAAATGGCGAAATCCCTAACGACGCGGCGACATCTGGCGACAGGTGATAGAGCGCAACGCTCAACGCTGCCAGGAAGCGAACGCCGGTTAACGCGGGAATGACTGGCCTTCTTGCAACTGTTGTCATCGTTCATTGGGTTCGCCGCGTGCCCCAGCGCGCCTGGCGGCCTTATGGTGCACGTTAAAAAAATGGAAAATTAATGCGGAATCGCGGATTTTCGGGAAAATAAAGCGTTCTCCTTGATAGCTCGTGTTGTGTCGGAGCATCGCGATTAGCGCTCGTTTAAAGAGCGCCAGTGATTGACCCGCCGCCAGGACGCAGTGTCTTTATCATCAGACCGCTTACCCGCTCAGACGTCGAGCGGGTACTTAGCAAGATTTAATGAGCAAGATGAGCGCGCGAGATCTCGGGCAGCTAGAAACTGTGCCGCAATCCGGCCATTACGCCGAGTTGCCCAGCACCTGCGGCGGGCGTGGTGCCGCCGCCACCCTGACTCACCGTGTAGGCGGCTTTCGCGCTGTTCGCCAGATACGCGCCCTGTAAATACACAGCCGTACTCTTCGACAAGAAATAGGTCGTGCGCAGCACCTCGATCGTCCCGCGAGTGTCGTCCTGCCGGTTGACGATCCGGTAGATACCACCATCCACCAGGAACGCAGGCGTAACCGGATACGCGGCCGTCAGATAGAACTGATCCGACCTCACGTTGGGCGTGGCGGCCGAAACGGTCTCCACCCTTCGCCCAAGCCACCCACCCCCGATCTTCAGTTTTCCGATCGCTCCGTAGCCGTTCAACTGCATGCGGATATCTTTATCGCCCGGGTTGGTCAACGCGAACGTAGGCGTACCGTCGAACAGGTTCGCCGATGCACCGGGGCCGCCGCGTTGTTCGTCGTAGGCTGCGGCAGCGCCGAAACCGCTCCAGTCATAACGCAGCATGGCCGACCACTCGCGGCAGGTTTGTGGGCTGCCCGGCACCGCGCCGACACACGTGCCCTGCCCCGGTGAATTTCCGGTACCGGCTGAATCACGTCCAAAGGAATAGGTTGCACCCGCGGTCAGGCCGCCGAAAGTTCCCTTGTACACAACTGTGTTGTCGCTACGCGCGCTGGGCAAATACTGATCGAAGGAACCCGTGCCGCCATAGATGTCCGGGCCGAGCAGATCAGCGTCAAGGATTGCCCAGTACGTCATGGTGTACTGGCGCCCGAACGTCAGGCTGCCATACGGTCCCGTCAAACCGACCAACGCTTGCCGGCCGAAAAGGCGGCCACCCTGGTTCAGCGTCCCAGCTTTGGTATTGAAACCGCTTTCCAACGTGAAGATGGTCGACCAGCCGCCGCCAAGATCCTCAGTGCCCCGTATGCCCCATCGCGATGGCAGTTCACCAGTCACGCCCGGCATCCGTACCACGCTGTTGCCCGATGCATCGGCATGCGTTACAAACTCAACGCCCGTGTCGATAATCCCGTAAAGCGTCACATTGCTTTGCGCAAACGACGGCACCGCGTTGATCGCGAGCAGCGCACCCAATAATGCTGTTTTGTATTTCATGGTCTCCGAGTCCCCTGACCTGCGCTTTGGAATGCAGGTTGAAAATTTCTTGTTCCGACGATAGTCAAGCGTGTTGCGCACTCAACCCTCCTGGTCTCAATCGTCCTGCTTTTAACTTAACGCTTGTTATTTGATAGGTATCCTTATTTATTGGCACTTTGATCAACCCAAATCCTGCCGGTCGACCTGCGCCGGTTCTGTTAGGTCAGAGGGGACCGCTCGCCCCCACCAGAAGGTTCAATGCAAGTATGTCCAGCGGTCTACCGGATCGCACTGGGTATGTGCCGCCGCACGAGCGCAAGCGCGATCATCACCACCGTCATTGCCGCGCCCAACATCACCAGGTACGAAGACGCGCCACCCGCGGTAATGACCGCGGCACCGGCGAACGCGCTGACAATCGCGCCTATCCGCCCGAATGCGAGCGCCGACGCCGTTCCGGTCGCACGCACTCCCGTCGGGTAGACGTAGGCACAAAGCGCATACATGGTGGACTGCACTGCATTGACGAACAGGCCGTGTGTGAAAAGTCCGAACATCAGCACGCTCACGTGCCGGGAAACATCGACTGTCAGCAGTAGCCACGCGCTGGCAGCGGCGCCTGAACAACAAATGAGCAACGGCCAGCGAGAACCGAATCGCGCGATGGTGACCGCACATGCCAACGCCCCGATTGCACCGCCCAGGTTGTAGGCCGTCAGCCCGTAGCCGGCAAACTGCACCGACAAACCCTCGTTGGCCAACATGGTCGGCAACCAGCTGAACGCGGCGTAGACAGCCAGTAAACACATGAAGAACGCGCACCAGATCGCCACGGTGTCCAACGCGCGGCCGTCCTTGAAAAGCGCGGTGAATCCCACGTGCTTCTCTGAATCTCGCTCGCGCATATCTGTGAAGCTTGCATCTTTGGCGACCGGGCGCGACATGCGGCCCAGCAGCGTCACCAATTCGGCCCAGCGGTGCGGACGACGCGACAGAAAGCGTGGAGACTCAGGCAGCGCGAACAGCAGTAACACTGCCAGCACCAGCGGCAACACACCGCCGATCAGAAACAACGCGCGCCAGCCATAAGCCGGCAAGATCACGCTGGCAAACAGTCCCGCCACCATGCCACCCAGAGGCACGCAAAGGATCGTGACCGTGACCGCTATGGTGCGCAAGCGCGCGGGCGTATATTCCGCGGTCAATGTGGTGGAGGTCGGCAACGCCCCGCCTATTCCCAGTCCAGCGACGAACCGCAGTGCGGCAATCACCGCAAGGTTCGGGGCAATGCTGATCGCGCAGGTCGCCACGCCAAACACCAGCACACTACCGATCACGGCCCAGCGCCGGCCGAAACGATCGGCGAATAAACCCGCGCAGGCGCTGCCTATTCCCATGCCAATCAGTCCTGCCGCAACCACCGGGGCAAATGCGTTGCGGGCGATACCCCACTCCTTGATCAGCATGGGGATGGCGAAGCCGATCAACTGGCTGTCGAAACCATCGACAATGATCGAAAGCGCTGCCAGCAGGACAATGAGCTTCTGGAAGGTAGTGAATGGGCCGTCGTCGAGCACGCTCCCAATGTCCACTGTCTTGCTCGTGTCCTGCAGTTCCATCTCCTGATCATGTTTCGTCTGCGCAGACCCTTTGAACACAGCGGGAGGGACGTAGCTTGGCATATGACTGTCTCCTGGTTGTTGCGCGGGTTCTCACCGCATATCTTTATTTTCTTGAGCGAATTATTTGAGCGAGTGTCACTCGTTTACTCGCATGGCATCCAATACCGCTTTCCGATCGATTATTTTTAGGATCGCTTACTACTTTTACTGCTCAGATGCACGCGTCTGAGCGCGCCCTAATGTCTCCCCATCAGAACGGATATTGACGCGGCGCGGTCTGCACGGTGATCCAGCGTAGATCCGTGAATTCCGCGATGCCTGCCTTGCCGCCAAAGTGGCCGAATCCGCTGCCCTTGACACCGCCAAAAGGCATCTGCGCCTCGTCGTGTACCGTCGGACCATTGATGTGACAGATGCCCGACTCAATGCGCCTGGCAACATTCATCGCGCGCGCGATGTCCCGGCTGAACACCGCTGAAGACAAACCGAATTCGTTGTCGTTAGCGCAAGCGATAGCCTCTTCGTCACCGTCCACGCGGACGATTCCTTTGACCGGTCCAAACGATTCGTCGTGGTAGATCCGCATGTCGGCGCTGACGTGGTCCAACAGCGTGGCCGGCATTAGCGTGTTGTCGGCCTTGCCGCCGCATAACAGCGTCGCGCCTTTCGCGAGGGCATCATCGATCAATGCATTGCATCGCGCGACAGTACTCATGTCCACAACCGAGCCGAGCACGACCGCTCCTTTGCGCGGATCGCCCAGCGGCAATTCGACGGCCCGGGCAACGAGCCTTCTTACGAACGCGTCGGCCACCTTGCGATCCACCACTATGCGTTCAGTCGACATGCAAATTTGCCCCGAGTTGGCGAACGCACCGAACACTGCTGCATCGACTGCGGCGTCAAGATCGGCGTCGTCCAGCACAAGCAGCGGCGCCTTGCCACCCAGCTCCAGCACCGCCGGCTTGAGGTATTTCGCGCAGCTTGCAGCAATGACCTTGCCGACGCGGGTCGAACCCGTAAAGTTGACGCGCCGCACCTTGGGATGAGCAATCATCGCTTCAACGATCAGGCCGGCATCCGCTGGTGCGTTCGTCACGAAGTTCACTACCCCCGCAGGCAACCCAGCCTCCTGCAACGCATCGATGATCAGGCCGTGCGTTGCCGGACATATCTCGGACCCTTTGAGGACGACCGTGTTGCCGCACGCGAGCGGCAGCGCGATAGCACGAACCGCAAGAATCACGGGTGCGTTCCACGGCGCGATCCCGAGCACGACACCCGCCGGTTGCCGCACACCCATTGCCACGCTGCCAGGTACATCGGATGGAATGACTTCGCCAGCGATCTGCGTGGTGAGCGCCGCGGCCTCCATCAATCCGGACGCCGCCAGATGCACATTGAACCCGGCCCAAATAGCCGACGCCCCGGTTTCCGCCGCCATGGCGGACACAAAGGCGGCGTGCTTTTCTTCGAGGACCTGCGCGGCACGCATCAACAGCGCGCGTCGCTCGCCTGGTCCTGTAGCGGACCACGCAGGGAACGCGGTGGCTGCGGCATCGACCGCGGCGAGCGCGTCAGCCACCGATGCAGCCGGTGCGCGCGTGGCGACCTCGCCGTCCAGTGGATTCCTGCGCTCGAAGATCGCGCCGTTGGCGGCTCGTACAGGCTCGCCGTTGATCAACATGGCAATGGTTTTCATCGTTTGTCTCCTGATGATTTTTATGTGAGCAGTAGTCAATTTGCGACGCGCGCTAAGCCACAATGGTTTCCACCAGCATCGGTCCGGCACTGTGCAAAGCTTCGTTCAATACGTCCCTCAAGCGGGCGGCCTCCCTGACCGCAACACCGCGACATCCCATGCCGGCAGCAAGCGTCACGAAATCCAGACCCGGAAGGTCGGTTCCCTGCACCGGATCGCTCGGTGCGAAACCAAACACCGGTGCAAAATCCTGCAACGCCGCGTATCGTGAATTATTCAGGATGACGAATGTAATAGGCAGGTTGAGCTGCACTGCGCTCCATATAGCCTGAATCGAATACATGCTGGAACCGTCGCCAATCAGCGCGATTACCTGGGTGCCTGGCTTGGCGAGCGCGACGCCCACTGCTGCGGGCATGCCGTATCCAAGGCCGCCGCTTTCCATGGTCAGGAAGGTGCCGCTACGGGTGAACGGCAGATATTCCTGCATGACCGGCCGCGCACTCGGTGCTTCTTCAACCACGACATAGGCCGGGTTGCGTACTTCGGCAAGCGTTTGCAGCACGAATGCCACCGACATCAGCGGTGAAGCCTCCGCGCGCGGAGGCGCACGGCGAGCCGCTGGCAGCGGACGCGTCCTGGGTGCGGGCCGTGTCAGCAAGTCCGTGACGCCCAGCCGGATGTTCCCGACCGTCGCGGTGCCGGTTGGGGTCCAGGCTGCCACGCCGGGGTCATCGACAAGCTGGAATAGTTGCGCGCCCGGGGGAACGTGTGGACCGCCGCCTTCCACGTGGTAAGTGAACGCGGGAGCACCGAGTACGCAGATGAGATCATGGCCGCCCAGTATCTCGACGATCTTCTCGCGCATGGCAGGAAGGAAACCGGCGAACAGCCGATGATCCTCAGGAAAGCTGCATCTTCCCGACATGGGAGCCACGAAAACGCGTGCCTGATGACGCTCTGCGAGGCGCACGACTTCGTCCACCGCGCCCGCGCGATCCACGCCGCCACCGACGACAAACGCAGGCCGCGCGCATTGATCGAGCGCGTCGCCCATGCGCGCCAGCATGACCGGATCGGGCCGTGTCACCGTGCTGACCTCGCTCACCGGCACATAGTCCGCCGGTTGATCCCAATCGTCAGCAGGAATAGAGACGAACACGGGCCCCCGCGGCTCCTGCATGGCTATGTGATAAGCGCGCGCGATTGCCAGCGGCACGTCGGCAGCCCGCGCCGGTTCAATACTCCATTTCACGTAAGGCTTGGGCAACTCGGTTGCCTGCGTCGATGCCAGGAAAGGGTCGAATGGAAGGATTGAACGGGCCTGTTGTCCGGCCGTCACGACAATCGGCGACCGGTTACGAAATGCGGTGAAAATATTGCCCATCGCGTTACCGACACCCGCTGCCGAATGCAGGTTCACCAGCGAGGCGTTACCCGTTGCCTGCGCATAACCGTCGGCCATGCCGACCACAACGGCCTCTTGAAGCCCAAGTATGTAGCGGAAATCGGCGGGAAAATCGCGAAACATCGGCAACTCTGTTGACCCCGGATTCGCGAATACCGACGTCATTCCCACCCGTCGCATGAAATCGATCACGGCGTCGCGGACCGTAATGCGCGCGGGTTGATTGCGGCCTGAAATAGCCTGCTGCGGGGTGCTGCCTGTCATGCAATTGCCTCCTGAAAATCCAGCGAGTGAGCGCTTTATCCGTTACATGATTATCCAAACCCCCGTACATCATGAATATTGCCTTTTTAAGAGAAAGTCATTACGTTTGCGCATGACTCTGAACCCTGGTTTACCATGACGGTGGTTCCCTATCACATTGATTTGCGCGCCGCCTTAGTGCGGCGTGAAGGTGCCAAGCCCCTTGTTCCAACTTTCCCGGCACGCCTCAGTTGATCTTGAACCGACGCAGCGTTTCCTACTCGAACAGGCCTGCAAAACAGGCTTGCAAAAGCGCTACCCCCGCCAACGAATTGACGGTCCATTTCGAAGTGCGCTCCTTAAGGCACTCCAGGCTCACAAGCAAGACGGCATTTCTGTATACCTGCAATTCGTCGCGACCACATCCCTGAGCGTTATAAACCGCTACATTTTGAGGAACACTGCGATCGCTAATGAGTGTCTTCAGGTCGCTATTTAAAGTGGTGCCAACGATATTCACGTTCGCTCCTATCCGGCCCCGGAAGCGAGCTTTGCGCTGAGTTATCTTTAGATATTCTTTAGATCGGAATGTAATGAACTTCTTAATTCTTGATCTCTGACATTAACCGATTAGGATGACGAAATGGATACGTTTGGTGTTGTTGTTCGGAGGAAATGGGCCGTAACGCAGGACGTTATCGGCCTGGAACTAGTCGCTGAGACCCGCGCCAAACTCCCGGCATTCACGGCGGGTGCGTACATTGATGTGCACATCCCTCAGCCTGAGGATGCTCAAAGCGTCGTTCGCCAGTATTCGCTCTGCAACGCTCCAACGGACAGGGATGCCTACGTATTGGGAATCAAGGAAGATAGCCGATCCCGGGGAGGGTCAGCCACGATTCATCGAGACGTTCTTGAAGGGGACAAACTTTTCATAGGGCCGCCTCGTAACAATTTTCAATTGTCTGACTCTTCGCAGAAGGCGCTCCTGTTCGCTGCAGGTATTGGAATCACGCCGTTGCTCGCGATGGCTCAAGAGCTGGCATTTAATCAGCGCCCGTTCGACTTGCATTATTTCGCGCGATCGACGGAGTGTGCTGCGTTTCAGGATCGCTTGAGCACCATGGAACATAGCGGACACGTCCACTATCACTATGGGCTCACGCCTGAGGCAACTGAACGTGCGGTGGGCTATGCCGTCGAGGCGGCACCATCCAATACCCACGCCTACTGTTGCGGACCGACGGCTTTTATGGACGTTGTCGTCGCTCACGCTCGACAATGGATATACCCTGACAACATCCATTTGGAGTATTTCTAGCCGGCCCCGCCAACTTCGCGTCTACTTGACGTTCGGAATTCGTTGCCCAAGAAGCGGCGCTTCTGAATGATTTCTTTCGCCGAAAAATCACCCTTGCCGAATATGGCTAGCGGAGATCGTCAACATTGATCCACCAGGTGGCAAGTGAAGTTGGCAGGGCAACGGATTTATCGAGCCACTTAGGCCCGCAACACTTGCCGCGATAAAAAAGGCACGCCTTGACTATCGTGGTTGATCCACCCCTACTCGTTCGACCACAGCTTGCCGGCCGTGGCCCAGTTTTCCCGCTTAACTTCGGTCAAGATGATATCGACCGCGTCCGGCGCGCAGCCTAGCGATTCGCAAGTCGCGCGCGTGATGGCCTCGACGAACTTGCTCTTTTGTTCGGACGTCCTGCCCTCGAATAACTGAATATTGAAAGTCGGCATAGTGGGTTCCTGTTAAATTCAAGAGTGGATGGAAGAGAACGCGCAAAGATCGTCACGCGCGGTTCGACAAATCAATTCGATGAAGCCTACGCAGGAGCGCTGGGTCCAGACGGCGCGATGCGCGCGATCAGTTTTATGGGTGAGCCACATCGGACTCTCCACTATTGACGCGGGCATTGAAGCGCTGCTCAAGCAACTGCACCGCCCACGAAGCCAGTACGAAAGGGGCGGTCATCGCGGGTATCCCAACTGCTGTCGCAGCGAGCTCGATTAGCAAGGTCAAAACAATGGCTGAAATCGGCGCTTTGACACCGAACCGGCACGTCGCAAGCGCCGCTAGTGCTGGATTGAAGCCGCATGCACCGCTCTGCAGCACGCCGGCAGACGTGCCGAAAACCGTAAATAGCGCAAGTCCGAGTGCGCTACCACCAAGTGCCCATGCAGCACGCGATGGCCTCGCCACCAGGAGGCCGACGAGAATCAAAGCTCCCGCAGCAGGCCCCGCAGCAAAAGCGATCGGTGCCAGGCCCGCGACAATACCTTCGAGGCACGGCCGAAAGAATGCAGGGGCCACGCTAAAAATCAAATGAACACCGCTGTCCGCGCTTGCCGGGGCAGCAACGCTCACTGCCGCAGTTGCGGAGGATGGGTCGGCGAATAAAGGTAGCCAAGCCCATGTCACAAGCACCGCGGGACTCGAATAGGCCGCCAGATTCCAACGGTTGAGCGCCCGGGTGAGCATGTCCGACAAACCGGTGGCTAACACCGCCGCGAGGATTGCGACGGCACTCGCGCGCGAATTGTCATGGATGAACGTAAACGCAGCGAGTGCCGCGAGCCCTCCATTAAAGCCATGCAAGTCGTTGCGCGTTGCCGGCGAACTATGGTCATCGAAGATGTGCGCGAGCACATTGCCCGTCAGCGTGCCTACTAACAATGCGCATGCAAGGCGCGGGCTGAAGCACAACAAAGCGAGGACGATGATCCCGCCTGTCGCGGCGTTTCTCTGCAGCACGATTTGGCCCATGCTTCGGGCGAAACTGCGAATCTGCATCGTAGCTTCGGTATCGACTCTAATTGCAATTGGCATTGTGAGCGCAGACAGCTTGACACCCGCGGCGCTCGTGAGCCCGACGCAGATCTTCGATGGCGAACAGCGCTGTGCCGCCAGGCGTTGGCAGGAACTGAATGCACACGTTGACCGCCTTGAACTTGACGATGCGCGTGATGGCTGCGTCGCTGACTTCGCGAATCGCGTTGCGGTAGTAGAAGCGCATGGGCTGCCTCATGTCTCGGTGCTCGCGTTGGTTTGCGCTGCTGCTTTTCGGGTCGTTGTGACGTCGTCCCATGGCTTTCGCGCGCCGGTCGGAACAATGCCACTGTGACGGATCGAAACGTATCACCGTCAATATTTCCAGCCCATAGCGACGAAGGCATGCCCGATATATCATTGCGGCGATAAGTCACGCTTCGTTTTGGTGGCCATGCGCATCGGGCCGCCGCGCCTGATCAGCTCGCGTTGTCGTGCACGTGATAATCGTCGGCGCCCCAATACGCACGCATCCGCTTGATCTTGCCGGCGGCGTCGAAATCCATGACGTCTGTAACATCGATATGGGCCGCCTGCCCTTGCGCGACGATGTGCACGCGAAAACTGATCGACGCGCTGTTGCCGTGCGAGCCGCGCGGCGGCGCCAGTAGTTCGAGACGTGCGCCCACCGACGTCGCAAAGCTATAAAACGCCTCGATCTCGCTCTTACCCTCTTTCCTCGGCGTGCCAACCGGATCTTCGACGCTCGCGTTGTCGGCGAACAGCGCAACGACGCGGGATGCGTCCGCTGCGTTGAAGGCGTCGATATAGTCGAGCAGGCTCGCTTTCATGTTCTGACTGGTGTTCATGGTGTCTCCTAGCGCGCGGTATAACCGCCATCGATCACCAGTTCCGTGCCGGTCACATAACGTCCGGCCGGCGACACCAGATACAGGATGCCTGCTGCGATATCCTGCGGATCGCCGATCGTGGCAAGTGGCACGAGCGTCTTCATATGCGCAAAGATCTGTTCCGGGTCGCCCAGCTTCGCAAAGGCATCTTCGAGCAGCGGCGTACGGATGAAGCCCGGGTGCACGGAGTTGGCGCGGATATTCTGTGTCGCGTACAACATCGCTTCAGTCTTGGCCATCAGGCGCACTGCGCCTTTCGATGCGTGATACGCCGGCACGTCCGGGCCACCGACCAGCCCGTACATTGACGACAGATTCACGATCGAACCGCCGCCCGCCGCGATCAATTGCGGAATCGCGTACTTCGTGCACAGGAACACGCCTGTCACGTTGACGTCGATGACTTTCTGCCATTGCTGCAGCGTCATTTCATGCGTCGGCAGGTTCACGCCTTCGATGCCGGCGTTGTTCACCAGCACGTCGAGCCGCCCAAAGCGCGCGCCGATCTCGCCAAACACGCGCTGCACGTCGTCTTCCTGCGTGACATCCAGCTTCCAGAAAGCGGCGTTGCCACCCTCCTCGTTGATCTGCGCGACGAGCTGCTCGCCGCTTTCCGTGAGAATGTCGAGCACTGCGATCGCCGATCCGGCCGCCGCAAGCGTGCGCGCCGTCTGTGCGCCGATGCCACGTGCGCCGCCCGTGATCGCGCTCACCTTGCCGCTTAGGTCAAACAGGTGTTGGGGAAATGTCATGCCGTCTGCGTGATGATTGTTTTCAACTGAGCTTCAGATACTACATACCGCGAATTGCAAACCGAAGCGTGCCTTAAGCGGCACGCGCACGCGCAAGAAATTCCAGACATTCGCGGTTGAAATAGTCCCGATGCTCGACCATCACCCAATGGCCGCATCGATTCATCAGGACAAAGCGCGCGTCGGCGCAATGTTCGAGAAAGCGTGATGCGCCGCTCACCGGATTGAAGCGGTCGTCGGTGCCCCAGAAGCCGAGCACCGGACAACGCAGTTCGGCGAGCCGTTCGGTGAGGTTCGGCACGCGCATGGTCGACAGTACCTCCGGCGGCTGGTGTTCACAGACGCGCATGCGTTCGTCGACCAGCGCATCGGTCACGAGGCCGCGGTCGAACACGAGCAGTTCGAGCAATTCGCGCATCGTGCCGCGGTTCATCTGGCGGTTCGTGAACAGCGACACCATCTTCTGGATTCCTTCCATCCGGAAGTAGGTCTCGCGCTCTTCGACCCCACCAGGGGCCATCATGATCAGACTGTCGACGTCGGCCGGATAGTCGAGCGCGTATTGCAGCGCGATCGCGCCGCCGAGCGAATTGCCGAGCAGCGTCGCACGGCCGATACCAAGCACTTCGAGTTGCGCGCGCAATGCGTCGACGAAAAAGTCGAGCGTGTAAGCGACATCCGAAGGCTTCGACGATGCGCCATAACCCGGCAGGTCGACCACGATTGCACGGAGACCCGCCGCCGCAAACTGCGGATAGTTGTGTTTGAAATTGCTGAAACCGCTCGCACCCGGCCCGCTGCCGTGGATGAATACGACCGGCGCGCCGCTGCCGGCTTCGAAATGGTGGAGCCTGAGACCGCCTGGTGTCTCGGTGAAAGCCCCTATCGGCGCGCTCGGTGCGCGGGCAGTGGACTCGGTGGGCGTTGCGGTCATGCGCGCTTGTCTCCTGTCTCGCGCCGCGCTCATCGGCGCGGCAGATGGTATGAAGTTCGCCAGCGAAAACATGATCCATCTGAACCTGCGCCCGGGCATCGTCTTTTCAGACTACGAGGCAAACCGGCATTTCTCCTACCATCGGGCACACTTGATCAGACGGAGACGGCAGCAATGGCAACATTCGATTTCAGCGGCAAGGTCGTGCTGGTGACGGGCGGCACGAAGGGCATCGGCGCCGGCATTGCGCAAGCCTTTCTCGATACGGGCGCAACCGTCTATGTTTGCGGGCGTACGCCGCCCGCTGGCGAGACTGGAGACACGGGTGGAAAGCCGCGCTTCATCGCAGTCGACGTCCGCGATATCGATTGTCTCGACGCGATGCTGGCAACCATCGAACGCGAAACGGGCCGGCTCGACGTGGTGGTGAACAACGCTGGCGGTGCGCCATTCGCTCTCGCTGCGCATGCGTCGCCGCGCTTTACCGAAGCCGTGATTCGCCTCAATCTGCTCGCACCGCTGCAGCTCGCGCAGCGCGCTAACGCGTTGATGCAACGACAGGCAACAGGCGGCGTGCTGCTGTTTATCGGCAGCATCAGCGGCTTACGTGCGTCGCCGGGAACAGCGGCATACGGTGCGGCAAAGGCGGGCATCCTTAACGCGGTGCGCTCGCTCGCGGTCGAATGGGCGCCCAAGGTACGCGTGTGCGCGGTGAGTCCAAGCCTCGTGCAAACGGATGCGGCCACAAGCGGTCATCTCGGCGAATCCGAAGACGCCAACGCGATCCAGGCCATCACCAAGACGATCCCGGCAGGCCGGCTCGCGACGCCGGACGACATTGCCTCCGCGTGCCTGTTCCTCGCTTCGCCGCATGCGGCTTATGCATCGGGCAGCAATCTCGTACTCGAAGGCGGCGGCGAAGTGCCTGCGTTCCTGGCAGCAACCAATCTCCATGAAGCATTCACAACGAAGCCCCAACCCGTGCCGCCCGCTTGTGTCGTGTCTTAGGGCAATCGACTAGTCCGTTTTGACGATTCTCGCGCCGCACGCGCCCCCTAACCTCTGATCACAACAAATTCGGACGTGACCAGAGGAGACAGGATGCAGATCAGCGGAACACAAGAGCGCGCGCCGGCACTGCGCACGATGTGCGCGGCATGCAGGCTCGCCGTGCTCGCGGTAACGGCGGTAGGCGCGGCGACGCTTGCGTCACCGGCCTGCGCCGGCGACACCATCAATCTCGGCGTCGACACTACGCTCGACTACACCTTCACGCTCGGCTACGGCCTGGGCATGCGCACGCGTGCGCCGAGCGGCAATCTGCTGACGCCGGAAAACATCAACGGCGACGACGGCGACCGTAACTTCGCAAAGAACAAACTAATCGAAAATCAGGTCAGCCTGCTTGGCGAAGTGAATCTCAAGCACGACGACTGGGGTGTCTTCGTGCGTGCGGATACCTTTTACGATCAGGCCTATCAGCATTCGAACTACAACAACGCGCCGGGCACCGTGAACCACGGGGGCACCTACAACGACTTCACCGAGCAGGCGCAATACTGGTCCGGCGGCCACACCCAGTTGCTGGCCGCGTATGCATACAACACGTTCCGGTTCGGCGGCACCAGTCTGAACGTGAAGGTCGGCGACCAGGTGGTTGCGTGGGGCGAGAGCGTGTTCTTCCCGAACATTGCCGGCGCGCAAGGCCCGGCTGATGCGACTAAATCGTTCGTCGCCGGTGCCGAAGTGAAAGACATCCTCTTGCCAGTTCCGCAAATTTCGACGCAATGGCAGATCGCACCTAATTTCAGTCTGCTCGGCTATTACCAGTTCGCCTTCGAGCCAAACGACCTGACTGCGCCGGGCAGCTACATGAGCTATACGGACGTGGTCGGCCCCGGCGCCGAATACATCATCGGACCGGGCGGCATCCACATTCCGCAGGGCAACGACATCCGCCCCGGCAACAGCGGCCAATGGGGTCTGGGCGCGCGCTGGCGCGTGTTCGGCGACACTGAGGTCGGTGCGTACTACCTGCACTACAACGACATGAACCCCAATGTCGTGACGACCTATTTCCCGACACTGCAATACCAGGAGAAGTACTTCGACAACATCAAGCTTACCGGCCTGAGCTTCTCGACAGATCTGAACGGCGTCAACGTCGCCGGCGAAACGTCCTACCGGCAAGGCGCCGCCGTGCTCGTGAACACCCCGGCCGGCCCCACCGCTACACGCGGTGACGTGTGGCAGTCGAACCTGTCGGCGATCTATTCGCTTGGGCCCACTTTCCTGGCTGCGTCGCAGACGCTCGTCGGCGAAATTTCATACGTGCATGCCGGCAACATCACGCCGGAGATGGGATCGGCGCAACTGACCAACACCCGCAATTCGGCCGCGTTCGAGGTCGCGTGGACGCTCAGCTACAAGAACGTCTTTAACGGTTGGGACCTCGATGTGCCCCTGACCTATGCAGACGATTTCACCGGCAAGTCCGCACTCGCGGGCGGCCTCGGCTCGATGACCGGCGTGGGTGACCACCGGGTCACAGTCGGCGTCAATTTCACCCGTCTCAGCAACCTCAAGCTCGCGCTCGTCTACGCGAAATTCCTCGGTACACCTGACCCGACGAACCGTCCGCTCGCGGATCGCGACTATGTGCTCGCCACCGCGACCTATTCGTTCTGACGCTTCGTGCAATTCGTGCAATTCGTGCACCTCGTACGCCTCGTACGCGGAGTACCCAAACGCATCGCCCTTTGAATCAGCCGTCTTTTACTGCAAGAGGATTTGGTCATGAGTGGAATTTTCCATCCAGCATTACGTGTCTGCGTGTTCACGGCAGGTGCCGCGCTCGCCATCGCATCGTTCGCCAAAACCAGCCCCGAGGACCTGGCCAAGCTCGAAGGTCCGCTCACGCCGATGGGCGCCGAGCGTGCGGGCAACGCCGACGGGACCATCCCGGCATGGAGCGGCAAATGGTTCGGCACGCCGCCCGGCGTCGACTACAAGCAGGGCCAGCGCTTCCCCGACCCGTATGCGAGCGAACAGCCGCTCTTCGTCATCACCGCAGCGAACATGCAGCAGTACGACGCGCGCCTGACTGACGGCGAGAAAGCGCTGCTGAAGAAGTACCCGGACACGTTCACGATTCCGGTCTACCCGAGTCACCGCGATTTCCGCTACGGCGAGGACGTCTACAAGGATATCCGCCTGTATGCGCCAGGCACGACGATGACAAAGGACCAGAACGGCCTGAAGGATTTCCCGCCCGTCACGCCGTTCCCGGTGCCGAAAAGCGGGGTCGAAGCGATGTGGAATCTGCGTTTCGCGTCGGCGATCGAGGGCGAGACCGCTACCTATGATCAGGCCGTTGTCTACCCGGACGGCAATATCGCGTGGGGCAAGGTGCAGTACGCGATCTACGGGCCACGCAGTGCCGATCGCTTCGATCCAAAGAGCGCATTGAACGCGAAGAGCTTCTTCCGCCAGACGACCATGCTACCGCTGTCCGATCGCGGCACGATCATCACCGGCTTCGAGATGTGGGATCAGGAAGGCTCCGACACGCGCCGTACCTGGTCCTATAACCCGGGCACTCGGCGCGTGCGGCAGGCGCCTGAATTTGGCTTCGATCAACCGGAAGGTCCCGGTGGCTTTCGCACGGTCGATGACGACCGGCTCTTCAATGGTTCGGGTGAACGCTACGACTGGAAGATCGTCGGCAAGCGCGAAGTTTATGTGCCGTACGACAACTACAAGCTGATGGACCCATCGATCAAGTACACCGATCTGCTGACGAAGGGTCACGAAAACACCCAGTACATGCGCTTCGAGCTCCATCGCGTGTGGGTGCTGCAGGCGACGCTCAAGCAGGGCTATCGCCATCAGTACGCCAAACGTGTGCTGTATCTCGACGAGGACACATGGAACGCGGTTGCCGCAGACAACTACGACGCACGCGGCACGCTGTGGCGCACCAACCTTGCGCCAACGCTCTATGCGTATGACGCGAAATCGTTCTACTCGACCGCCGTGTTCTATCACGACCTGATCTCCGGCGCGTATTACGCGGACCGTCTCGCGAATCAGGAACCCATGCCGGTGCTCACGCGCGGCTCGCAATTGACGGAGGCGTATTTCTCGCCGGATGCGATTCGCGGCGCAGGTAACTGATTTACGTTGTGCGTCTGAAACCAGGTCATGCGCGCTCACGCAGGCGCATGACCCACCGCGTTCCGGACTTTCATGCACCCTTTATGCACTCTTCACTCACCCCTTACGTCTGCCATGACTTCGACTCTTCACACCCTCCTCGGCGACGAGCTTTACAACGCCTGGCGCGACCGCGCGCCGATTCCCCCCTTCTCCGCGCGCAAAGACGGCTTTGACGGCTTTTCGCTCGCGGACGCTTATGGCGTGCAGCAACGTTTCGTTGCCCGCCGCATCGCTGCAGGCGAAACCGTGGTGGGCAAGAAGATCGGCGTCACGAGCCAGGCCGTGCAGGACATGCTCGATGTCCGTCAACCCGATTTCGGCATCCTGCTCTCCGGCATGCACTACGAAGCCGGCGCGGACGTCTCTGTCTCAACGCTGATCCAGCCACGCGCCGAAGGCGAGATCGTCTTCTATTTGAAGCTCGATCTGCGCGGGCCCGGCATTGATCGCGCCGACGTGCTCGCCGCCACCGAAGCGGTCGGCGCGTGCTTCGAAATCGTCGATTCACGGATTCGCGACTGGGCGATCCGCATTGGAGACACGGTGGCTGACAACGCGTCGTGCGGCGTCTATGTGCTCGGCGAAGCGCGCGTTGCACCCGACACGCTCGACCTCGCCGCGTGCCGCATGACGATCGACCAGAACGGCAAGCGTGTGGCCGAAGGCATCGGCGCGGCAGCGTTGGGGCATCCGGCCGACGCGGTCGCCTGGCTCGCGAATACGCTCGGCGAGCTGGGCGTGCCGCTCCTGGCCGGCGAAATCGTGTTGTCGGGCTCGCTCGCGGCATTGATTCCCGTTGCCGGTGGCGACCATTTGCAGATGCATATCGAAGGTATCGGCGGCTGTTCGGTTAATTTTGTCTAAGTAATCCTAAGTATCCGACCATTTCACCGTCTGGCAGACTGACTATAAGGAAGCTTTCAATGAGCAAGATCAAATGCGCGTTGATCGGACCGGGCAATATCGGCACCGATCTGCTTTACAAACTGCGCCGCAGCACGGTGCTCGAGCCGGTCTGGATGGTCGGCGTCGATCCGGCCTCGGACGGCCTCGCACGAGCGCGTGAATTGGGCCTGAAGACCACCGCTGAGGGTATCGACGGCCTGTTGGCGCATATCGAAGTCGACGACATCCGGATAGCCTTCGATGCAACCTCCGCTTATGTGCATCGCGAGCACTCCGACAAACTGACCGCGCGCGGCGTGCGCGTGATCGATCTGACGCCGGCAGCAATAGGACCGTTCTGCGTGCCGCCCGTCAATCTTGGCGCGCAGGTCGGCCAGAACGCGATGAACGTCAACATGGTCACGTGCGGCGGTCAGGCAACCATTCCGATGGTTCATGCGGTATCGCGCGTGCAGCGGGTCGTGTATGGCGAGATCGTGGCGACGGTATCGTCGCGCTCGGTCGGCCCCGGCACGCGCAAGAACATCGACGAATTTACGCGCACCACGGCGCTGGCAATCGAGCAGATCGGCGGTGCACAGGTCGGCAAAGCGATCATTGTCATCAATCCCGCCGAGCCGCCGCTCATCATGCGCGACACGATCCACTGCCTGACCGAAGCCGATCTGGACATTGACGCGATTACCGCGTCGGTGCACGCGATGGTCGACGAGGTGCGGCAGTACGTGCCCGGCTATACGCTCAAGAACGGACCGGTATTCGATGGCAGGCGCGTGTCGGTGTTCATGGAGGTCGAAGGGCTCGGTGACTATCTGCCGAAATACGCCGGCAACCTCGACATCATGACTGCGGCCGCAGCCCGCACCGCTGAAGTCTTTGCCCAACAGATGCTCGCCGCCGCGCGAGCGACGGCATGAAGGAGTCGACCATGTCTCTTGCTGGAACCCGCATCACCGTGCATGACATGACCCTGCGCGACGGCATGCACCCGAAGCGTCACCAGATCTCACTCGAACAGATGCGCTCGATTGCCCGCGGACTCGACGCAGCGGGCGTGCCGCTGATCGAGGTCACACACGGCGACGGACTGGGCGGCGCGTCGGTGAACTACGGCTTTCCCGCGCATACCGACGAAGCGTATCTGAGCGCAGTCCTGGCCGAGCTCGACCATGCAAAAGTGTCCGCGCTGCTGATACCTGGCATTGGCACGGTCGATCATCTGCACATGGCGCATGAACTCGGCGTGCACACGATCCGCGTCGCGACGCACTGCACCGAAGCGGACGTGTCCGAGCAGCATATTGGTCTCGCTCGCAAGCTGGGCATGGATACGGTGGGCTTCCTGATGATGGCGCATATGTCGCCACCCGATCAGCTTCTCCAACAAGCGAGACTGATGGAGTCGTACGGAGCGAACTGCATCTACATCACCGATTCGGCCGGCTATATGTTGCCCGACGATGTAACGGCGCGAATTGCGCTTGTGCGTGACAAGCTCAAGCCTGATACCGAGGTCGGTTTTCATGGGCACCATAATCTCGCCATGGGCGTGGCCAATTCGGTAGCCGCCATCGCCGCGGGCGCGAACCGCATCGATGCCGCCGCTGCGGGTTTGGGCGCAGGCGCGGGCAATACGCCAATGGAAGTGTTCATTGCAGTGTGTGAACGCATGGGCATTCAGACCGGTGTCGATGTCTTCAAGATTTCCGATGTTGCCGAAGACCTCGTGACGCCTATCATGGACACGCCTATCCGCATCGATCGCGATGCACTGACACTGGGCTACGCGGGCGTCTATTCGTCATTCCTGCTGTTTGCGAAACGCGCGGAAGCGAAGTACAAGATCCCGGCGCGCGACATCCTTGTTGAACTAGGTCGGCAGCGGCTCGTGGGTGGTCAGGAAGATATGATCGAGGACACAGCGCTGACCTTGCTCAAGGCGCGTGCTGTTGTGGCGTGACATAGTGCGCACTTCTGAACAGCGGGCGTGGCGTAAGCTGCACGGCCCGCTGTTTTTGTTTGATCGTTTTAACGTTGGAGGATCTTTCACCCGTGCGACTTTCCTTTTCCCGAACACTGGCGGCGGGCATGCTGCTGAGCGCTGCCAGCGCCACCAGTGTCGCCGTCGGCGCGCAAACCCTCACGCCGCTTACGCCGCTCACTACTGACCAGTATGTCCCGCTCGAACGCGTGCAGAACACGCGCGATCTCGGCGGTTTGACGACTGAGGACGGCCGACGCATTGTGCCCGGACGCCTGTATCGAAGCGGTAACCCCGCGTTCGCCACGCCGTCGGACATTGCAAGACTTCAGACGATGCATCTCGATGTCGTGCTCGACTTCCGCGCAGACAGCGAAAAGCAACCTGCCGAGCAGGCGTTTGCCGCCCTGTTCCCTTGGCAAGCCGATCCGGTGCTGGCGGGAAATCTGTCGCCCGGCGCGATCGTGCCGATGCTCAAGCGCTCGACGCCCGCGCAGATGCATCAGTTCATGATCGAGCTTTACCGGCAATTTCCAGGCACCTACCAGGCGCAGTTCACCCGCTTTCTCAAGCTTGCAGAAGACGACAAGACGATGCTGTACCACTGCACCGCGGGCAAGGACCGCACGGGATTTGCAACGGTGCTGCTGCTCTCGGCGCTCGGGGTGGATCGGGCAAGCGTGATAGCGAACTATCTCGAATCAAATCGGTTTAACGCGGCGGGCAATGCACAGGCCACCGCGCAGTTGCAGAAGATCGGCGTGGTGCCCGATGTGGTGGCGCCGCTGCTGGCGGTCGATCCGGACTACATCGGCGCGGCGATGCAGGTGATCGATCAGCAATACGGTGGCATGCAACACTATCTGGCCGATGTGCTGCACATTGATGTCGAGCGGATTCGACGGAACTATCTGGGTCCCGGGACAGCTACGGTGGGCGGGGCCGCGGCGCAGCCCTAGCCAGGGACCGGATCGCGAGCCTGTGCGAAGCGGTGGATCCACCGCTTCCCCCCTTACCCTTCAAACACGTGATGCAGCGCCGGCGGCGTCCCGCTATCGCGGACCTTGATTTCAAACACTCTGCGTACCGTACTCGCCGGCCGGATTTCGGCGGTATCGAGATAAAACTGCGAATACCAGTCACGCATCTGATACAGCGGACCATCGCCTTCGCACAGCAACGGGTTGTCGATCCGCGTCTTGGTGTCCCAGATCGCAACGTCCTCATAAAACGCGGCCTGTGCCTGCTTTGAATACGCACGCGCGATTTCCATGTTCTGCTCGTCGGACAGCCCCGGAATCTTCTTGACCATCACCCCATAGCGCAGCTCAAAGCTGTTTATATCGATCGGCACATGGCTGTTCAGCAGAATCGAGTGAATCGGATGACCGCCGCTTTGCCCTGTCATTTCGGTGATGTGGTACGCCGGACCAAAATACGTCGACAGCGCGATCAGTTCATCGCCGCCCAGGCGTTCACTGCGGCCCACCAGCAGTTGCGTCGCCTTGTGCGCCTCGAACAGGTTCGCGAAGTAATCGACCGGCGCGCCGTGCACGGTCGCGAAGTGCGCCATATCCGAGATGTTGTCGACCAGCTCGCGGCAGTTGGTGCCGATTACCATCTTGTCGACCACCCAGTTGGACCATTCGCTTCCAAAACACGCATCGATGCGCGGAATCGCCACTTCGTCGGGCGGCGGATTACCTTCAGAGTCGTGCCAGATAAACAGCAACTGGTTCTGCTCTCTCGTATGCCACGTACCGATTTTCGCTTTCTGCGGAATCCGTTTGCAGTACGGAATGGATTGGCAGTTGCCGTCACCGTCCCATTGCCAGCCGTGAAACGGACACACGAGCGTATCGCCATCCACGCGCCCGGTGCTCAGATCGGCACCCATGTGCGGACAGTAGCCGTCCACCACGTTGACGCGTCCGTGCGAATCCATGAACGCGGCAAGACGACGTCCGAAGATATTCAGCGTATGGGGCTTGCCATCCTTGTAGTCGCTGGCGAGCCCGAGGCAGTGCCAGCCGCGCGCATAGCGCTGCACGAGCGGCTGCGATTCGATCTTGTAGGGACGTGCGGACATGTCTTCTCTCCTCCAATGGAAAAAGCGGCGGATCTTTGTGATGGCCGCCGCTGTCGGTATTGCCGATGTTTCATGCCTGACGATAGACGCGGCCCGCGCCCTGTTCATCGTCCTGACGGACTAGGTGCTAACGCACCGGATTGCCATGTTCCAGCGTGGCCGGCTCGGTGGCCTGGTCGTTAGCCCCCGGAACCGCGCCACGCATAACTGCCGTGGCCGGTGTAACGCTTACACGCCCGCCTGCGCGCCGCCCTGCCCGCTCTGCCCGCTCGACACCGAGCCACGCGGCAAGCGCCGGCAGCAGGAACACCGCGCCGAACAGGTTGACGAGGAACATGAACGCGAGCAGTACGCCCATATCAACCTGAAACTTCAACGCGGAGAACGCCCACGTCCCCACGCCGATGAACATCGTCACCGCAGTAAACAGCGCCGCCGTGCCGCGCTGGCGCATCGCCGCGGCAAACGCGTCGGGCAAGCTGGCGCCCGAGCGCACTTCATGCTGAAGACGTTCATAAAGATAGATGCCGTAGTCGACACCCACCCCGACGCCGAGTGTGATGACCGGCAACGTCGCCACCTTCAGGCCGATGCCGAGCGAAGCCATCACCGCGTTACACAGAATTGACACGACCGTCAGCGGCACCACGATGCACAGCACCGCCCGCCACGAGCGGAACGTCACGAGACACAGCAGCGTAATAGCGGCGAAGATGGACAGCAGCATTGCCACCTCGGCGTCTCCTACCGCCTCGTTGGTTGCCGCCATCACGCCAACGTTGCCGCCTGCGAGCTTGAATGCGACGTTCGGCGTACGGTTCTCGGCGGACAGCCTTTTGATCTCGTCGACAATGTGCGCGATCGTTTTGCCTTCGTGATTCGCCGTATAGATCAGCACCTGGATCGCCTGGCAGTTCTCAGTGTTCATGCCATTATCGGGATCGAACGCGCTCGCGCCTTGCGTGAGGCCGTCGCTCGAGCGCGGCAGCGCGCCCCAGCGCGGATTGCCTTCGTTGAACGCGGCAATAGATATCTTTGCGAGCGACGGTACGCTCACCACCGACTGCACGCCAGCCACGCCCCGCATCTCCATCTCGAAGCGCTCGATCGCGCTCATGACCGGATAGTGCAGGCAGGCATCGTCGAAACCCGTGGTCTCCACGATCACCGCCAACGCATCCACGCCGATGTTGTACTGGCTCGTGATGCGCGCATTGTCGAGGTTATAGCGCGACGTGCTGCGTAATTCCGGCGCGCCCGAGCCAATATCGCCGATCTGCAGGTTGCGCGACGCTTTCGCGCCGAATGCGAGCAGCACCAGCGTAATCGCGAATACGCCTAGTGCAGGCGCAGGCCGGGCAAAGGTCGCGATGCGCGTCCACACCCGGCTGCCGCCCACCGCAGCTTGGCGCTGCGCGCGTGCCAGCGTGCCCGCTTCAAGACGGGTGTACGACAGCAGGATTGGCAGAAACACCTTGTTAGTGACGATCATCAACAGCACGCCGAGGCAGGCGGTGACGCCCAGTTCACGCACGATCTCGATCTGGATGCGCATGATCACCATGAACCCCAGCGCGTTCGTCAGCAGCGCCACGGTACCGGGCACGAACAGGTTGCGGAATGCGTCACGCGCGGCATCGGTAGACGACATGCCGGTCACGAGCGCTTGCTTCCACGCATTGGTCATCTGCACCGCGTGCGACACGCCGATCGAGAAAATCAGGAACGGTACGAGTATTGACAACGGATCGATGCCCAGACCAATGATCGGCAACGCCCCGAGCAGCCACACCACCGGCAGCAATGCGACGAACAGCGCGAGCGCGGTGGTCTTCGCCGAACGCGTGTAGGCGAACAGCAGCGCCGCGGTGATCAGGAACGCGAGCGCAAAGAAGCCGACCACGCCGCTGATGCCCGCCTCAACGTCGCCCACGAGCTTCGAGAAGCCGATGATGTCGACCTCGACCTCTTGATTCGAATAACGTGCGCGAATCTGCTCCAGTTGCCGGGCTACCGCGCCATAGTCCAGATGTTTACCGGTGGCGGGATCGGTCTCACGCAGCTCCGCGCGGATCAGTGCGGAGTGCAGATCGTTTCCGACCAGACGCCCGATCTGTCCTGACCTCGCGACGTTACGGCGCACCTTTGCCAGATCGTCGGGATTCGCGCTGCTGAACTGTCCGGGCACCACGACATCACCGCGAAAACCGGCTTCGGTCACTTCGGTGTAACGCACGTTCGGCGTGAATAGCGAAAACACGCGCGAGCGATTCACGCCGGGGATGAAGAACACATCGTCGGTCGCGTGGCGCAGGTCGTCCATGAACGCCTGGTTGTAGATATCGCCGTGGCCCTTCCAGCGCAGACTCACGAGAATCGTATTCGCGCCGGGAAACGCGCTCGCGTAGCGGTTGAACACCTGCATGTACGGGTGCTGCATCGGGATCATCTTGTTGAACCCGGGGTCGAGGCGAAGCCGCGTCGCAGAGCAGCCCAGGGCGACGGTCAGCGCCAGACAAAGCACCAGCAGAATGCGCCGATAGCGCATGATGGCGTCAGCGCTTCGCTCGACGAAGCGTGACAAACGGGTGGGCCGAGCGGGGGAAAGCGAAGGACGGGGCGAAGCGTTCATGGGCGTCTCACGACAAGGCAACGGGAGCGCGGCACACGTAGCGAAGCAAAGGCTACGATGCACCGCGGAAGATCGGCTGGGGCAAGCAGCACAGTCTCAGGAGGGCGCAACGCCATGCGCGGCAGGCGTAGGCAGCGTAGGAACCGCCGTCGGCGTGAGCGGCAACAAGGCCACTCCTGCCTCGCCGCCAAGCGCCAGTTCGCCGTGCCCCGCATCGAGCACGGCGGCAAGACTCTGCACACCGCCCACCTTGCGCACCGCGAAGGTTTGCCCGCCGTCGCGCGACGTCACGATCGCACCGCCCTGTCCGACCAGCACCAGCTCGCCGTCGGCAAGCTGGGTCGCACCGAAGTACGACGTCCCGACGCGGCTATCGATGTGAGTCCACGTGTCCCCCTGATCCGTGCTGCGCAGCACGTTGCCGCGCATCCCGTACACGAGCCAGTCGCCGTCGGCGAGCATCAGCGCACCGAATAGCGACCCTTCGTACGGCACCGGGCGTTTCTGCCAGGTGGCGCCCCCATCGGTTGAGCGCAGCAGCGTGCCGGTTTCGCCCGCGATCAGAAGACGCCCATGTCCGTCGCCCGTGATCGCGTTCAAATGACGATCGCCCGCCGGGGTCTTGGTTTCAGTCCACGTTGCACCGGCATCGCGCGATTCGAACAGTTGTCCGAAGCTGCCCGTGACAAATACTTGCCCGTCCGCATTGCCCCATACCGACAGCAACGGGTCTGAACGCTTACGTTCGAAATGCACTTCGGTCCAGTGCTCACCGCCATCAACGGTACGCACGATCCAGCCGTCATGGCCGACCGCAACGCCGATACGCGGCGACACAAAAAACACTTCCGTGAGTGTTGATGCTTCGTCGGGCGAAACGGCTGCGCGCCGCCACGAAGCGCCTGCGTCGTCGCTCAGCAGGACAACACCGCGCTCGCCGACCGCCACAAGCCGCGTGCCCGCCTTGGCCAGACCGTTGATCTGCAGATGGTTAGCCTGAATGGTCGTCGCGGCGAATGCAGGCAGCGGACGCGGCGCGAACGCAAACAGCGCCGCACCCAGGACCGCTGCCGACATCAGCAAACCGGGAATCGTTGTTTTCATGGTTGTCTCCTCCGTCCGCGGTCTAAGCCGCTGCTTCGAAGAGTGCGGCGGCGCCCATGCCACCGCCGATACACATGGTCACGACCACATAACGCACGCCACGCCGCCTCGCCTCAAGCAAGCCATGCATCGTCATTCGCGTACCCGACATGCCGAACGGGTGGCCGACGGCGATCGCACCGCCGTCGACGTTCAGGCGATCCGCGGGAATGCCGAGCTGGTCGCGACAGTAGATGACCTGGCAAGCGAATGCCTCATTCATCTCCCACAGGCCGATGTCGTTCGTCGTCAGGCGATGGCGTGCCAGCAGCTTCGGCACGGCAAGCGCGGGGCCGATGCCCATTTCGTCCGCTTCGCAGCCGGCCATCGCGAGGCCGCGATAGATACCAAGCGGCGCAAGCCCTCGCTGTTTTGCCTCAGCGGCGCTCATGACCACCACCGCAGCCGCGCCGTCCGACAGTTGCGACGCATTGCCCGCTGTAATGAACTCGCCTTGAGCCACCGCTTCACCGCCGCCCCACACAGGTTTCAGTGCAGCGAGGCTCGCAGCCGTCGTGTCCGCACGGTTGCATTCGTCGCGCGTGGCACGCACGCTTTCGCTGCCCACCGGCGTGCCTTCCTTATCGAACAGCGCACGCTGTGCATCGAATGGCACGATCTCTTCGTCAAAGCGCCCTGCCGCCTGCGCCGCCGCCGTGCGCTGCTGGCTTTGCAACGCGTATTCGTCCTGGGCCGCACGCGAGATGCCATAGCGGCGCGACACCACTTCCGCCGTCTCGATCATCGCCATGTACGCCGCCGGCTGATGCGTGAGCACCGCGTCCGAGCGCGCGCGGTACGCGTTCTTGTGCTTGTTTTGCGTCAGCGTGATCGACTCGACACCGCCCGCCACGACAATGCGCGCATCGCCGCACATCACGCTCTGCGCCGCGCTGGCAATTGTCATCAAGCCCGATGAACACATCCGGTCCATCGCCATACCCGCCACCGATGCGGGCAAACCCGCCGCGATCGCCGCAAGGCGGCCAATGTTGTAGCCTTGCGTGCCCTGCTGCGCGGCGCAGCCCATCAACACGTCGTCGATGTCGGCGGGGAGGAGCTGCGCACGCTCGACGGCGGCACGCACTACATGGCCGCCCAAGGCCGGCGCTTCAGTGTCGTTGAACACGCCCCGGTACGCTTTGCCGATCGGTGTGCGCGCAACCGAGACGATGACCGCTTCGTTCATTAGTCAATCCTTTAGTAGTTCTACAGGTAATATCGGCTGATCGTGTCGGCCACGCAACCGGGTTTGTTCTCGCCGTGGATCTCGACGCTCACGCGAATCCACGCCTGCACACCGCCGTCGATCGCTTCGGCGCGCAGCAGTTGCGCGACGCCGCGCAACTGCGCGCCGACGCGCACCGGCGCCGGAAAGCGGATCTTGTCGCAACCGTAGTTGACGCCCAACCGCGCGCCGTCGATCCGCACGATCTGCGGCAGGAAGAAATTGACGAGCGAAAGGGTGAGAAAGCCATGCGCGATACACGCGCCGAACGGGCCGTGCTGCGCGCGCGCGCTATCGACGTGGACCCATTGATGATCGAGCGTCGCATCGGCGAACCGGTTGATGCGCGCCTGATCGACGACCATCCACGCACTTTCGCCAAGGCGCTCACCGGCGGCGGCAATCAATTGGTCCGGATGAGCGAACACGCGCGCAGGTGCCGCGCTCTCTGTCGCGCTGTGTTCGACGCTCTCCTGCGAGTCAGCAATGAGGCGTTCCATCACGCGTGCTGACTGCTCACCGACAGCACTTCGCCGGTCATATACGACGCGTAGTCGCTTGCCAGAAACACCATCACGTTAGCGACCTCCCAGACTTCAGCGGCGCGGCCGAATGCTTCGCGCGACGCCAGTTGATCGAGCAGATCGGCCGAAGCCGACTTCTTCAGAAAATCGTGCAGAGCAATGCTGGGCGCTACTGCATTGACCCGCACGCCATAAGGCGCCGCTTCGAGCGCGGTGCAACGCGTGAGCGCCATCACACCGGCTTTCGCCGCCGCGTAGTGCGCCTGTTCCGCCTGCGCGCGCCAGCCGAGCACCGACGCGTTGTTGACGATCACGCCACGGCCGCGCTGCTGCATGTGCGGCAACATCGCGCGCATCATGCGGAAGGTGCCCGTGAGGCTAATGTCGATCACCCGGGACCATTGCGCATCGTCCATTTCGACGATGCGGCACGCGCCGCCAAGTCCGGCGTTGTTGATCAGCACGTCGACGCCTCCGGTCTTTTGCTCGGCATCGGCAACCAGCGCACGCACCTCTTCCTCGACCGACACGTTGCACAGGCGCCCGTGGATTTCTTGCAGGCCGGTTTCCGCACGAAGCGCGTCGACCGCTTGCGCGAGGCGCCTTTCGTGGATGTCGGAGATAAACAGCGCCCGGCAGCCTTCTTCCGCGCAACGCTTCGCTGCGGCAAAGCCGATACCCACGCCGGCTGCCGCCGTGATCAGCACTGCTTTGTCAGCCAGCAACTGATGGCCTGGCACATACGCAGGCGCACTATTCACCGTTTGGGGGTCGTTCATAAGGTTCCTCGGGGTTCCCTGGGCATGCCGAGCCCGCGCTCGGCCATGATGTTCAGTTGAATCTCGTTAGTGCCGGCGTAGATCGTGTCGGCGCGCGAAAACAGAAACACGCCTTGCAGACGCGTACGCTTTTCATCGGTGGTGTCGACAATGTTCGCGCTCGGGCCGAGCACGTCCATCGCCAGTTGGCCCAGATCGCGGTGCCAGTTCGACCAGTAGTATTTGTAGATCAGCGCCTCACGGCTCAATGCGGCGCTCGCGTCGTCGGCGCCAGCCAGCATGCGCAGCGCGTTGTAGCGCATCACTCGCAGTCCGGCCCATGCCCGGGCGATGCGCTGACGGATCGCCGGGTCGTCGGCGACGCCAGCTTCGTGCGCAGTGTCGATCACCCAGTCGAGTTCGCGAATGAACTGCATCTGCTGGCCTAGCGTTGACATGCCGCGCTCGAAGCCAAGCAAGGTCATCGCGATGCGCCAGCCGTCACCGGGTGCGCCGACCAGATCGTCCGCCGCTGCGAGCGCGCCATCGAAGAACACCTCGTTGAATTCCGCGCCGCCGTTCAATTGTTTGATCGGCCGGATCTCGATGCCCGGCTGGTCGAGCGGCATCAGCAGAAACGACAGTCCGCGATTGCCGCGCGATTCCGGATCGGTGCGCGCAATCACGAAGATCCACTCGGAATCGTGCGCGAGCGAAGTCCAGACTTTCTGGCCGGCTACGCGCCATGCACCGTCGGCTTCGCGTACAGCGCGTGTGCGGACGTTGGCGAGATCGGAGCCGGCGCCCGGTTCCGAGTAGCCTTGGCACCAGAACTGCGTGCCCGCCAGAATGCCGGGCAGAAAGCGCTCGCGTTGCGACCGCGTGCCGCATGCGATCAACGTCGGGCCGAGCAACCCTTCGCCGATATGGCCCATGCGCCCCGGACCGCCGGCGCGCGCATATTCTTCGTGAAAAATCACCTGCTCCGCCACGGGCAATGCGCGGCCACCCGCCTCCGCGGGCCAGCCGAGGCCGGTCCAGCCACCAGCGGCCAGTTCGCGTTCCCATGCCTTGCGCAGCGCCGGGTAGGCTTCTTCGTCGCCGGGACCGCCGCGATATTTCAGGCACGCGAACTCGCCCGCGAGGTGTGTCTTCATCCAGCCGGAGACTTGGATACGTAGTTGCTGTTCACGTGTTTCGCTGTTCATCGCGCGGCTCCTTCCAGCATTGATGCGTCAGCGCGCGGCGCGGTGCGATCGATCACTTGCTCCGCCAGCATCGACAGCAGTTGCGATGTCGAGCCGAATTGCGCGCTGGATGCCTGCGCACGTTTGAAGTAAAGCTGCGGGTCGTACTCCCACGTGAAGCCGACGCCACCGTGCAATTGAATCGCTTCCTGCGCGCAAAAGCGGAACGTGTCGTTAGCCGTGGCCTTGGCGGTGGCAATGTCGGCGAGCACGTCTCTCGGCACAGTGCCGGTCGAGCAACCCGAGTCGTCCCATGCCCGTGCCGCGCCGAACACTGCAGAACGGGTTGCCTCGATCTCCACCATCATTTGCGCGCAGCGATGCTTGACCGCCTGGAACGAGGCGATCGTGCGGCCAAACTGCACGCGCTCGGCGGCATAGGCGAGCGTCAGGTCGAGACAGTGCTGAGCGCCGCCGAGCTGTTCGGCGGCCAGCGCGAGTGCGGCGAACCACGCGGTGCGAGACAGTAAAAGTTCAGCCTTGCGGCCGGTTGCAAGAACCGCGCTCCATGGCGCCTCCACGGCGTGCAGTTCGACTCGCGCCAGCGGACGCGTCGCATCGAGCGTGACCAGCGGCGTGCGAATGAGTCCGGTTGACGTCACATCGATCTCGAACAGCGCCACGGCTTGCGCTTCGGCTTGTGCCCCGTTGGCAATCCGCGCGGGCACGATCAACAGGTCGGCGGTTGCGCCATCGAATACCTGATCCAGCGTGCCCGAAAGAACATATCCGTTGGCGGTTTGCACTGCGAGCACCGGCACCGCGTCCGACAGGTGCGAACGCAGTTCAAAGCGTACTGTCGCGTGCAGAGCCAAAGTCGCGCTCACCTTGCCCTCCGCGATCCGCGTAAGCCGCGCGTCGGCCTGCCCGGATTCGCATTGCGCGAGCGCTGCACCTGCGAGGCACACCGTGCTGAAATAAGGCACGCAAACGAGGCGCCGGCCCATCTGCTCCATCAGCAGAACCAGTTCCAGCGCGCCAAGTCCGGCGCCGCCCGCCGCTTCCGGCACGCCCAGCCCGCACCACCCGAGTTCCCCGCCAAGCGTGCGCCACAGGACTTCGTCGCGTCCCGCGGTATGTTCGATCGCATGCCGCACCGCAGCCGATGCGCTGCGCTCGGCCAGCACCTCGGCCGCGGCGTCGCGAATCATGGTTTGTTCTTCCGAGAGCGCGAGGTTCATCGCATCAGCTTCCGTAGACCTGCTGAGCAGGCCGCCTCTGCGCGATCAGTTCCGCCACCGCGCCGCCTACGTCGGCTGCGTTCCAGCGGGCGCCCTTGTCGACGCAAGGCCCGGTGCGCCACCCTTCGGCGATCGCGATCATGCCGCCCGCTACTTCAAACACCTGCCCCGTCACGGCGCTCGACTGCACGCTACCAAGCCACACGACAAGCGGCGCGACGTTGGCCGGATCGAAGTAATCGAAGCCGTCCGCAGGTTTTTTCATCATCTCGGCAAACACGCCTTCAGTCATCGATGTGCGCGCTGCTGGTGCCAGCGCATTCACGCGCACACCGTAGCGGGACAGTTCCGCCGCTTGCATCAGCGTGAGCGCGGCGATGCCTGCCTTAGCTGCGCCATAGTTCGCCTGCCCGATCGAGCCTTGCAAGCCGGCGCCCGAACTTGTATTGACGATGCGTGCATCCACCGTTCGTCCCGCCTTCGACGCGTCGCGCCATTCACGCGCAAGCAGTTGCGCCAGGCAGAAGTGTCCGCGCAGATGCACGTTCATCACGTCGTCCCAATCGCTTTCGGTCATGCTCGTGAACATGCGGTCCCGGCAAATACCGGCGTTGTTCACCAGCACATGAATCTCGCCGAACGCCTCGTGCGCGGCGTCGACAATGCGCTGCGCGGTATCGATACGCGTGATGTCGTTCGTGTTGGCGAGCGCCCTGCCGCCTGCTGCTGCGATCTCATCGCAAACGGCCTGCGCTGCTTCGTGACGGATATCATTGACCACTACCGCCGCGCCCTCGGCGGCGAACGCCAGCGCATAATTGCGACCGAGACCGCCCCCCGCGCCGGTTATGATCACGGTGCGGTCGTTGCAGATTCCCATGCCTACCTCGTTGAAAAATGCTTGTTGAAAGTGCCCGCTGACAGTGATGCGCTCACAGGCGCTCGATGATCGTGACGTTGGCGAGACCGCCGCCTTCGCACATCGCCTGCAAGCCGTAGCGGCCTTGCGTGCGTTCCAGTTCGTGCAGCAGCGTCGTCATCAGGCGCGCGCCGGTGGCGCCGAGCGGGTGCCCAAGCGCAATCGCACCGCCGTTCGGGTTGGTTTTTTCGTGCGGATAACGGGTCTCGGCAAGCCACGCCAGCGCGACCGACGCAAACGCTTCGTTGAGTTCCACAACATCGATGTCGGCCAGTGCGAGGCCCGCCCGGCGCATTGCGTGCTGCGTCGCGGGGATCGGCGCGGTCAGCATCCACAACGGGTCGTCGCCGAGCACGCTCAGGTGATGGATGCGGGCGCGCGGCGTCAGACCATAGCGTCCTAATGCGTCTTCGGACACGATCAGCAGCGCGGCCGCCGCATCGCACGTCTGGCTCGAGACCGCAGCCGTCAATGCGCCGCCAGGCACCAGCGGCTGGAGCGTCGCCATCTTCGCGAGTGTTGTGTCGGGGCGCGGCGTTTCGTCATGGGTTACTCCGGCGAACGGCACGATCTCGCGGGCGAAATAGCCGCCTTCGATCGCCGCGAGTGCGCGACGGTGGCTCTCCAGCGCGTACTGCTCCATCGCTTCGCGTGACAGGTTCCAGCGATCCGCGATCCGCTGCGCCGCATGGAACTGCGAAACCGGCGCGTCGCCAAAGCGCCCGCGCCAGCCTATGCTGCCGGAGAACGGGTCGATAAAACCAAGCGGTTCGGCCGCCGTCATGGCTGACGAGATCGGGATCTGCGTCATGGTCTGCACGCCCCCTGCGATCACGACGTGCTGCGTGCCGCTCATTACCGCCTGCGCCGCGAAGTGCACGGCCTGTTGCGAAGAACCGCATTGCCGGTCCACCGTCACACCGGGCACGTTCAGCGGTAAGCCCGCTGCGAGCCAGCAAGTGCGGGCGATATTGCCCGCAAGCGGACCGATCGTATCGACGCAACCGAAGATCACGTCGTCGTATTCGTGCGCGGGAATGCTGTTGCGCGCGACCAGTTCTTTCAACACGAAGCCGCCGAGGTCGGCTGCGTGCGCGTGGGCGAGACCGCCCTTGCGGCGTCCGGTCGGCGTGCGCAATGCATCGACGATATAGGCCTGTTTCATGATGATTATTCCAGTTCGAAAGTACGGGCCGGGCCGATCGGTGCGCGGGCCTCGATTAACGTGTCTGCTACCCGAGCCTTGTGAAACGTGGTGTCGCCCCAACTGCCTGAGAGCGCCCAGATGCGTTTCATGAAAATCTGCAGATCCAGTTCCCACGTGTAGCCGATCGCCCCGTGAACCTGCATCGCATGACGGGCGGCGAGCTGCGCCGCAGCGGTCGCGGCGAGTTTCGCGTGCGAGGCGTAGAGCGCGCGATGCGGGTCGTTGGCGGCAATCGCACACGCGGCCCGATACACCACCGGCCGCGCAAATTCATAGTGGATCGCGACATCGGCGAGCAAGTGCTTCACTGCCTGATACGAGCCGACAGGCTTGCCGAACTGCTTGCGTTGCGCGCTGTAGTCGATCGCGACGTCAAGAACCCGCTGCGTCAAGCCGAGCAATTGCGCGGCAACGGCAAACGCGCCCTGATCCAGTGCCCGGGCAAAGAGCGGTGCGGCTTCATCTGCCGATGCAACCCGTGTGCTCGCCGACGCTTGCCATTCGAGTTCGAACAGCCGCCGCGACGGGTCGATACTTTCAACCGCCTGCCAGGTGCACGCGTGCGGCGCGAGCCGGTGCAGTTCGCCCTCCCGTTCGCACAGCAGCACCTGCGCCACGTGCGCGTCGCTGACATAGGGATTCACCGGATGCGCGATCGCCACCCGCGCCGCGCCCGCTGCAATATCACGCAACAGCGCATCGCGCCACGCGCTCGCCGGCAAGCTGTCGAGCATGCCAACCGCAACCAGTGCGGTATCGAGCAGCGGCTCGGGCCCGGCGAAATAACCGTAGGTCTGCGCGAGCAACGCCCACTCGATCTCCGACAGGCCCATGCCGTCGTGACTTTCCGGCACGGACACGGCTGTCAGCCCCTGCGCTGCGAACATCGCCCACATGGGCTCCGAGCGTCCCGTCGGCGTGGCCCACAGTTCGCGAATCAGCTCCGGCGTCATCTCGGTCATCAGGAACCGCTTGACCGTGCTCGCCAGCGCTTCCTGGTCTTCGTTGAATACGAAATCCATAGTTTCTCGCTCAATCCTTTGACTGCTTGCGTGTGGTCCCGTACGGTCCCGTGCGGCCTCTAACGTTGAAACCGCTATTCATCCGGATGCGCGCTTCACGAGCGCGGCATCCCGAGCATCCGTTCGGCGATGATGTTCCGCTGGATCTCGTTGGTGCCTGCGTAGATCGGGCCAGCCTGCGCGAACAGGAAACCGTCGAGCCAATTGCCGAGCGTCGTGTGTTGTATCGGGCTGCGCGGTACGACTTCCGAGCGCGCGCCGAGAATGTCGAGTGCGGTGTGATGCATGCGCAGATCGAGTTCGGACCAGAACACCTTGTTAGTGCTCGACTCCGCGCCTACGTGACCGCCCTTCTGCAGGCGGCTCGCGGTGGCATAAGTGGCGAGTGCGTAGGCTTGCGCGTCCATCCACGCGCCGGTCACGCGTTCGCGCAGCCCCGGATCGCGGTCGGCATCGGCGCGGTGCGCGAGGTACAGATCGCGCAACAACTCAGCGGTGCGCTGGAAGCGTGCGGGCGAGCGCAACATCAGGCCTCGCTCGAAGCCGGCGGTTGCCATCGCGACCTGCCAGCCCATGCCTTCACCCGCGAGACGGTTGTCCACGGGTACTCGCACGTCGTCGAAGAAAATCTCCGCAAAACCAGTGTGACCGTTCAATTGACGAATCGGGCGCACGGTGATACCCGGCGTCGACAACGGCACCATCAGGAAGCTCAGGCCGTGATGACGCACCGATTGCGGATCGCTGCGAAAAAGACCGAACAACCAGTCGGCCCAGACGGCGCGGGTCGACCAGATTTTCTGACCGTTCAGGATGTATTCGTCGCCGGACCCGCCTTTGGTGCGGATCGCGCTGGCGCGAATCGCCGCCATGTCGGAGCCGGCATTGGGCTCCGACCAGCCCTGCGCCCACACGTGCTCGCCTGCGGCCATCGCAGGCAGGAAACGGGCTTTTTGCGCATCGGTGCCAAAATCCATCAGCGTCGGGCCAAGCAGGAAGATGCCGTTCTGGTTGACGCGCATCGGCGCATCTGCGCGCCAGTACTCTTCCTCGAAGATCAGCCACTCGATCAGATCGCAGCCGCGTCCGCCCAGCTCGCGCGGCCACGTGACCATGCTCCAGCGGCCGGAGTGCAGCGTGCGTTCCCACGCGCGATGCGCGGCGAAGCCTGCCTCGGTGTCGAAGCTCGGCAGCGGCTCGCACGGCATGTGTTCGGCGAGCCAGTGGCGGATCTCGGCACGGAACGCGCGTTGTGCCTGCGTGTAGTCGAGCTTCATGCGTGCCCCACGGCGGCGGTGTTTAATGGAGCCTCAAACGGCGCGTCGAAATGCGCGTCACGCTTTTCGACGAACGCCGAGCGCGCTTCGGCCGAGTCGTTCGTCATGTAGGCCTGCAGCGTGAAACCCTGCTCCCAGCGGTATTTGTCCTCGAGGTCGCCGTCTTCGACGCCGTTCAGCGCTTCTTTGGCGAGCTGCAGCATGGCCGGGCTCTTCGCCGCGATCTTGCGGGCCATCTCCAGTGCGGCGTCGCGCAACTGCGCGCGCGGCACGACCCGTTCGACGGCGCCGAGGCGATACGCTTCTGCCGCGTCCACCATGTCGCCGGTGAAATACATCGCGCGTACTTTCTGTACGCCGAACATCCGTTGCAGGTGCGCGCCACCGCCCATCGCGCCGCGATCGATTTCCGGCACACCGAAGCGGGCACATTCAGACGCGACGATCACGTCCGCTGCGCCGCAAATACCAATGCCTCCACCCAGCACGAAGCCGTGCACCGCGACGATCACCGGCTTCGGATTGCGGTGCACTGCGCGAAACGTAGCGTAGTTGCCTGCATTGACCGTGACGATCCGCTCCGGGTGTGCCGCCAGTTCCTTGATATCGACGCCCGCGCAAAAGCCCCGCCCTTCGCCGCGCAACACGATGACGTGCACCGACTCGTCGCGGCCCAGTTCATCGATGGCGTCGGCCAGTTGTTGCCAGCCGCAAGAATCGAGTGCATTCACGGGAGGCTGGTCGATCACCAGTTCGCCGATCCCGTGTTCCCGTTCGATCCTGAACGGCAGCTGGCGCACGCGGTTGAGTGGTTCTGTCATGGTCCCGTCCCTGATGGATGAAGTTGATTACGTGCTTAGTACTACCGTTGATTTTTATTCGGGCATGCAGGTATCGTTCGCAACGCCGCGAGCGCGTCAAGCCGCGCCACGGCTTCGTCGATGATGCGGGCGATCAACGTCTCGCACGGTTCGATCGCGCCGATCACGGCCGCGACCTGTCCGCTAGGCAACACGCCTTCGTCCGGCATGCCGTCGACAATCGCGCGCTGGATCAGGAACGGCGCATTCGCCGCCATCAGCGTCTGGCTCGCCGTATAGTCGTGCTCACCCAAAGCCTTCAGACCGAGTCCGAGCATCTGCGCGAAACTCATGCCGCTCTGACGCCGCCAGGCGTCGGCAGTGCGCAGCGCAAACAGGGTCCGACGCAGCGGCCCGAAGGCTTCGAGACGCAGCAGATAGGGGTTGTCGATCATCCGTTGCGGCAGCCCGTCGAGTGCCGCCGACACGCGGATCTGCGCCGGGTCCGCGACAGCGACATAACGCTCGAGCGTCGCGCGCGGCACGGGCGACTCCTCGGCCATCAGAAAGCGCGTGCCCATCGCGATGCCGGCAGCGCCATAACCCAGCGCCGCCGCAAGACCGCGTCCATCGAAGAAACCGCCTGCTGCGATCACCGGCACGCCGACCGCGTCGAGCACGCGCGGCAGCAACAAGGTAGTCGGCATCGAACCGGTGTGGCCCCCGCCTTCGGCGCCCTGGACCGTGACCGCATCGGCGCCCAGTTCGACCGCTTTGGCCGCATGCTTCGGCGCGCCGACGGTCGGGATGCACATCACGCCCGCATCCTTGAACCGGCGGATCGTTTTCGCGTCGGGTCCGCGGCCGTAGCTCACCGCGCGCAGCCGATGCTTGATCGCGAGATCAACCACCTGCGCCGCGTTCGGCTGGAACATGTGAAAGTTGATGCCGAACGGGCGGTCGGTCAGTTCCTTGACGCGCAGGATTTCCGCCTCCACCCGTTCCGCTTCGAGCGTCGCGCCGGCGAGAAAACCAAAGCCGCCCGCATTGCAGGTGGCCGCGACGAGCCTGGCGTCCGCGACCCAACCCATGGCCGTCTGCACGATCGGATAGCGGCAGCCGAGCAGATCGCATAGCGGCGTATGCAGCGTCGCGGTCATGCGGCTTCTCCGGCACGGTTCGACGCTTCGCCAGCCTGGCCGCCCGCCTCTGCGCCCGCCTCGCCGTCCAACGCTACGGGCCGTTGCGACTGCGCCATCTTGCGGGCGTCGTAGCCGCCCAGCCTGTCGCCGCTCACCAGTTCGTTGTGCGCGTGCGCGAAGTGATGCCACGCGAATGCCGCGTCCATCGCGGCGCGTTTGCCCTGCAACTCCTCGACGTGATTGACCGCCTGCTTGGTCAGCGCGAGACCGAGGCGCGGCATGCGCGCGATTTTTGCGGAGATCTCGAACGCGGTGTCACGCAGCCTGTCACGCGGCACGACGCGATTAACCATGCCCATCTGATAGGCGCGCGCCGCATCCATCCGTTCGCCGAGGAACAGGAATTCCTTGGCAATGCGCGGATTCAGCTCATACGCGTGGGCGAAATATTCGACGCCGGGAATGCCCATGCGTACGACCGGATCGGAAAAGAACGCGTCGTCCGACGCCACAATCAGGTCGCACACCCAAGCGAGCATCAAGCCGCCTGCGACACACGCGCCCTGCACCATCGCGATAGTCGGCTTGGGCAGATCGCGCCAACGGCGGCACATGCCGAGATACACCTCCTGCTCGCGCGCATACAGGAATTCGCCGCCGTCTTTGTTGACGTGGTCGTACCAGAGGGAAGTCCGCTCGAACGATTGATCAATATCGCGCCCGGGCGTGCCAATATCATGGCCCGCAGAGAAATGCTTGCCCGCACCGGCCAGTACGATGACCTTCACCGCATCGTCGTGCGAAGCGCGACGGAACGCATCGTCGAGTGCATAGGTCATCGCCGAGTTCTGCGCGTTGTGATACTCGGGGCGGTTCATCGTAATCGTGGCGACGCCGTCGGCGACGGCATAGTCGACGACGTTCCCGCCGACCGTGGACAGAGTGGCTTGCATGATTGATTACCTCAGGCGCGACGCGGCGCGGGGTTGTTGCGCACCACGCTCGCACGCAGGTCGTGCGGGTCGAGCCCGCGCAGGATGCGCAGATCATTGGCGTCGGGCGGCGGCGTGACGCCGATCTCCGGATGTGCGAGCAACGCAAAACCGGTCGCCTCCTGAACTTCGTCGAAACTCACGCCCGGGTGCAGCGAACGCACGCGCACCGCATGAGCGGGGCCGCCGAAGTCCATCAGGCACAGATCGGTGACGATACTGCGCAGATCGGTGAACGCGTGCATGCCGGGAATCTCGCGCGCCGGGTTATACCCAACGCTGCACACCATGTCGACTTCGCCCGCCACAAACGTGCGTTTGCTGTGGCCGCTGACGAAGAACGAATTCGCATGATTGATGCTGTTGCCGGGAAAACCGCGTGCGCCGAGCAGTTGCGTTTTCGGTCGCGCATAGTCGTCGCCGAGCCATGAGATGTTGGCCTGGCCGAAGCGGTCGATCTGCGTCGGCATCACCAGCGCGTGCCGCTGTCCGTGCCACACGCAATCGAACACGCGCTCATAGGTCATCAAGCCGGACGCTTGCACGCGATAGCCCGCTTCGCGCGGCCCGAGCGGCACCGGACTCTCAACCAGATACGCTTCGCCGTCGGTGAGCATCAAGCCGGCGTTATAGGCAAGGCGGGCAAGGCCCGCAGCAAGCCGCGGACCGGTGCCGATACCGGTGGCCAGCACTTCGCCGTCGTCGCGCCACAAGCGGGCCGCGGCGACGATCATCAATTCAGCGAGGGAATAATCGAGAGAGTCGCTCACACGTGTTCCTTTACAGAATCGGCAGCGGCAACGCCGCTATATGGGACGGACCGCCTGCACGCTGCAGATAGGCAGCCTCGTCGGCTCCCACCACATCCTGGAGATAGGCCGCAGTCTGCTGAGGGTCTTCGGCACTCGCGCAATACGCTTTCAGATGCGGCAGATCCCATCCGTACGCGGGTGCGCATGAGCTCGGATGCGCGCCGGCCGGCGCGTGCACCACCCCGCTCACGAGCGAACGTTCAAACGTGTTGCGACGCGCCAGACTGAGGTCTTCGCTGGCAAGCGTGTCAACCAGCGTTTCGCTGCTGACGAAGCACTTCGCCGCCGCGCGTGCAAACCACGCATCGAAGAAAGGATCGGGACCGTCGATGCGCGTATTGCCCATCCGGTCAGCCGCGTTCACGTGCAGCAAAGCGGCATCGAGTTCGATCGCCGGCATAGCCAGCAGCGTCTCGCCACCATACGGCGACTGCACCGTGCGCATCTGTGGCGCGTGCTTCAGCAGATCGGTGCCGAGCCCCACGCGCGTCGGCAGAAACGGCAGGCGTGCCGCCGCGGCGCGCAGGCCGAGTTGCAGCAGCCCTTCGTCGAGCTCCCAAACGTCGACCGCGCCGTTCTCACGCGCCCGGCGAAAATGCGGTTCGAGCGGGATGACATCGAGCGACACGAAGCCGAACACCACTTTCCTGAGCTTACCGGCGGCGCACAGCAAGCCGACATCAGGACCGCCGTAGGCGACCACGGTCAGATCCTTGAGGTTCGAGCGGACGATTTCACGCACCAGCGCCATGGGCTTGCGCCGTGGCCCCCATCCGCCAATACCGATCGTCATGCCGTCGGCGAGTTGCGCGACGACGTCGCGCGCGCTTAACTGTTTATCGATTTTTTTCATCAGGAATCCTCTTATTCTGTCTGACGGAAACCGACGCTGAAGTCATGGCCCCACAGGCTGACGCGAGTCGCCTCGAAGACGCTGTGCTGAGCCCAGTCGACCGTCAGCCCGCCGTAGCCGTACTCCAGGTCAAATCCGCCAGGCGTTTTCATATAGAACGAGATCATCTGGTCGTTGCAGTGCCGGCCGAGCGTTGCGGAAAGCTTCACGCCAAGCGCTGCGACGCGGTCGAGTGCACGGCCGACTTCGTCCATTGAAGCGACTTCGGCCATCACGTGAATACAGCCCGACGGCACGGCGAGATCCATGATCGCGAGGCTGTGATGACGCGCGTTCTTGCAGTGCAGGAAATGGATGCGCTTTTCCGGCTCGGCTGGATCGTCAGTGAACTTCACCCGAAAGATGTCCGAGAGTTCGAAGCCGAGCACGTCGCGCACGAAGGCGTCGGTGGCGTCGAATTGCGGCGCGGGCAGGACCGTGTGGCCGAGGCCCATCGGGCCGGTCACGAAACCCGCCACGCCAAGCGGCGACACGAAGCGGCGGAAGCCGGCTCGTACACCCCAGAAGAACTCATGGCGATTGCCGGAAGGATCGACACACCAGACCATCGCCTGCACGCGACGCAGCGCGGCCTCTTGCGCGCTGGCACGCATTGCTTCCACGCCGGCCCGCTCGAGCCCCCGCACCGCGTCTTCCAGTGCATGCGCGTCGGGCAGTTCCCAGCCCGAGGCGAAGTAGCAATCGGTGTCGCCCGGCACCACCAGATAGCGGAAATCGCGCTCGTCCATCTTCAGATACAGCGCGCCGTCCTCCGCGTCGTGCACCTGCATGCCCAGCATGTTTTCCGCATAGCCGCGCCATGTTTCGACGTTCGCCGACTGTACGACGACGTAGCCCAAAGCCCGCACATCGATCATCTCCGACTCCTCCAGAACCTGTTGTTGTCAGGCTTATTCTGGCGGCGCCGGAGGCTCGTTACATCGTCTGTTGGGACTAGCTAGGCAACGCTGGATGACACCGTGGCGACGGGTTCGCGCAGGCGGTATTTGAGCACCTTGCCCGCCGCACTGGTCGGCAGTTGCGCGACGAACGTCAGGTGCCGCGGCACCTTGTAATTCGCCATGTTCCGGCGCGCCCATTCGCTCAGTTCCACAACACCCGCCTGCATGCCGGAACGCAATACGACGTACGCGTGCCCCACTTCGCCGAGGCGTTCGTCGGGCACGCCGACCACCGCGATTTGCGCGACCGCGGGATGAGCACTAAAGAGCCGCTCGATCTCCGCCGGATAGCAGTTGAAACCGCCGACGATGAACATGTCCTTGATGCGGTCGGTGATGCGGAGGTAGCCGTTTTCGTCGAGTACGCCGAGGTCGCCCGTGTGCAGCCAGCCGTCGGCGTCGACGGTGTCGCATGCGGTGTCGGGTTGCCGGAAGTAGCCCTGCATCACGTTGTAGCCGCGAATCAGCACTTCGCCGGTGACGCCCGTAGCGACTGCCGCGCCCTGAGAATCAGCGATGCGGATCTCGACGCCGGGCATCGCGCGGCCGGACGTGCAGGCGACTGTCTGTGCATCGTCGCCGGCTCGGCACAGCGCGGCGAAACCGCACGATTCCGTGAGGCCGTATCCGGTTAGTACGACGTCGAAGCCCAATTGCGCGCGCATCTGTTCGACCAGGCTCGGTGCAATCGCCGCCGCGCCCGTCACCGCAATACGGAGCGACGACAGGTCGCGCGCCGACAGATTGGGAGTATCGAGCAAGGCGTGATAAAGCGTCGGCGGCCCCGGCAGCACGGAGACGCGTTCGTGCACGACGCGCTCCAGCACCTGCTGCGGGTTGAAGACGAGATGCGGCAAGATCGTCGCGCCACTCGCCAGCGCGGCGAGCCATCCCGCCTTGTAACCAAATGCATGAAAGAACGGATTGACGATCAGATAGCGATCGTCCTCACGCAGCGTCGCAATGGCGGCCCAATCGTGAATCGCACGCAGGTTCTGGCCGTGCGTCGTCATCACACCCTTCGGGCGGCCGGTCGTGCCCGACGTGAACATGATGTCCATCAGCGTGTCGGGCTGCACCGCCGATTCGCGCGCGCGGAATGCGTCGAGCGAAGTCGCTGCCGCGCGCAACAGGAACGCGGCCCAGGTTTCATCGCAGACTGGCTGGTAGTCTGGATTGCAGCCTATGTTGCTAACGTTGCCGGTCCCGGCAGGCGCCGCGTCGAACACCACGACCCGTTCGAGCGATGCCGGACGATGCGCCGCGAGCATCGCCGGATACGAGTCGCCGAGGAAGCTGCCACAGCAGAACAGCAGCCGCGCGCCGCTGTCCTCGAGGATCGCGCCGGCCTCCATGCCCTTCATCCGCGTATTAACGGGCACCAGCGCCGCGCCGACGCTATGGACCGCTAGCGCCGCGACGATCCAGGCCGTGACGTTTGGCGCCCAGACGGCGACCCGGTCGCCCGCCTTGATATCGCAGCTCATCAGCGCGCGGGCAGCTTCGATGCGCGCCGCATTGAGTTGCGCATAGCTCAGGTTGCCCTCAGCCGTTTCGATCGCGAGGTGCGTGCCGTAGCGCGCGGCGCCGCGCGCGATCAGCGCGGGCGTCGTCAGGGTGTGGTTCAGCGTCATGGTGAAATTCGATGGAAGCGGTCCTGGTTGCCCCGAACGCGTGCAACGTGCGCTCGCTCCGGGACGACGCGGACCTAGTCGGGGAAGACCACGCGCAGCGTCGCGCCGGCCGGTGACGCACTGCATGCAAGGGTCCAGCCGTCCGCCAGTTCGGCTTCGTCGAGCACATGGTTTCCTTTCAGGTTCACGCTGCCGGCAACGACCCGGCACATGCAGGCGCCGCACAAGCCGCTGCGGCACGAGTTCGGCGCGGGCACGCCGGCACGCAGCATCGCGTCGAGCAAGGTGTCGCCAGGCTTGCAGGCGACGTCGAAGGTCTTGCCGTCGAGCACGGTTTCGATGGCGGCGGAGGCCGCAGTGATGTCCGGCTCCGTTGCCACCGTAGCGTCGTCCGATGCCTGAATGAGCGGCTGAATGAGCGGCTGATCAGGCAACGAGGCGAACCTCTCGACGTGTATCCGCGCACGTGGCAACCCGAGCGCCTGCACCGCCGCCAAAGCACTCTCCATGAACAGTGCGGGACCGCATATAAAACACTCGTGCTTGCTCCACGGCCGTGCCAGCTCTTCAAGATGGCGTTGCTGCGGAATGCCCTGCACGCTGTCCAGCCAGTGAATCGCCCGCAATCTGCCGGGGTGCCGTTGCGAAAGCTGGCGCAGTTCATTGCTGAAGATCACCGATTGCTCGTCGCGGTTCGCATAGATCAGCGTCAGCATGCCGCGTCCGCTCACCAGCGCCGACTTCAGAATCGACAGCACCGGCGTAATGCCGCTACCGCCCGCGAACAGCAACAGATCGTCATCGAGAGAACGCGGGCTGAATACGCCTGCAGGCGCCATCACGTCGAGTTCATCGCCGGGTTGAATGCGCTCACACATCCAGTTCGACGCGCGCCCGTCGCGCACCCGCTTGACGGTGATCTTCGGCGCGGTGTCAATACCCGGCGCGCTCGACAGCGAATAACAGCGCTGCACGACCACGTTCTCGTCCTCGCCCGGGCATGGCACCTTGAGCGTCAGGAATTGCCCCGGGCGATAGCTGAACGCATCGCGCAACGCCGGCGGCAGATCGAACACGAAAGAGCGCGCGTCGGCACTCTCCGCGATCACATCTGCCACCTTCAGCCGGTAAAACCGCGGATCGGCCATGGCGGGCGAACTCAGGCAACGCCCATGATCATCTGCGCGTTATCGATCCGATACTCGCTGCCGTTGATAAAGCGCGATTCATCGGAGGCGAGGAACAGCACCAGATTCGCGATGTCCTCGGGCAAGCACATGCGAGCGTGCGGATCAACCGATTGCGTGAGCGCCTCGCGGGTTTCTTCGGCAGAACCAAAGAACGGCGCGGTCATCGGCGTAAGGATGCCGTCCGGGTGAATCGTGTTGCAGCGGACTTTGTAGCCAAGCTGCTTGCAATGCGCGGCAATCGCGCGGGTCATCGCGGTCACGGCGCCCTTGCTCGCCGAATACGCGCAGAACGCGCCGAGCCCGCCGAGCGCGGCCACCGACGACATGTTCACGATCGAGCCGCCCTTCTCCTTCATCGCCTTCACGGCCGCGCGGCAGCCGAGGAAATAGCCTTCGGCGTTGACGCGCAGCACGCGCTGCCACTGTTCGAGCGTCGTGTCCTCAATGTTGCCGAGCAACAGCACCGCGGCATTGTTGACGAGCACATCTGGCGTGCCGAAATGCGTTTGCGCAGCGCCGAACACATCGTTCCAGCCGGTCTCCGACGTAATATCGTGACGGATGAATACCGCCGCATTGCCGATCTGCGCAGCCACTTCACGACCAGCTTCCTCGTTCACGTCGGTCAGCACGACCCGCGCGCCTTCACGGGCGAACAGCAGTGCGTCCTGCTTGCCGACGCCGCTCGCGGCGCCCGTCACGACGGCGATCTTGCCTTTGAGTCTGTCTCCCATATTCGTTCTCTCTTAGTCAGTGTCAGTCAGTTTCAGTCAGGGAATGAGCGCAGTTCGCGAGAACAGCGCCCGCTGCGGCCCGGCCCGCCTGACGGCCAGACCAGATACAGTCCGCGAGCGAAAGTCCGCTCACGTAGTGATTCGATGCGAGCCCGCACGCAGCGCGGCCCGCGGCAAAGAGACCCTCGACGGGAGCGCCTGTCGCGGACAAAACCGCATTGCTCGTTTCGTCGACGTGCAGTCCGCCGAGCGTGATCGACGGGCACGGAAACACGCGGCTATCCGATGAAATGTCGATCGCATAATAAGGACTGCGCATGAGCGGTTGCAGCATGGCGGCTGATTTTCCGAATGCGCTGTCGCGGCCGTCAAGCGCGGTCGTGTTGTACGTGTCAATGGTGTACTGCAGTACAGCCGGATCGATATCAATACGTTTCGCCAGCCCGGCGAGGGAGCGCGCCCGCTTGCAGCCCAGCAACATCAGCAGCGCAGCGGGCACGCTCTGAAACGCCCACAGCTTGCCGCGCAGACATTCATGCAGCGCGAGACCGACGAGACGCGCATCGAGAATCAGCCATGCGCGGCCTTCGCGGGTTTCGCACATCGCATGGCCGAGTGCAGCGCCGTACACCTCTTCGTTGCAGAAGCGCTCACCGTGACGATCCACGACGCAGCCCTGCGCCCAAGCGTACGGCGGATTGATGAAGCGCCACGCCGACAAGCGTCCGAGGCGCTTCGTGAGGCCCCCGGCCGATACGCCAAGCCGAATGCCGGCGCCGTCGCAACCGGTGGTGCCGAGCCGCCAGTTCTGCAGATAATGCGGCGCATGCTGCGCCACCATCGCTCGATTGAAGATAAAGCCGCCGGTCGTCAGCACAACTGCATTGGCCTTGATAGTAAGCAGGCGGCCGTCGCGCAGTTCAATACGATGCAAAGCAGCGCGCAGGCGGTCCGCAAGCCCAGGCAAGCCGTTGTGCACGCGTTCAGCCCAGCGCGCGAAGCGGCGATGCCAACGTTGCGCGCGGCCAGGCGCGACCTGCCAGATTTGCGCTCCGATCACCCGTCCCTTCGTGTCCGTGATGAGGCCGCGCACGGCGGCATGACACATCGTGTCGATCAACGGCTGGGATTCGACGGCGTGGCGCAGGGTGTCGAACAGCACGCGTCCCGACATGCCGCGCCCCACGACGCGATGTCCGCGCGGCGCCGCAGGGCTCTCGCGCGGCATATCGCCCACAGCTTCGTTGCCAGAGTAGTACAGGTAATACCGGTCCTGCGGATATGAGGTCTTGCGCGGCGGCACCGACGAAGCAAAGCGCACGCCGATCCGTTCAAGCCAGCGAAGCATATCGACGCTGCCGGCGCAAAAGCGCTTGAGCGTCGCGGCAGAAACGGCGTCGCCGACTTCCTGTTGCAGATAGGCGAACATCGCTTCCGGCGTGTCGGCATAACCCGCTTCGGTCTGATAGCGCGTGCCGCCGCCCGCGTAGACTACGCCGCCGCTTTTCGCGCTCGCGCCACCGCCCTCGAAGCGTTCGACGATGCGCACCACCGAGCGCGCCTCGGCAGCCTCGAGCGCGGCACACGCGCCCGCTGCGCCATAGCCCACCACCAGCACGTCACAGACGTCGTCCCAGCGCATGCACGCGGGGTCGGTGACGACGAGCGGCGCTTCAACTGGCGTCGCGGCGCCCTTGACCCGACCTGATGGTGTACTCATGAGACCCGCGCGCTTCAGGCCGCCGCGCAGCGCAACGGCGCCGCGGCAGTGGTGTACACGCCGTCCACGTAGACGAGCGGATCGACCTCGCCGCTCATCAACACCTGTTCGAGTTGTCCGATGAAAATCGTATGGGTGCCGTAGTCGAAGCGGCCATCCTGTTTGCAGATCAGGCTCGCCTGCGCATCATGCAGGTAAGGGACGCCGCGACCCGAGCTCTGCCAGTTGCCGGTTGTGAAGCGCGCTTCACCTTTCAAGCGTCCGCTGCAATCGATCGCGATGTCCTGATGCTGGGCCGACAGCACGTTGACGCAGAAATCCGCCCCGGCATCGAGCGGCGGAAAAATCGACGACGTGCGGTTAATGCAGATCAGCAACGAAGGAGGTTCGGTCGAGAGCGAATCGACTGCGGTGGCCGACATCGAATAGCGCCGCTCGCCATCGCAACAACTGATCACCGCGACCGAACGCGCGAGGCGGCGCATGGCCAGCAGCATGTCGGCACGCAACGGATGAGAAGAAAGATCGTTCATGGCGTAGCTCCTGAGTGCTGCGTTGCCCGCATTGCCTGCGATCCCTGAGATAAAGGTAACGCACCGCGTCCGGCAAGATGATTCGCCGCGATGAAGCCGAAGGTCATCGCGGGTCCAAGCGTCGAACCGGCGCCCGGATAACTCGCGCCCATCATCGAAGCGCTGGTGTTGCCGATCGCATAGAGACCGGTAATCGGCGAGCCGTCGGCGCGCAGCACGCGGGCGAATTCGTCGGTGACAAGGCCGCCTTTGGTGCCAATGTCACCCGCGTCGATACGCACTGCGTAGAATGGTCCCTTCACGATAGAGGCAAGGCACGGGTTCGGCTTCACGTGCGGATCGCCGTAATACGTATCGAACGCGTTGCCGCCCTTGCCGAACTCTTCGTCTATTCCGCTTTGTGCATAGCGATTCATGTTGGCAATAGTGTCACGCAAACCTTGCGCATCGACGTCAATTTGCGCAGCCAGTGCATCGAGCGAATCGGCGCGATGCAGCAGCGGGCGAAACGCGGCGGGAATGCGTGAATCCGGCATCATGGCGCCGGGCATGATCGGCCCGCATGGGTACTTGTGACGGAACTGTGCGTCGAACACCATCCATGCGGGTACGCTCGCACCGGTCTTCGCGTGATCGCGATACATCGCCGGCACAAACTCGGAATACGGTGCGGCTTCGTTGACGAAGCGTTTGCCCATCCCGTTCACGACAACGCATCCGGGCAGATTGCGTTCGACAAACAACGCCCGTTGCTTCTCTTCATGATCGACATGCACGGTCGGTGCGCCCCACACATGCTCCATCAGCGCAATCGATGCGCCCTGCTGCATGCCCGCGGTAATCGCGTCGCCGGTATTGTCCGGTGGCGTCGCGCTCCATTGCGCCTGAGTCGGCCGCGGCAGATAGCGCTCACGCATCGCCTGATTGCGCTCGAACCCGCCCGCCGCGAGGATCACGCCGCGCCCCGCCATCACACGCACCGGCTCGCCGTTGTACTCGACCCTGACCCCGGTCACTCGGCCCTCGTCGTAGATCAGTTCGCGCATCGGCGCATTGAGCCACAGCGGCACATCGCGATCGAGCAGCGCGCGGCGCAAGCCGCCGGCCAACGCATTGCCGAGTGTGAGGCGCCGGTCACGGCGTGAACGGCTGCGAGCGCGCACATCGAACCAGTAGCGGGCGAACTGCCGCAGCGCGAGACGGACATAACCGGGTGCTTTCGACAGCAGCACATGCGCTTCCTTCGACGTCACCGCCACCCGTCCGCCGATCAGCGTGCCGGGCGAAGGCAGGCGCAACCGCGCGAATTCTTCGCCGAGGCTCGCGCCATCGAAGGGCAGCGGATCCAGCGCTCGATAGCCGGGCATCGAGCCGGGCAAATCCTGGAAGTAGTCCGCATAGGCCGGAAGTGCTTCGTAGCGCACCGGCGTTTGCGCCTCCAGATAACGCAGCATCTCGGGCGCGATGTCGAGATACGCATCGACTTTCGCGGCTGACGTGACACCTTTCGTGCAGGCGTCGATGTAGATGCGCGCCGTTTCGCGCGTGTCGGATGCACCGAGTTCGGCGATATGGTGATTGCACGGAATCCAGATGCCGCCGCCGGATACGGCGGATGTACCGCCATACATGGCGCTCTTTTCGAGCACTACCACCGACAGGCCGTTGTCAGCCGCGCGGCAGGCAGCCAGCATCCCGCCGGCTCCGGAACCGACTACCACCACGTCGAACCGGTAGGTCTGCATGAGCTGTTCAGTCATGGGCTCCGTCCGTCAGACGAAGAAGTCGGTGTTCGGACGGCCGAGCATGACCGCGCCCAGATTCTGGCCGAAGCGATCGACGCTGTTTGCGTAGTGCGCGCGCGCCGCATGCAGATCGAGAAAGCGCCGTACCAGCGGATTGCGATGATAGATGCCATTGCCGCCCGCGTAGCGCAGCAGCGTATTGGCGGCCTGCGCGCAACGCTCGGCCACTTGCGCGGACTGATAGCGGAACAACACGCGCCGCTCGATCGAGACTGCGGGGCCGCCGTTTGCGGCTGCCAGCAACTCGGCGAAATTGCGCTTGAGCAGCAGCTTCATTTCATCCAGCGCGACGGCAGCGGTGGCGCACGCGGTTTGCGCGCCGGAATCGTCGCTGGTTTTCGCGCCGCTGTTGGCACTGACGCGTGTCACCGCGTAGGACGTGAAATCGTCGAGTGCGCCTTGCAGCGCGCCAATGCACGCGGTGCACACTGCGCGCACGAAAATCTGCGCGAACGGCAAGTGGAACAGCGGTGCATCGTTGAGCGCGAGACCGGGGCTCGTGCCCATCATGCCGTCGATGGCCTTGTGCGTGCGATAGTCCGGCACGAACGCATCGTCGACAACAATGTCGTGACTGCCGGTCGCGCGCAACCCGAGCACGTCCCAGTCCTGCGCGATCGTGTAGTCGCTCTTCGGCAACAGGAAAGTGCGGTATTCGGGCGGTTCGCCCTCTTTCGCCGGTGGCACCAGCGCGCCGAGAAAAATCCATTCACACAGTTCGCTGCCGCTTGAAAACTTCCAGTGACCCGAGAGCCGGAAACCGCCTTCGACCGGCGTCACGCGTCCCACCGGCATATACGTCGATGCGATCAACGTCGTCGAGTCCGTGCCCCACACGTCGTGTTGCGCTCGCTCGTCAAACAGCGCGAGCTGCCAGTTGTGCACCCCGACCACACCGTAGACCCACGCCGTCGACATGCAACCGCGCGCCACCGCCATCTGGATTTCAAAGAACGTTTGCGGATCGAGTTCGTAGCCGCCGTAGCGCTTCGGCTGCAGCACCCTGAATAGCCCCGCCGCCTGGAAGTCGGCGAGCGTGTCGGCGGGAATCCGGCCGTTCGCTTCGGCCTGCGCCGCGCGCTGCGCGAGGACTGGCGCCAGCGCTACGGCACGGGCAATCAGTTCGGTTGCAAGGGTGTTTGAATCGTTGTCGCGATGCACGGCTGTCTCCATGGCGCGCGACCTTCGCCGCGCTTGTCTGTTGGGTCCATCTTCGAACTCCGGCCGCGGCGTCGCATCGTCTGAAGGGACTAGCGACGCACATCGCGCCGGATCAGGGCCGTCAGGCGTACACGCGGGTTTTCTCGCCGTTCGCGCGATTGAAATACGGAATCACGTGCTCGCCAATGTTGCGGATCGTTTCGAGTTGCGCCGCTTGCGGCACCGTCCCCATCTGGCAGAGAAACAGCACTTCGTCCACGCCCGCTTCCATCAAACGGCCCACATAGCCTATGCAATCGTTGACCGTGCCGTACGCGTGATTCGGGTTCATCATCGACAACGCCGGATCGCTGAAATTGACTACGACTTCTTCCGACGCGAAGCGCGAGCGGATCACCAGTTCGCCGGTGTTGGCCTTCACCAGATCGTCGCCCCAGCTCGCCGGGTCGGGACGCTCGCCGCCCGTGTACCAGTACGCGAGCGACTCCATGAAATAGCGCTGGCCACGAATGCCGATCTTGCGAGCCTGCTGGCCGTCGCTCAGCACGACCGTCGGACACAACGCCGCGAGATGCTGCGTCGGCCGGAAGCCCACCTGATCCTCCGCACGGCGCGTGGCCCATGCCTCGCGATAGATCGCGTTCTTCTTCGCGACTTCGTCGGGACCGCCGAAGCCAAGCACCAGTGCGCCGAGGCCGCGCTGCCCTGCGCGCAGCAAGCCGTCATTGTTAGTGCAAGCCATGTACATAGGCGGATGCGGGTCCTGATACGGCTTAGGATGGATCGGCCGCTTCGGGATCTTGATGTACTTGCCGTCGTGCTCGATCTCGTCCTGTACGAACATCTTCGGCACCAGGTACATCGATTCGTCGATCATCGGTTGCAGTTCGGCGAGGTCGTAGCCGAAAGCGCCAGCCTCCTGCTGGCTGCCGCCCTTGCCTACGCCGAAATGCACGCGCCCTTCCGACAGAATGTCGAGCATCGCAATGCGTTCAGCGACCTTGATGGGATGATTCATCGCAGGCGGCAGGCAAATCACGCCGTGACCGAGGCCGATACGCGTCGTGCGGCCGGCTAGGTAGGCGAGGAACGTCTCCGGCGCGCTCATGTGCGCATAGTTCGTGAGCGACGTGTGTTCGACGCACCAGACGGTATCGAAACCCATCTCTTCGGCGAGCAGCGCCTGCTCGACGGTTTCCTTAAAAACCCGGTGATCGCCTTCCCGCGAAGCGTCCGTGGTCTGGGCTTCGTAAATGAGAGAAAACTTCATTGCGTGCGTCTCCATGAATTTTGGACTGTGCTGAATTGGGCTTTTCCGCTCGCGACCAGTGAAGTCGTGACGGTCCACGCAATGGAGTTTCAGATCGCGTGTGTTTGCCGGCATCGTCTGTTTGGATTAACGGTGCACGCTTGTGCGGCAGAAGGATGTGCAGAAGCCGTTTTCTATCGCGAATAGTCCGATCGGACCTCGTGCGACGCGCGGCGCGCACGCTAGCATCGGACCGTGGTTAGACGACACTCAACCGAAAAGGAGCGAACTGCGATGAAGGCTTCGATGATGCTGTACCCAGTCGACACGATCGATGCGGCACTGCCGCTCTTTGTCGACGGGCTGGGATTGACAGTGAAGTTTCGCGACGGCGACCGTTACTGCGCTCTCGACGGCGGAGCATTGACGATCGCGCTGATTGCGGGTGAGGAGCGGATTGTCGAGCGTGCAGCCCTGGCATTCCGTGTGGACGAAGACGACGACCTGTACGCAGCCATGGCACGCGTAGTCCAGGCGGGCGGGTCGGTGCGTGTGCCTGTGCAGCAGGGGCCGCACGAATGGCGGGCGGTGCTCGACGATGCCAACGGCGGGCTACTGGTGTTGTCGCAGAAGCGCTCTGCATGATGCTGATGCTGATCCGACAGATTGTGCCGCCGCGCTTTTAACGGGCGCGGCAGCGCGGGTCACGTGACCCCAACAAGGGATCAACCCAGCGGCACGACACTTCCTAACAGGATCCGCACAAGCGTGGCCTGACGCGTCACGCCGGTCTTCGAGAAGATTGCGCGCAGATGAGCGCGCGCAGTGTTCTTGCTGATGCCCAGCTCTTCCGCCGCCTCTTCGAGCGTCAAGCCGTTGGTCAACAACAACGCCAGCGAAGTCTCGGCGGGCGTCAGGTCGAAGAGCTTGCGCACGATCTCCTGCGAGCCCTGCGACTTGCGATCGGGGTCTCGCAGGAACACCACCGTTGCGGGCCGGCGCTTGTTGTCCTCCGACCAGTCGGACAGCGGGATGGTGCGCACCAGCACGCCGAGCTTCGGCTTGTCGCCGCCGCGTGTGATTGGCATTGCTTCGACCATCGGCGCCGCCGTGCCGAAGTGGCCCATCAGCGCTTGTCGAATCAGCCGTTGCAGGTTGCGGTTCTCCTTCGCATCGGTGGCCTCGACCGTACCGTGCATCGTCCGCAGACCATTGCCCTCCGCGAGAATTTCGTCAGCGACGCTATTGGTGCGCATGATCGCACCGCTCTCGTCGAGCGTCACCGTGCCGACCAGCATGCGGTCGATGGCGCTCGCATACAGTGTGCGCTCCGATTCGACGATATCGAGCCGCGAATGCAGTTCAACCGCGCGTCTGAGGTGCGGCAGCAGCAACGCGCAGAACGCCTTGTCGCGAGCGGAAAAATGCTTGGCGTCATGGCCACGGCACACGCGAAAGCGGCACTCGACACCTGATTCGGTGCGCAGATCCGCACCCATGATGTAGCGAATATCGGCGGGTTTCAGAAACTGCTGGTAGAGCTCGCTGGCGAGCCAGCCGGTGTCACCGAATACTTCGTCGACGGTCACCACGCGATCCGCCGGTAACCCGACGAACGGATCGAGCGAATAGTAGTAGTTGTTGTACGACGCTTCGCCCGGCACGCCCGGGCCCAGTTCGGATGCGTGCACCATCAACCCGCGCCGGTCACTCGAAGGCGAACGCAGGATCAAGGTTGCGTAGTTCGCGTTGAGCGAGGTTCGAATCAGTTCGAGTGCCCCGGCCCATGGCGGGTTTTCCAGCGGGCCCTGATAAATGCGCGCCATGAGGCCGCTGAACTGCGCAACGCTTACGTCCGCCAGCTCGCCTGCGGCATGCCCCTCTTCGTGGGCCCATTTTGTCTCCATCAACACTCCGTCCTCCATGCGACTTTGCGTCGCGACGCCCAGCTTAAGGGCCGCTTTTTTGGCTGGCATCGGGAGAAGTACTTAGCCGACGAAACTTTTTCTGGTCATACCAAACACTCTCGTCCAATTGGACGATGTAGCAGCGAAGCCGCTGCGCTTCAATGCATCCGGTGACGAAGCATCTGACGCGTAAGAGGCCACATAAGCGACCACGTGAGCAGCCAAGTGCGGCGTCTCGCAGCGCGTTGTTATGCGCGGTACCTGCGACTTTCGTTGTGGCACTTTCCTTGTGGCATGTATTGCAGTTTTCTCAGGAGACCCGATGTCGCTCGATCCCCAGGCGCAGGCCATGCTTGCCGCTTATTCCGGCATGCCCGCGATTGACTTCGCGCAGCTCACCGCGTCCGCTTACCGCGCGATGCTCGCAGCAGGCGGCGGCTCAGGCGGCGGCTTTGCGGCAGGCGATCAGATTGCCGGTGAAGAGGACTGGATCATTCCGGCTTCGGGCGGCCCGCTGCCCGCCCGCCTCTACCGGCCGACCGGCGACGGCCCTTTCCCGCTTACAGTGTTCTTTCACGGCGGCGGCTTCGTCGCGTGCGGACTCGATACGCATGCGAACCTGTGCCGATGCCTGGCGCAGCGTGCGCAAACGCTGGTGCTGTCGGTCGATTACCGGCTCGCACCGGAAGCGCGTTTTCCTGCCGCTGCCCACGATGCGTGCGACGCGGCTCGCTGGGCGTACGAGAACGCACGCGATTTACGCGCGCGGCCTGGTCCAATTGCAGTGGCAGGCGACAGCGCGGGCGGAAACCTTGCCGCCGTCGCGGCCCAGCAACTGCGTCATAGCGACGTGCCCATTGCGCATCAGTTGCTGCTCTATCCGGTCGTCGATTGCGCGATCGAGCATCATTCGTATGAGTCGCTTGGCGACGGCTATCTCCTGAGCGCCGCGATGATGCGCTGGTTCAAGGATCAGTACTTCGATGCTCAAGCCAATCGCGCCAATCCGCTCGCGAGTCCGCTCGCCACCGCCGATCTCACCGGCGTTGCGAGCGCAACGATCATCAGCGCCGAATACGATCCACTGCGCGATGAAGCCGAGCACTATGCGCAGCGTCTCGCGCAGGCCGGCGTGTTGACCACTCATCTGCGCTGGCCGGGACAGATGCACGGTTTCGCCAGCGCGCTAGGTGTTCTCGACGCAGCCGATCGCGCCGTCACCTCAGCGGCTCGGACGTTGCACGCGGCGCTGAACGCATGAGCTCTTTGATCCTGCTGGCTGGAATGACATGACTGCACTCATTCGTCTCGCGGCCGAGCATGGCGTCGCGACGCTGACTTTCGACCGTCCCGATGCACTAAACGCCCTCAACGAAGCGATGGCGCTGGAGCTGAGCACAAAACTCTCTCGTCTTACGCGCCATGACGAGGTGCGCGCGATCGTGCTCACCGGCGCCGGCGACACCTTCATGGCGGGCGGCGACCTGCACACGCTGCGCAGTGCGCTCGACGCAGCCCCGGCAGCACGCGACCGCGCGATCGGCAAGCTCGTCAGATTGGCGCAAACGGTCGTCGAGACCGTCTCGCGCTCACGCAAACCAGTGATCGCCAGCATCAACGGCGCGGTGGCAGGGTTCGGCCTGAGTCTCGTTGCCGCGTGCGACCTGGCAATCGCGGCGCAACGCGCGACATTCACGTCGGGCTATGGCCGCATAGGTACATCCCCCGACGGGGGCGCGACCTTCACGTTGCCACGCGTGCTCGGCACAAAACAGGCCGCGCAATGGATGTATCTGAACGAGCGGCACACGGCGGACGAAGCGCTTCGCGCAGGGATCATCAACTGGGTCGTCCCGGACAACGAGCTTGCCGCGCAAACGCGCCTGGTATTGCAGCGTCTCGGCGCGCTGTCGCCGGATGCGTTCGCACAGACCAAGGATCTTCTGCTGAACGCGCAACACCGCAGCTTCACCGGGCATCTGTATGCGGAGCAGCGCAGTTTTCTTCGATGCGCGGCCGGCAACGACTTCCGCGAAGGGATTGATGCGTTCTTCGGCAAGCGCGCGCCGTCGTTCGGCTCCGGCACAAGTTGAAGCTCGTTGAAGCTCGTTAAGCGTCGCCTTCTCTCTCACACACGCAGCACGCGCTCACAACCATGAAACTGGCCACCACCGACGAAATAGTCACCGAACTAAAAGCCGGCCGAATGATCGTTCTGATCGACGAAGAAGATCGCGAGAACGAAGGCGACCTGCTGATTGCCGCCGATTACGTCACGCCTGAAGCAATCAACTTCATGGCCCGCTTCGGACGGGGACTGGTCTGTCTGACAGTGAGCGCCGAGCACTGTGCGCGCCTCGAGCTGCCGCCGATGACGAAGCGCAACGGCACGCAGTACGGCACCGCATTTACGGTGAGTATCGAAGCGGCACACGGCGTGACGACGGGTATCTCCGCCGCCGACCGCGCACACACGATCCGCACCGCGATTCATGCGCAAGCCCGCGCCGGCGACCTTGTGCAACCGGGTCACGTGTTTCCGATCGTCGCGCGCCCCGGCGGCGTGCTGGTGCGTGCCGGCCACACCGAAGCGGGCTGTGATCTCACCGCGCTGGCAGGTCTGACACCCGCCGCCGTCATCTGCGAAATCATGAACGACGACGGTACGATGGCTCGCCTGCCGCAACTGATCGAATTCGCTCGGCGCCATGGACTCAAGATTGGCACCATTGCCGATCTGATCCACTATCGCAGCGTCAACGAATCGTTGATCGAACGCGTCGCCGAACGTCCGCTGCAGACACCGTGGGGACCCTTCCGGGCAATTCAGTATCGCGACACGGTCCACTCGTCTACGCATCTAGCTTTGGTACGCGGCACCCCGACGCCTGACGTGCCGGTACTCATGCGCATGCACGAGTGCTTTTCGATTCTCGATTTGCTCGACGCCCAATCGACGGTGCATTCCTGGCCGCTGCACGCCGCTTTGCAAAAGATCGACTCGGCCGGCTGCGGCGTGGCCGTGCTACTCGACTGCGACATGCGTGCCGACGCCCTGCTCGGCAACGGCGCGACGAAGCGCAAGGATGGCCGGCTCACCGGCATCGGCTCGCAGATCCTGCGCGAACTCGGCGTGCGTCGTCTGAACGTGCTGTCGAGTCCGTTCCATCTGCCTGCACTGTCAGGCCATGACCTTGAAATCATCGCGTTCATTCCGCTTGGTGAAGCCGATCTCGAAGGCGTGCACGCGCCCGGGGCTGGCATGCCGTCGTGCCGAACTCAAGACGAGTATCTACGCGTCCTATTGCGGGACGACGCGCGCACGGCCGCCTGACTCTGCACGGTACGGTTTGCTCATCACGCCGATGAGCGCACTGTGTGGACGAAGCGCCGTCTTCGATTTTTCTTTATGGACGCCCCCATATGACTAATCAGACCGAACCCTATGTCGCGCTCGTAACCGGCGCGTCTCGCGGCGCCGGCAAAGGTATTGCACTCGCGCTCGGTGCTACCGGCGCGACAGTGTACGTGACAGGCCGGTCGCAGCGCGAAGGCGACTCTGCGTTACCCGGCACCGTACACGCGACCGCTGCGGGGATCGACCGGCTTGGCGGCAAAGGCATTGCGCTGATCTGCGACCACGCGGACGACAGCCAAGTCGTGGACGTTTTCGCGAAGATCCGGGGGAACAGCGGGCGACTCGACATCCTCGTCAACAACGCCACCGCGTTGCACGATGAACTGATTCGTCCGGCACCCTTCTGGGAAAAGCCGCTCGATCTGGTCGACATTCTCGATGTGGGCCTGCGTTCCGCTTACGTGGCGAGCTGGCATGCTGCACCTTTGATGGCTGCGCAACGCAACGGCCTGATTGCATTCACGTCGTCGTTCGGTGCCAGTTGTTATATGCATGGCGCAGCGTATGGCGCGCAAAAAGCCGGCGTCGACAAGTTCGCCAAGGACATGGCAGTCGATCTGAGACCGCACGGGGTGGCGGCGGTGTCTATCTGGATGGGCATGCTAAAAACGGAGCGCACCGCTCGCGTGATTGCCCAAGATCCGGAACAGTATGCGGGCTTCAGCGAGCTGGCCGAGACGCCACAATTCACTGGACGTCTGATCGATAGGTTGTATCACGATCCGCAGCGCCAGCAGAAGTCGGGCATGGTGTTGGTCGGCGCAGAACTCGCTCACGAATACGGCATAACCGACCTGGACGGGCGGCAACCTCCTTCACATCGGGACGCGTTGGGCGGGCCGGTTCAAGCACATCCGGCAATCATCGCCTGATACGCGTTGTGTCGATCAGCCGAAACATCGACTGTTGAACGGGACAGGAGAGCGCCTTGCCATGCATGCAGCTTGCCGCTTGCCGATTAAGAATGGCGACACGTGCCGCACCAGTCCGATTGAGATTAACCGTAGAGGTGGATCTTGCGCGTCGCCTCGGGGTGATACACCGCCCCGCCTGGTTAAAAGCCGGTCAGCATAATCGCGAACACCAACGCCGCGCCACCGACCGCGCCAATGAACGTAAAGCACTGTTCATCAGCACCCGAGCGGCGAGCCCGCAGATGACCGAGCAGCGCAGCCGTGCCGGTAACGCCAAGAAACAGCGACAACGACGAGCCGGCCGTACAGACCATGCCCGGAAACTCGCCATTCCATGCGCACGCGGAAAGCTGCCGCACAGATACGCCGACCACGCCGATCGCTACCAAGAATGCGGCGATCAGCCAATCCCTCTGTATTGTGGATCTCATTTCCAGACCTCTTGCATGACTCGCGTCAAATCCCTCAATGCAGCCCGGAAATGCGCTGCGCGCTTATGTGCTTCGAGACGGCAGAACGGGAGAAACGCGACGTTCCGCCGGTTTCGGCTCATACCATCATTGACGGTGATTCGAGCCGCGCTCGCATCGTCCAGTTGGACTAAGGGACATCGCGGGGGTCAGGCGAAGAGGATGCGCGACGCGCAGCTTCGGTGCGCAAACGACCGGCAGTAGACAATCTGATTCATTATCTGCGGCTAGCGCATATCAGCTCAATCTGCACCGTCGATCTTCCCAATAAATCACAATACGTAGAACAATACGTAGCTTTCGATTTTCCGACGAAGATCTAGTCCAATGTCAAATCGATGCGTTTTCAGTCGATTTATGCCAACAATTAGAGATCGTGCGGAATGTCGGCTATTGCATCGCGCTCCGTTTCACCGGTAGACCCCACTCTTCCAGCACACGTTTCCGTTTTAACCTTTATTGTTAAGGGACATCGCGTTGATCTGCGTTCCTTTTCGCCTCCCGCTCCCGAGCAATCATGACCTTTAGCCTTCAGCAACTTCATGCGTTCACGACAATTGTCGAAAGCAGTAGCCTTGGTCGCGCGGCGGAGGTTCTCCATGTGACGCAACCGGCTCTGAGCCGGACGATCAAGCGACTGGAGGAAGAGCTAGGCGCCCCTCTGTTCGAACGCCATTCAAAGGGCATGCAACTTACCGCGATCGGCGAGGCCTTGCTCCCGCACGCAACTCTGCTACTACATGAAGCCGACAATGCACGCGAAGAGATCGACGCGATTCGCGGCCTCGCGAAGGGCACGATCCGGGTAGGTGCAGTGGCGAGCATTGCAACCCTCGTACTGCCGCTCGCGGTCAGCGGCGTTCTGGCCCGCTGGCCGAACTTGCGCGTGCAGATTATTGAGGGCGTGTGGGACCGGCTCGCCGACAGCCTGCTCAAGCAGGAGATCGACCTTGCGCTCAGCATGGCCGTGCCCGATACCGATGAAATTGAAGCTATAGCCGATTGTTGCTGGGAGGACACGAGCTACGTGGTTGCCGCGCTCGATCACCCGCTGCGTGCCAAAACGGACCTATGCCTTGCCGACACACTCGGTCAGCGGTGGTGCGTGCCACCCAGGGGCACTGGCCCGTTCGAGCACATGCAGCGTGTGTTCGCCGAGCATGGGCTCGGCATGCCGGACATCGCGGTCGAGACCCGCTCGATTACCGTTCTGAAAAGTCTCGTCACGCGTGCGGGATTTTTAAGCTGGATGGCCGCGCCGATGTACGACACCGAAAGCGCGGCCGGCGTGTTCGATACCTTGCCCATTCCAGGGCTCGTCGCACGCCGCACGCTAACGGCCTTCCGACGCCGCCAGGGCATCCTGCCGCGCCCTGCCGTCATGCTGCTGGAGCAGCTACGGCAGTTGACCGCGACCGAGCCATGAGCGTTCTAATCGCGCTGGATGCCATCGGTTCGGTCATCTTCCCCAGTGCACCGCAGCTTGATAAAATTTCCACGCGGTTTCACCAACAACTGCAGCAACATCATCTTGCGGAGTGACCACTCATCATGGATCAGATCCTGGCTATTCGACCTTTCGTGCCCGCGAAAGACTTCGACGCCTCAAAGCGTTTCTACCGGGCATTAGGTTTCACACTGACCCACGAGGACGAAAGCATTGCGATATTAAAGCTGGGCAGTTTCAGCTTCATTCTGCAGAATTTCTACGCCAAGGAATTTGCCGAGAACTGCATGATTCAACTTCTCGTCCGGGATGTGGATTCGTGGTGGCAGAAAACGAAACCCGGAGAGCTTGTCGAACAGTTTTCTGTTAATGCCCCTCGCGAGCCGGCGCTGCAAAGCTGGGGCATGAAAGTCGGGTTCATCTTCGATCCTTCCGGCGTGCTCTGGCACGTGGCTGAAGTACCGTTCTGAACCCGCGGGCTTTGATGTCCGATCCTGGATCGGGCAGCCCGGACACTAGCCTTTGATTATGTCAGGCGTCATCCAGCCCTCGCCTACGCCGATCTGCGCAACCTGCTTCGCAACGGAATCGGCGAGTCGCTTCGCATCTGCCGACACCCCGGCGTGTTTGGTCTCGGACACAGCATGCAGACCCACGCCTGCCGCAGCCGATGTCGCGACATGTCCGGCAGCGGCGCCAATTCCCGCTGTTTCCACCACGCCAGGGGCCTTGCCGCTGTCCGCCGTGGCGTCGAAACTCTGTATCAACCTCGGCGTTTCGCCGGCCGGTTGGTACACGACCTGCACGGACGTGCCGACCTGGCTTTTTCCCGCACCCAGACCGACCAGCATCCGGCGGCGGCGATTCCCGGCGTCGATCGTCTCGAAGCTGCCTTGCACGATCAGGACGTTCCGGTCGGTAGGCGCGGGCGAATCTGCACGTACTGCGTGCAGGCCCATCGACTGAAGCTGCTTGACGATTTCATCGGCCACCTGCTCGCGCACTTCGGCCGCATCGTCGGCTTGTTTCTTCATGGTCGACGCACCGTCGAATTGCGTCTTCACCTTCTGAAGCAAACCGCCGTCGAGTTTCACTTGATCCGGCGTGCTTTCAAACGCGTAGACATAAATGGCCTCTGGCCGCACTTGCGCCGCCGCCGGAAAAGCACTCACGTTGGTGACGCCGCCAGCGCAGCCGGTCAGCAGAACGGCACAAAAAGCCAAGGCGGACAGTGCACGAAACGCGCTTCGCCCAGCTAACATCTTAAGAATATTCAGCATGTTCATCCTGTCATTGACACCATCGTGTCTCGATTATTCAAACACGTCGTCCGATGAGATAAACACGTATGGATAGCTGATCATCGGCGCTCTATGTGTGCGGAAAACGCCTGATGGAATCTGTGTCGCGTCTGTGTCAAATCCGCGAGTTCTGGCGTTCCTGCAACGAAGTGGAGTATGAATGAATGACCGCGCAATCTCTATTCAACAATTATGTCGCGGCATGTCACGCGCGGCGTGGCGCTCATTTCATCAGATAATTGAATGACGATGCAGGAACTGGCGCTGACGCCAGCAATGAGTTATCCACCAAACCTGAAAAGCCCGGCGCAATGCCGGCAATTTTCCACCCAACGGATTTCATATGATCACCACACTGCCCAAGACACCCCTCGTTCGCCGTGCGCTCGCCGCCACTGCACTGCTTGCCATGGTCGTGAGCCATGCCGCCTGCGCGGAAGATAGCGCCATGCCGGCTCATACAGCAACTCGGAATCTCGTCCAGGAAGAGAGCAATCGCGCACTGGTCTTGCACTTCTACGACACGGTATTCAACCAGCACGATCTCAGTATCGCCAGCACCGTGCTTGCGCCAAATTACGTTCAGCACAATCCGCATGTGCCAAGCGGGTCGGCGCCGTTTATCAGCTTCTTCACGGAGCGCTTCAAAGCAAACCCCGAGGCACACTCCACAATCGTGCGCAGCGCAGCCGATGGCGACCTCGTGTTTCTTCATGTTCATTCGACCAGCAACCCGCAAGATCGCGGCAACGCCATCGTCGATATCTTCCGCGTCGATCACGGCAAGATTGCCGAACATTGGGATGTGATCCAACCGGTGCCCGAGCACGCGGCTAACGACAACACGATGTTCTAACTCAGGCTCGCCCGTTTCCCGATTGCTTAACCACGGAGAACCTCCGGTTAAAAATTGGTAAGCAGCGGAAACAGCTCGTAAGCACCGCGGGAAACCGCGCACTCCTTCTCACATCACACGCACAAAGCCGGTGCGATGATTCGACACGTAATACGCTTCGCCGCGCATCGATCACCTGCAAGCACGGGGCTTCAATGCGTGGTGTCGAATAGAAGGTCGGAATCAATGCGCTACGCGAGGCTTATCATGACCCACCACGGCAATCCAGAACTTGCTGGTTTCTCAAACCGGCTTCATGTGCCCACAATGGCCCAATGCGCTCAATGGCCTTCAGCAACGCTGCAAAGGGTTAGGTTCGCTAAACGAACCGCACACATGTCATTCGACATGCGTGCGTTGGCGATCAATTAAGCCATGAAACCCACCCTGCTTGCCTACGCACTTGCGCTAGCTGCCGGAGTGCTGTCGCTCACTCCGTTCGCCAGCGTTCACGCGGACCCGGTCGCGCACGACGGCGGCGCTTCCAAGGGCAAAACCGCTGATCAGAAAGGGCACCCCCAAGATGCGCCCTTCGCGTTTCGCGGAATCCCTCTCGGCATAACCCTCGACGAATTCCAGGCGGGCGCGACCGTAAGGGCGACCCCGATCGACAGCGTGCCGGTGTGCGAGACCGACGTAATCGCCGGCTCCCTCGGCATGAGCCTGAAGACGCGCGAGAGCCTGACGGTTGCTTGCCGCTGGGCGCATCAACGAGCCAATGGCTGGGCGATATCGCGCGCAGTGGTCGACGGTGCGCCGGCGCAGGACCACACGCTGCGCTTCGCACGAGTCAGCGGACAAACCACCTTCAGGTTGTATGAGATGTCGTTCGTCATAGACGAAGACACTGCGGCCGATCTGCGCCACGCGCTTGCGGACCGCTATGGCGCCCCGCGCACTGGCGCTCATGCATCTGCCGCCACATCCGCAAGCAGTGCGCTACCGGTCTACGAATGGGAAAACGCGGTGAGCTCGATCACCTTGCGTTTCTTGCCGGCTACGCGTAACGCCACGCTCGTTTATCTGCTGAAAGCGCCGGACGCCTGGGTGAAGTCTGTTGTACAGCAATGGAAGACAAGCAGTGTCGATGCGAGCTGACGCAAGTTGGCACGTACCGCTCCGGACCAGGCTGCATGACTTTTCGACCGTCACGGAAAGGTTGAGAAAGGACTTACGGGAGCCGTCTGTTGCTTGCCGTTTCACCGCTTGCTGAAATACCCGACCATGGAATTACGGCCAGAGAACCATTGCTGACTACCAGCCGAATCGCAACGAGTGCCCTGTTTATTCCCGGAAATCAATCATGCAAGTCAGCAGGTCTATTACTCGTCGTTATTGCGGTCATTTCATCGTCAAGAGCGCGTCGGGCCCAGTCAGCGTTACTGCAAGCGTGCGAGGTTCACACGAATTGCACCTGTTTGCTATCCGTTGAAGAACGCAAAATAGGAGTAGTGGCGTCATGACTAGCTCGATCGAATGCAGGACCGAAGGATACGGTTCGGCCATTGTCGAACCCGTCATTCGTCTTGGCATGACTGACGTCGCCAAACCAATGGGACTCCTCGCCTGCCGGGTAAAAACATCTCTGCGCAATGCTGCGCTCATCTGCGCCGCGTTTAGCCCCTGCTTGATATCGGGCTGCGCACTGACCGTGATTTCCGCTGTCGATGCAGCCGGGTCGGTCGTACAAGCCGGCATGAGCATTGCGTCGATCCACTCGTCACCCACCGTCATCAATGGCGATAAGGCGTCGCTTCACGCTGTTTGCATCGAGTGGAATTCCATGGTCCCCGTTGGCGACTTTGTCCCGGCCTTGCAATACGCGTTGCATAAACGCGGGGTGGAGTCGACCGTGTATGCACCAGGAACCTCACCACCCGGTTGCGAAGCGACACTCGTATACAGCGCGGCCACGGATTGGGGGCACCGGACATTTACCGACGGATACACCGAGTACCTCTCTGCCATCAACCTCACGTTGATCCAACGCGGGAAGATCGTGGTCGCTGCCAGCTACGCGACAAGCGGCGCCAAGCTCGACCGCTTCGCGAGCACGGCGACCAAGGTCACGGCACTCATCGACAAGATGGTGGTTGCAACGTCGGATTGATTAGAGAATGAAGCGCCAATGCGGCCAGAAAGGCCGCGACATCATCCCGAGTCCCGTGAAACGAACCCGGGACTCGCAGGCTCTATAGCGTAGCTCAGGGCGGCCGCTCATGCAGCCCGCTCAGCAGCTAACTCAGGCAACCCGCCCAGGCGGTCTGTCCGCAGGATGCTTCGTGCTGAGCCGGCTTCATGTCAACGTAGCCGGATAGAGCCGAATCCAGCTCCTCCATGGCATCGGGCTGTACGGTGCTGCATTCACCTGCGGCTTCGTCTTCCGTGATACGCGAAACGGCCTTGGAGCTCTTGCCCGCCCGCGACGGCGGCTGGCAACTACCGCACACCTCGCCGTGCGCCGCGTCTTGCTTGCGCGTGACGAACTTGCCAGTGCAGGTGCAGCATCGGGTCAACTGCAGGATGCCGGCGTCGAAGAAACGCACGAGCGTCCAGGCGCGCGTGAAGCTTAGCATGATGTAGCTGCCATGACGCTCACAATGCTCGAGATAAAGCTTATAGCCCTTTGTCAATGCATCGAAATGCGAACAGCCCGCAAGATCCCTCAGGAATCTATAGATGTTGTAGAAGAGCGATGCATGAATATTCGGTGCCCATGTCAGGAACCAGTCGACCGAGAACGGCAACATGCCCTTCGGCGGTGACACGCCCTTTACTTCCTGATAAAGGCGAATCATGCGGTCACGGGAGAGGTTGACTTCGCTTTCCAGCACCTGAATACGTGCGCCGAGTTCGATCAGGATGGCCGCCCGCATCACGTCTTGAGCGTCTTCAGTAATGCTTTTCTTCGCCATTGGCGTAATCCTCTTCTTATACGAACTGCTCGACTGCTGCATTGGCTAGCGCTATAGCACTGAGCCCAAAGATTCAAGCCTGCGAACCACGAACTCGCAAGAACGCCTCAGCGCTCGGAGTCCGCACTTGAGCCGGATTGTGCGTAATCAGGGTGCCGGCGAGATCGACTACCTGATCCTCATGCGCCCGAAGTCCCAGGAGGAAAAACATAAGCAGAACCCCGGACATAAAGCCGACTGCACCACCGATTAACAACATGCTCCCTCCGCAAATTTTACAGAGCTCAAAAATAGATCGTCGATCAATTGATCGTTTGACGAAGACGACGAGGTTAGGAGCAGCGTCACATTGTATTGGTAACGATCTGCTCTGAATCGAATGATCCTCTATTCCTCTCAAGCAAATTGCGTGAAAAAGACAAGCCTTTGCCCTAAGGCTTACGGAATATTTCTTTTAGTTTCCTGTCCTTTCGAATACGCATGCGTTTACTTTCCCTATTTGAATAAATGCGGCGAAATTATTTATAAGATTCAGGAAGGACTTGGCGAACGCGCATGTTGCTCGGCGTTTCAGCGCTAGCGAAAGTGCGCAATCATAACCCTGCAAATTGACGAATCAATGTGAGGGGATCCTGGACATGGCCAGCGGCTAGTGTCTAAGTTGGGATCAATGCAGATGCAACGAAGGACGCTTGAGTACTTCGTGACACCCGTGCGCCATTCAATCCACTTGCACCCACGAAAATGATCAGCAGTGTTGCTAAGTTTGCCACCTGTCGACGGTGAAGTTGTCTTGTCATTTCTTAATCGACTTCCGCTTAGTGAAGTCCTACTCGATAATCATGAAACAACTTACCCAAACTCTCCTTCTCGCAAGCGTCCTGGCAACCAGTGCAGGCAGCGCAGTCGCCCAAAGCACTTCGCCGTCGAACCCGGATAGCGGCCGCTTTGGCCACGAAGGGTTCGGACCGAATTTTGCGGTAGTGAACGATCTACAGCATTTGCAAAGGCTATATGACCTGAACGGCCGGGAAAGCGAGATGAGGGATATCTACCACGACGTCCTGCTAAAGACGCAGATCCCGGAGATCCGCCAATATGTCTATGAAGCACTGGCGCGCAATCTGCTCCGCCCGACCAATGTGGACCAGGCGATCACGACCATTCGCACGAGCCTGGATGAAGATCTGAGCACGCTGGCGAAACATCCGTGCGCACCGTGAAGAGCGCGCCCCGGCCAAGAGCCGGCACTGAAACGGCTGCGGTCCTCGGTGCTGTTCCCGGATGGGTTAAGCCTATGGGGAAAGATAACCGGCAGTCTTGTCTTCCGGTCGAAATGATCCGGCGAAAGACGCTGGTTTAAGGTGGCTTAAGGCGATCAGAGTTGATGCCGAAATGCTTGGTACCGGCAAACTGGGCGCCAACACCGACGGCTAACCTCGCGGGATCAGAACGTCAGCACGCTAAGAAACATTCGCTGCAGCCAGCCCACCGTAGTTGAGTCGGCGAGCATGCCGACACCTGCCTGCTCAATACGCGCATTGGCAACCTTGCTGGACGATACGTAGTTTCCAACCTCGATGTCCTTAGGATTCACGATACCCGACAACCGCAAGCGATCGCGGTTCTGGTTCATCGCAATGATCTTGTCCCCCGCAACCACAAGATTCCCAGTCGGCAGCGTCGCGATAACCGACACCGCCAGCGTCCCCGTCATTCCAGTCGTGTTCGACACAGCCCCCTGCCCTTTGAACGTCGTGCTAGCGGACCCAATGTTAAACAGCTTGGCCAGGCGCGCCGCTGCGCCGCTGGATTGATCCGCGGCTTGCGCGCTGATGTCGCTCGAACGGTTAGCTGACGCATCGCCGCTGTTATTGGCCGAATAGGACTCCGAGAGACGAATCGTCAATACGTCGCCCACGTGTTGCGCGCGAGGCGTTTCGTACAAGGCTAGCGTGTTGCCACCCTGGAAGATCGCGCCCCCGGTTTCAATATTCAACGGACTTGAGACCACGACCGGCGCGAACGTCGGCATATCGACGATAGAATTCGAGCCGCCTGAGCATCCGGCTAACGAAACCATGCCGCTAGCCAGAATCGCAAACTTTAACGAGTTCATGTTTTCAATGGTTCGCCAGATTAAGGTTCTTGGTCACGTGCAGCACGACCAAATAATAGCCAGCGTCTGGATTGCCGACTTGCTGCCAAGCCCTAAGCCGTGCTCGCCCGCGTATCACGTCGAGCGGCGAGTGGCGAGCGGCGAGCGGCGAGCGGCGAGCGGCGAGCGGCGAGCGGCGAGCGGCGAGTGGAGCGTAGGACTTGGTCAATCGATGGCGTCGGCGCATGTATCAAACGGCGCGGCGGCCGCATGACCCACGCCAGGCACGATCTTAAGCGTGGCCGATGCCAGGCGGCACGGCAGCGCAGCCACCGCGCAACCTTCCATTGGCAATATGACCACGCCTGCCATCAGGCAGGCCACCAGCCGCACGTGGCGTTTATAAGACTGCAAATTGAACATAAATAAGACCGCTACCTTTTCAGACGCTGGTGTTGATGCGTGTGCCAATCAAGCCATTCGACGGCAGCGTTGGGGGAGTCGCCTGCTCAATCGGCAGCGACGGCGAATCGGTTTTGGCGCTATTGCCGGCTGCGCTGCCCGAGCTGCCGCCGGTCGGGCGCATGGTTGTCGGCGCAATACGTTCTGCGGGGCTATAGCTGTTAACATTCATGATCAGGCTCGCTTTCAATAAAGATGAAGGGATCGAGGCAGCGTCAAGGTAGCCCCACGGCAGACTTGAACACATGCCAGGTCGCTAGAACTCTCTTTCGACATTGAATGATCACGCTTAACGGCTAGCGTTGATTAATGAAAGATCACCGCTTTTTCTCGACTCCTTACCAGCACTTACCGCACGGTCTCAACCGCATTTAATGCTAGGGCCCAACGCGCGCTGCCGATGAGCATTTGCCACTAGAAATCCTAGATCTTCACGTCGACTACCAGTCCGACCGGATTCCATCTGACGCCCTTGGTCTCTTCGCTCAAACCATCCAGAACATCCGCTAACGGCACCTCTCCCGCGTTGCCGTCAGGCGCCACGTAGGATTGCAACGCGGTGTCGAGGGTGCTGACGGCTCCGACAATTGTGGTGCTTTCGTTCGCACCATCATCACTGCCCGAGGTGGGTCCAAGGGGGTCGTCGAGCTGCCAGTCCCAGGTGTCGGCTGGACTATCGCGCTCCACGGAGGTAGACCGGACAGTTTTCGCAAGCTCTTCTATGGAAGAGCCGAGATCGACATAGGCTGATGTCACCTGGTCCGTTGGTGCAGCATCGCCCTCTTGCTGAGCGGGTGCATTGAGGCCGTGCTGCAAGACAAGCGCCTGATACAGCGCCACCAGAAATTGCTTGCCTGCGCCTTGGTTCGCCTCCCCGCGCGCCTGGGATTCTGCGGTGGTGCCCGAGTTTGAAACGGACTCAGTGTCCGTAGACACAAACCCGCTTGGGTCGATCCCCATGCGTTGCAACGTAAGCTTGAGCGCCGCCATCAAGACGTCTCCGCTTCCTGACGATGTCGCCGACGGCCGTTCAGGAAGCGCGCTGCCGGACACACCGGACGATGGCTTGGCCGTGCTGTCGGAAAAATCCGAAGATGAAATTGACATGCTGGAATCGAGTGCCATGGTGTCTCTCGGTTAGTTGTTACGTGATGCGAATCGGCTTCATAGAGCAGGTTCGCAGTGCTGCGTACGTTTGAGCGGCGAGTGCACGGATTCATTCGCCCAGACGTCATATCGACCCGGCAAGCAGAAATCTGTAGCGTTGGAAAGGCGGGGTAAGAAGCCGAAGCTGGCTAGCTTGCGTGCAGTCCTATGGACTAAGCGATGTTGGCATAGGTAATGAAATGCCCGGTAACGATGTTATTACTTTCCGCTTAAGCATTAGCTTGCAAGGGGTGAGATTTTTATGCTTTCCCGAGCATTTAATGCAAGTAAATTGACTAGGCGATCAGCCAATTTATGACTTGTTTTCCTAAGCAAATAACGTCCTGCAGACAATCCTCTTACCGGGTCTTTCGTAACCTAATGTTGTTCGCATCGCTGACGTTATCACTGAGTATTGAACGTACTTGGAGGATGAAATGAATTTTTCCACGACTGGCGAGATTGCTTGCAAAGTGCGCATCAACCCCATCATGCTTGTTAGCGGCCAAGGTGTATCAAGCCGTGCAATTCGCTATCGCGGCAAACACACGCTGCGTGCCGTGCTGGGATTCCTGGATAGTCAGCGCGAGGTTCGCGCGCTAGTCTTCAACCACACATCAGACGGAGAAATGTTATGGGTCGACATCCAGACGGGGGAGTTAAGAAGCTTTGAGGAGTGGCGATTCGAAGCGGCATGATCGACGTATCAAGAAGCCGGGTTCGCCGCGGCAAGTTTCCCGCTACGGCTTCCTCTCAACGGCTTCCCCGCGATCAGCAGGGAACGGCATTCAGGTAATAAACACGATCCGATCTCCTTCCGCCGAACCGCATTCCACGAAATATGCGGCACGGGCGGCCCTAACGTCGAGGAGGACGCGTTCGACCCCTTCAACACCAGGACTTTCATGCAAATGCGTTTTAACAATGACTCTCGAGCTTGGCTTGGCTAACGTATCTCGCCGGATTTCAACGAGATACCTGATGGCGTCTCGTTGATTCATAAAATACAAAATCATTAACAACGTATCCTTACCGCAGTTGAAGCGGCGCTGATCGACTCTACTTTCCATCGCGCCCGCGAGTGGTACGAGACACGAGAAAAGCAGGCAGATCCTGGCGTTCTGTTACCGGGCGGAGACTTCGCCCGACATGACGTCGATCCAGACAGGGCCCTCTTCAGCGTGGTGGCTATAGACAAGCGCCCGTACCTGCGGCCCCGCTATTCTCAGGAAGCTCAGTACGTCGCTCCTACGTTGCTTGCCGCGATAAGGCACGCGGCATACCCTTTGATCGCATTCCATCAGCAATACAACGTCGTTACGCTTAAGAAGCCGTTCGATCGCTGTTTCGCTCAACCCATGCGAAAGTACGGCTGTCATCGTTCCCTGCGCGAACTGCATAACGCCGTGATCCGCCGGCGAATCAAGGGGTTCCAGTGCACAAAGGCAGCGAGTGACATTCCCCAGCGCCTGACTCGTATGCTTGTCGTCGTGCCGCACGATTGATGCATTCCGGCGGGAAACGTCGAGAACAATTGGGCGCTTCGTGGCGCGAATCATTTGCATCCGACCGCACAGACGATAGCGGATACGCCCGCCACGGCACCGACGATTCCGCCAAGGGCAAACGTTTCTACCGAACTGGCGCAAGCTTGAAGATTGAGTGTGCAAAAGAGCATCGCGATAAAAATACAGCGCCTCAAGATTTTTCTCCCTCAAGAGTCGTTGCTGCGGGTTTGGACCGGCCTGAGTTCCGAGGCAACTGACGCACCTTCCCGTCATGGACCTGATGTGCGTACGCAGGAGTCAACGCAGAGGACTCCATGCGCGCATAGTGAGATTAGAGCGCTTTGAAGAGGGGCATTTCGGCAATTACGGGCTGGAGATGCCATCTGCTTACCAGGCATTACCTGGACAGGTGCGCGAACGTAACAAGGCCGCTGGCGCTCTTTTCGCGCCGAGCCCGGTCAATCAGTCGTACGTGATTCAGAACCTGATGGGAATGAAATCTCGGCGTTACACAGTCGAGCTGAAACGGCGGCGACTGAATAGTCTGCTTAAGCTAACCCGGCACAGCCCGGGTACATCTGGCAAGACGATGCAACGACCCATGGCGCCCCCTGCGACGCCTACGCAAAGGGACCGGCCTGATTCAGCCAAAGGTCGTTTAGTTGCGGAAGATTCCACTGTTTGGGATCTTCAATGGCCACTATCCGGTCGGCGCCCTTTGATTTCTTCAGGTCTACTATTTGAGGGAAGACCGGCTGATTCGACTTGCATGAGAAGAACATCTTGACGGTCGGCGTGAGGATTGACCCGCTGCCCTGATCGAGCACGACAGCAAGGAAGCCCGATTCCAGCCGGACCAGCGAGCCCACCGGATAAATGCCGACCGTGCTGATGAAGGCCGCAAGAATGGTCTTGTCGAACTGCCCATCCCACGAAGCCATGCTGCGAAGCGCCTGAGTCGGATGCCAGGACGATTTGTATGGCCGCTCGGATGTGACGGCGTCGTACACGTCGCAGACCGCACCCATCCGGGCCAGCAGGGGAATGGCTTTGTCCTTGAGCCCATGCGGATACCCACGGCCATTGACCTTTTCGTGATGGTACAGCGCGACCTCCAGCACTCCGGCACTGACATCGGCTGACTGCAGCATGTGCCAGCCGTCATAAGAGTGTTTCTTGGCGACCTCGTACTCTTCCACACTCAGCTTTCCGGGCTTGTTCAGCACGGCGAGCGGCATGAGCGCTTTGCCGAGGTCATGTAGCAAACCAGCCACGCCCGCCTCCAGCACAACTGGCTCGTCAAGTTCGAGTTCCCGCGCCAACGCCGTCATCAGCGCACATACGGCAACGGAATGCATATACGTGTAGCCGTCGTGGTGCTTGAGGCGCGCCACGCTGGTCAATGCGTATGGGTTGCGCATAACTGACGCGGCAATGCTCTGCACCAGCGGCATCATGCCAGTGCCAGACACGGCTCTTCCCATGCGGGCTTGCTGAAACACCATCTTCATCTCATTGGAGGCCGATTCGAACAGACGCTTTGCGTGTTCAATTTCCTCGGCTACTGGTCTTCGCGGCAGTTGCGTGCGTGCCGTAGCCGCCGTGTCGAGTAGCTGGCCGTCCCCCGTCTGCGCGATGGAGCTGCCTGCATTGAACGGGTCAACCGGTTCGCCCAGGAACTCCTCCGGGCACGAGAGACCTCGATCCGTATCAATCACAATAGATGTAATTCCGCTTGTGACGATCTTCTCAATATCGACAGCGGTAAGCAAAAACGAGTTCTTCCAGAATGGGTGATCGAGCCAACGCCGATCCAGACTGTGCAGGAACATGCCAGGACGCAATAAAGAGGCTGCGACCGTTTTCAACATAAGCCAACTCCGATGAGCCATGTTTTGGAACTAGCGAGGGCGGAAGCCACCATACCGTCAGCTTCGGCCTACACTTACGCGCTCCACCAATGCACTGATCAGATCCTTGTTTCTTTCAGCCGGCACCTTCCGGCACCTTCATTTCCCGGGCGGGCGGCTTAGTCCGTCAGGTTCAATCCGGGGCATTGGCCTTGAGCGCCGCACCCTCGATGATAGTGACAATCTGCGCGACTCGCTGCACGCTAGTGGAACCCAGCTGCGTCGTTAGCACCGAGGCTCGCAGCAGATGCCTGATTACTCGTGAAACTTGTCTTTCGACATAGGATGATCTCGCGTAATGGCCTGTGATCATCAAAGAATGACCGCAATATTTTCCTGCCTCCTTACCCCGACTTACCGCACAGTCAATGTGATGACCCCGCATTCCTGACGCGCAGCTAGCGCTCAGGCAGCGCTGCAAGCTTTAAGTAACATGTTCAACCAGCGCCGGTCGTGCCCTCCTTCGTACTCTCCTCTACCCGCCAGCCTACTCTCCCTAGCGTACCTCACGCCGCTTGAAAAAAAACCCGCTAGCCAGCCGTTTACACACTCTTTGAACAACCGCCTGGTCAATTGGAAATATTTGGTAAGTACAGACCGAACCCCAGTTCTTTTCTTTGCATTCCTTGCATCGAATCCAGCCGAGTATGAGTGAAAGGCCCATTCTTCCAGCGATAACGATGACTCTCTTCAAGACCACCCTGATCTCCATAATTCTATTAGGCAGTCCGCTCGTGGCCCATGCCACCAGCTTCGATTGCAACCTCGGTCACTCAGCGACTGAAAAGCTGATCTGCCATAACCCGGATTTGTCGAAGCTCGACGATCAACTCGGAAAGCTGTATTGGAAAGCGCGCCGCGCAGTTGCGGATAAACGTTCATTCCGTGCGGACAGCGATGCCAAATGGTCTTGGAGAGAAACGCATTGCACCGATGAAACGTGTCTCACGACCTGGTATTCCGGCCGTATCGAGGAACTTGAGCAATTGGTCGATGACCTGCAATCCACCTCGACGCCCTCGCCTGTTCGCACAGCCTCCGAGCATGTGTTGCCGGAGCCCACGATTGCCGTAGGTCGATGCACCGTTGCCGAGCCCGGCATGATTTCGCTCGATAACTGCAGGTCGCTGCTGAAATCCAATATGCATTGGAAATACGACGTGCATGGAGGCGACTGGTTCTGCGGAGTCGCCGTGCTGGATGAATCGAAATTGCCCACGGTCGTCCTGCAATAAGCGGGCGAATCAACCTTGTCGGAATTGTCGGAAGCGGGTCGGGCTGCAGTCCAGCTTTTGACCCAGCAAGAGGCAATGCATCATTCGAATGCCGCGTTCTCGCCGAAAGTTGTATTTAAAAATTTCAATACTCATACTGCTTGAGCCAGCCCAATCCAAGCCTCGACCTAGTGCCGCCCCGTTCCCCAGAACGCGTGCATGCCGCCGCCAAATTGCGATGGTCCGCCGTGAAAGCCGGAACCCATTGGCGCGCCGACGTGCATATGACCCGTTTGATGAAAATGATCGAAGTGTGAATGGTGGTGGAAACGATCGACGAAAATAAAGCTCACGCCCGCGCCAATGAAAAGCGGCGGCCCCCAGTACCAAGGATCGGAATACGGATAGTACCCGACCGGGTACACAAGCATGCCGCCGTCAGGGCTCTCGACGAACTGCCAGGTTCCATCGCTTTGCAGACACGCCCGTCCCACGACTTGCTGCGGCGATCCATCAACATCCGCTTGTCCCGCTACGGCGCGGCAATTGACGCCGGAGTCAACATCTGAACCGGCTGCGTCGCCGTACGTTTGCGCAAGCGCGGGCCCGGCAAAACCCATGGCGGCAAGCATTATTCCCAGTTGAAGTAACTGTCGCATCATCGTCTCCTGCGTGGACCCAGCACGGCTTCCTACCAGCGTCGACTGACACATTGCGCGTGCTTGCACCGCTTGCGTCGCGGTATATGGACTAAACGATCAAAGCCGTGAAAATATTCCGGCATCGCACGCAACCAGAAACGATCGGATGAGGTAAGTGAAGCCTTTGCCCGCGCCTGATATCGCTTGAGCGGTAGCCGCGGCTTCATCGTGTAAATCCTTAGAGCGGACACATTTGGTATGTGCTTAATTTGGCATAAGCTTAATGTCAGGCAACCCTCGTTGAGCCTGCGTCACCCTGTCTGCAGATGCGGCTCTTATCGTGATGGAACGCTATCCGTCTCGCTTGTTTCGCCCGCATGCCGTGCGCGCATTTCTCCGTACAGCGGCCTTCTTGTTGCGCAAAGCGGCGGCCTTTTTCGTAGGGCTGATGCTCTGCAATGCCGTAGCCGCGGGCCCGGTTGTCGTGGTCATTCCACTTGACGGCGCTGTCGGCCCGGCTAGCGCCGACTTCGTCGTTCGCGCGCTTGCCCGGGCGGTTGAAGAACGTGCTCAACTGGCCGTTCTCGAGATCGATACCCCCGGCGGACTCGACCAGTCGATGCGCTCGATCATCAAGGCTATCCTCGCGTCACCTGTTCCCGTTGCAGCGTTCATTGCACCGGGCGGGGCACGGGCTGCGAGCGCCGGGACGTACATCGTCTATGCAAGCCACATAGCCGCGATGGCGCCTGGCACCAACCTGGGCGCCGCCACGCCTATCCGTCTCAGCGCAGGCGGGCCCACCGAGCCTGACCCGGGCCAGGCGAAGACAGACACAGGTGCGTCGGCATCCGCTGGCATAAATGCGGCATCCACCGAGACCACCAAGCAAGTGCAGGATGCAGCGGCCTATATACGTGGCCTCGCGCAACTGCGCGGCCGCAATGTGCAGTGGGCCGAACGCGCGGTACGCGAAGCGGTCAGCTTGTCAGCGAGCGAAGCACTCGCGCAGAACGTGATCGACCTGAACGCGTCCGACGTACCCGACCTTCTCGCGAAGCTGAACGGCCGGCATGTGCACACGATCACGGGCGATCATGTCCTCGCTACATCCGGCGCGGTTGTCGTGACGATCCAGCCCGACTGGCGCAGCCGCTTTCTCGCGACAATTACTGATCCGAGCGTAGCGCTCATTCTCATTACGATCGGCATGTACGGCCTGTTCTTCGAGTTCGCGAATCCCGGCCTCGCGTTACCCGGTGTTGCAGGCGCAATCAGCCTGATGCTGGGCTTGTTTGCATTGCAATTGCTGCCCGTCGACTTTGCGGGACTGGGCTTGATCCTGCTTGGCATCGCTTTTCTCGTTGCCGAGATTTTCCTGCCCACGTTCGGCACGCTCGGCTTCGGCGGCATTGTCGCGTTTGCGATGGGCGCGCTCATGCTGTTTCGTACCGACACTCCCGGCTACGGCATTCCGGTGTCACTCGTGGTCGGCCTGACGGTCGCCACTGCGCTGTTCGTGTTCGTTGTGTCGAGCGTCGCATTGCGGGCACGCCGGCGGCCGGTGGTAAGCGGCGGGGAAGCGCTGCTTGGCAGTATCGGCGAGATGCTGGAAGACGTGCCGCCGAGCGACAGCGGCTGGGCTCGCGTGCACGGCGAACGATGGCGTGTGTGCTCTCACGAGACTCCGGCACTGCTCGTGCGCGGGGAGCGCGTCCGGGTGCTAGGGCGTCATGGGCTCATGCTGAGCGTGGCGCGACTGGACGAAGTAAAACAAGGAGAAAAATAATGGTCGGATTCACGTTTGGCTTCAGCGGCGTCTTGCTGGCGTTAGTCATCCTCATCTTGTTCTCGGCAATCCGCATCTTTCGCGAATACGAGCGCGGTGTCGTCTTCATGCTCGGGCGCTTCTGGAAGGTCAAGGGGCCGGGCCTCGTCCTCATCATTCCCGCGGTGCAGCAAGTGGTAAGAATGGATCTGCGCACCGTCGTCTTCGACGTACCGCCGCAAGACGTGATCACGCGCGACAACGTTTCCGTGAAGGTCAACGCGGTGGTCTACTTTCGCGTGGTCGATCCAGAGAAGGCTGTCATCCAGGTCGCGCGTTTCTTCGAGGCAACCAGCCAGTTGTCGCAGACGACCTTGCGCGCGATCCTCGGCAAGCATGAACTCGACGAGCTGCTGGCGGAGCGCGAGCGCCTCAACATGGACATTCAAAAGGTGCTCGATGCGCAGACCGATGCATGGGGCATCAAGGTGTCGAATGTCGAGATCAAGGACGTCGATTTGAACGAGACCATGGTGCGCGCCATTGCCCGGCAAGCTGAAGCCGAGCGCGAACGGCGCGCGAAGATCATCCACGCGGAGGGCGAACTGCAAGCGTCGGAAAAGCTGTTGCAGGCCGCGCAAATGCTCGCGCAAGCGCCGCAAGCCATGCAACTGCGCTATCTGCAGACACTGACCAACATAGCCGGCGATAAGAATTCGACCATTGTTTTCCCCATGCCGATCGATCTGATCAGTTCGCTTCTTGAACGGCTCAAGGGGCCGACGCAAAGCTGATCGCGATCAATAGGAGCACGCCGGGGTCCCATTGGAATCATGCGCAAAGTACATTAATTAAAAAAATAAATGAATTTGACGCCTGATTCCTCAAGCGGTAGATTCGGGTTCACGCTAATTGAAGTTTTTTGATTATGCTTAACCGATGAATGCAAGGATGCTCAATCGGCCACCCCTTTCATATCGCTAACATTCTCCGATGCTCGCTCAACCACCCCGCCCCGGAGTCCCCGGCAACCCACTGATCAGATTCGCGATGGTCACCGTTCTTACAGGGATTGGCGCCGGCCTGGGCGGCATGGCGTTGGCGCTGCTGCTGCATTTCATTCAGCACGTCGCTTACGGCTACAGCATCACGCAACTGGTCGGACACGAGAGTTTCTACGAGGGCGTCGTGGCGGCATCGGCTGGCCGCCGGGTCGCCGTGCTGGTGCTCTGCGGTCTCGTTGCAGGCTGCGGCTGGTTCGTCATCTATCGTTATGGGCGGCCGCTGGTCAGCATCAAGAAGGCCGTGTCATCCGACGACCCGCGCATGCCTCCCGTCACCACGACCGCGCATGCGCTGCTTCAGATCATCACCGTTGCACTGGGCTCGCCGCTTGGCCGTGAGGTTGCGCCTCGCGAGATCGGCTCCTTGCTTGCAGGATGGCTGTCGCACTACGCCGGCCTCACCGTCGAGCAAACCCGCTTGATGGTGGCGTGTGGCGCAGGCGCCGGGCTCGCTGCCGTGTACAACGTTCCGTTTGGCGGAGCGATCTTTGTTCTCGAAGTATTGCTCCGGTCGTTCGAGCTGCGTGTCGTGATTCCCGCGCTGGTCACCTCGGTCATCGCGGCTGTGGTCGCGTGGCTCGGCCTCGGCGACGAATCGCAATACGTCGTGCCGCACTTCGGCTTGAGCGCGAACCTCGTGACGTGGTCCATTGTCACGGGTCCCGTATTTGGCGTGGCCGCGTTCGCGTTCGTCCAGTTGACGACGAAGGCCCGCGCGGCCGCACCGAAGGGATGGACGCTGCCGCTTTTCTCGCTCGTCAACTTCCTGATCATCGGCTTGTTCGCGGTGTCGTTCCCGCAGATCCTCGGCAACGGCAAGACACCTGCGCAGCTGGGCTTCAGCAATGAGCTGACCATCGGCCTTGCAGCCACGCTGCTGGTCATCAAGGTCGCCATAACCACCAGCAGTTTGCGCGCGGGCGCCCAAGGCGGCCTGCTCACTCCCGGCATGTCTAACGGCGCGCTGCTCGCTATCGTGCTGGGCGGAGTCTGGACGTTGATATGGCCGGGTACGCCCATGGGTGCTTTTGCGATTGTCGGGGCCACGGCCTTTCTCGCTTCATCGATGAAAATGCCGGTCACCGCGCTCGTCCTCATGGTCGAATTCACGCGTGTGGATCACGACTTCATTGTGCCGATGTTGTGCGCGGTCGCCGGATCGATTGCGACCAATCGCTTGCTTGAACTCGGGATGCAAGCGCAGCAGGCGCGATCTTCAAACGCGAGCTCCGAGCTCAAAGGCGGCGCCATATCACGAGGCTGAAGCGGTTCGCCCGTGGATGACCAGCGCCCTGGCAACTCCGTCGGGTGAGTCACCTCGCGGCGCGTGCGGTGGCGGATCAGTTCACGGCAACTGAAACCATTGATCCGTTGATCACCCGGTCTGTCGTGGTCCGCGAAGCGCAGGTTGTTATTTAAAACTGTTCCCGATTTATACCAATCCTTAAGCACGTTCCCGGGCACGGCCTCCGGGAAAGGTCCGTAAGGAGCCGATATATGGGGAAAGACCTGTTTCAAACGAAAACGCCTATGCTAGGTCTCGTCCTCGCCGGGTCCCCCTCGTCCTGGCGGGCGACGCTCCGTAAGCTTTAACCCGCGCCTTCGAGAGGGGCGCGGGCTTTTTTTTGTATGTCGTCCGCGCGACTAGTGCGAAACCGTTCCTATGTCGCTGACCTTGACGCTTGCGGATCTTGGTTGAAAGGCTTGTTTGATCAGTAGTGCAATGCATGCGACCGCGCCGGGCACTGCCACTACAGCGAAGATGTTTTCAAAACTGAAGTGCTGCCGGGTCAGCTCGGCGACCAGGAACGAACCCGCTATGCCGCCGAACCGGCCAATGCCCAGCATCCATGCAACGCCGGTGCCGCGCCCCTGGGTTGGATAGAACGCGGCCGCTAGCGCGGGCATGGACGACTGTGCCGTGTTCATCAATACGCCTGCCGCAAAGACGACGACGATCAGCAGGCTGATATTGCCGACCGCGTGACCAATGCAATACACGCTGATCGCGGTCAATGCGTAGCATGCTCCAATGATGCGGTTCGGATTGAACCTGTCCATCAGGACGCCGCACAGCACGGCGCCCACGCCGCCCAGCGGGAACAGCGCAGAAATCAGCGTGGCGCGCTGCGCGCTCAGACCCGCCTCTTTAAGCAGAATCGGCATCCAGTTGATCGATGCGTAGAAGATGACGAGTCCCATGAAATAGGTCAGCCAAAGCATCACCGACCCAACGATGTACTCCCGCGACAGCACCAGCCGGATACCGCTTTTTCCCGGCACGGCCTGAGCCTGTTCCGTCATGACGAACGACGTGGCGTTAGCGGCGCTGCGACCAATGCGGCTAAGCGTTGCGCGAATCTTGTCGACGGCATGCGCATGCGCAACCCGGTAACGCACCGACTCCGGAAGCGCGATGAGCAGCAAGACTGCCAGCAAAAGCGGAGTCGCGCCGCCGAGCATCAGAACGCTACGCCATCCGAAAGCGGGAATCATCCACGCCGCGAGAAAACCGCCGAACGCAGCGCCTAGCGGGAAACCGCAGAACATCAGGTTGATCAGGGTTGCGCGTCGGCGATCCGGACAGAACTCGCTCATGATCGTCACTGCATTAGGCATGGCTGCGCCTAGTCCGAGTCCCGTGATGAAGCGCAATATTGTCAAATGGGTGAGGTCGCCGGAGAAAGCGGAAGCCAGGCAAGCAACGCCGAAGATCACGACCGATGCAATCAGAAGCACCCGCCGTCCCAGGCGGTCGGAAAGCGGACCGGCGAGGAGCGCACCGAACGCCAGCCCGAACAACGCGGCGCTCAGGACCGGAGCAAGTGCAGGCCTGCTGATATTCCACTCGGTGATCAGGGACGGCGCGATAAACCCGATAGCCGCTGTGTCGAATCCATCCAGCAGGACAATGACAAAGCACATTCCAAAGATCAGCCATTGAAACCCGCCGAACGGGTGTTCATTAATGAAGGTCTGAACGTCGACTGACGGACTGCTGCTCATGTCTCTTCCTTATATTTTTGTTACGTCGTCACCGGGCGTGCTGTACGACACGGGGTTGCTGACTGCTTGACCGCTTAGCGCACAAAAAGGGGCGGTGCTGACAAAAATTCGCTAAAGGACAAACCCGCAGGCATGCCGCTGACCTGTCGATTTTCCCAGTTTATACATATCGCGCTTCTGCGGCGGGGATACTAGTGGCGGGTCATTAGCGTCGACTATGCGGGGCAACCCGTAGGTTCGGGAGGGCGTGTCCGCAGTATCGCCTTTGATCCGCTTGGGACAACGCTTCTTAAGCACTATCCGGGATTTGTATAGTGGATATCGCCGAGTGCGGTGCAGGTTTGCTGGGGGTGAGCATTGGTTGACAGCCGCTAGAGGCGCCTTGAGAAAGTCAGTAAATATGAGACCCTTGGATAAGCGGATTAGATCAACTTCGCCAACGATCGCTAACGCATGTTTTGGGCTAACGCAAAGCCCCGGACAGCAGCCTTAGATGAAGTGGCGAGCAGCAGCCCGCCACTCCGGCGACTCGATCAGATTCATTTCACAATGAGCGTCACGCGTGCAACACCAGCTTCTGTACGCGCCAGTTCAGCAGTTCGGCAACAAACAGCACGTTCTCCGATGGACAAGCCATCTGATGGATCCAGCCGAACTGCTTCAGTTGCTTACCTGATTCGCCGAGTACCCCCAACACCTCGCCCTCAAGCGACAGCTTATAGATGCGCCCAGGGAAAGCATCGGAGCTGTACAGCACCTGGTTGGGTCCCGGCGAGATGCAGATGGCCCACGGCGAGCCGGGTGCAAACGTGCCGGCGGCTATGGCTGCCTCATCTGGCGCATAACCAATTGCGGGCCGCGCACCGGGAGGCACGGGCACGTCGATAGTGAACTGGCGCTGGAAATTGCCTTCGCCGTCGAACACCTGGATGCGACGGTTGCTTCGGTCGGCTACATAGACACTACCGTTAGCGTCAAGCGCAATGCTATGCGGCGTGTGGAACTGTCCGGGCCCGGTGCCGCGCTCGCCCCATGACTTCAGCCAGTTACCGTTCTTGTCGACCTTGGCCACGCGCGAGTTGATATACCCGTCGCTGATATAGCTGTTGCCGGCGGCGTCCCAGGCCACGTCGGTTACCTGGCGAAAGCGGCCCGGCTCGGCAGGAAGCGGCGGATTCGGATGCTTGAGCGGACCGGTTTCCTCATCGGCGGCCTCTTGCTTGCGGCCGAATACCATCGCTACGCGGCCGTCGGGCGTGAACTTGATTACCATGTCCGAGCCCTTGTCCGTCACCCAGATATTGTCCTCGCGATCCACCTTGACCATGTGCGCGAAAGACCAGGCATAGAGGTTGTGGCCGATCTCGCGCACGAACCGGCCGTCGGGTGCGAACTCAAGCAACTGAGCCGCCGCCGCACCGTAAGCCGGGCCGCTCGTATTGCCTCGCGACAGCACGAAGATATGGCCTTTGGAGTTCAACGCGACGCCCGAACATTCGCCGAAGTAAGTATCGCGCGGTAAATGCAATGGATTAGGGACCGAGTCGTAGGCGATGGTCCGGGTCGCGCCCGTGTCGGCGTAGGCGGAATGCGGTAGCAAGGCGAGTGCCGCGGCGCCCTCGGCTGCGAGGGCCAGGAAACGACGGCGGGTAAGCACGCGGGTGGCTGGATCCCCACAGCATGGGCAGGATAGTGGATGTGCCTGGATCATTGAATCTCACTCCTTGTTGTTCTAGACCATGGCGCTGGACGCCATGTTTATTGAACGGGACCCGAAGGCGAAGTTATGCCTGTTGTGAACCTTCCGGTCGTCTCCTGCGCCGCCGCATAGTCTCCTGGTCATCTGAGCGCGCCAGCGTGGATTTCACTATAGTGCACATCATGAAGGGCAGATGCAGAGTTCGCGTCCGCTTGACCTGGGGATTTCAAACCCGCACCCGTTTGACTTGGTTTTGCTTTCGGCCGCGTTTTTAGCTGCCCTACCCGACTCGACTCTCTTCCGATGTAAAAGCCCTACGTTGCGTCATGCGTACGGGTGAATATCGACATGGTTGAAGCAGGCGATGTCGATTTCTCGAGGCGTCGTTCGTCATGTATGTAGCCCCATGCCGCTGTGGACCATGCTCGACCTGACACCCGGCGGGCGCGGGTCGGACTGGTATCCGAAATTGGAATGCGCCGTGATGCGCGCTTGACCCGCGCACTTGACCCGCGCACTCGAACCGGCATGACTTCGATTACCATGCCGCCACTCTTTCCTTTCAATAAATGATGACACGACGATTTCTTCAACTTGCCATTGTGCTGGGCCTGATTACCGCCGTGGGCCCCTTTGCCATCGACATGTACCTGCCCGCCCTGCCTTCCATTGGAGGGGCGCTGCACGCCACCCCGGCCGAGGTGCAGATGAGCCTGATGGTGTTTTTTATCACGCTCGGGGTTTGCCAGCTCGTCTACGGGCCGCTTTCGGATATCTTCGGCCGCAAGATGCCGATCTACGTCGGTCTGACGATTTTTACTATCGGCAGTGTGGGCTGCGCCTTTGCGCCGGACGTGCACGTCCTGATCGGTTTTCGTGTGCTCCAGGCGTTGGGCGCGTGTGCCGGCATGGTCGTTCCGCGCGCCATCGTGCGGGACCTTTACACCGGTCACGATGCTACCCGGCTCATGTCGCTGCTGATGCTTGTCGTGAGCGTTTCTCCACTCTTGGCGCCGCTGACCGGCAGCTTCATCATTGCGGCGTTCGGCTGGCGCGGTGTCTTCTGGGCGCTGACTGTAGCCGGCGGCCTTGCCCTCGTGCTCGCGGTTACGCAGTTGCAGGAGACGCGGGAAATCCATCATCGCGCTGGCAGCTCGTGGGCGAGCGCATTCGCGGGTTATCGAAAATTACTTAGTGATCCGATGTTTCTTGGTCTGACGTTTGTCGGTGCGTTCGGCGTCTCGTCGTTTTTTATCTACCTGGCAAGCGCCTCGTTCGTGATCATCAACCACTATGGTTTGTCGCCCACGTTGTTCAGCCTGTGCTTCGCGCTTAACGCAGCGGCGTTTTTCGGCTTCAGCCAG